>JABGRG010000012.1:0-14966 GCA_018648445.1 Rhodospirillales bacterium | reverse complement strand
CGTCGTTGCCATCAATGTGATCGTCCCCATCACCGCCGGTAAGGATATCGTCGTCCGGCGTGCCTTTGAGTTTCACGCCTTTGGCGCTTTTGGGATCATTGCCTTTGGACTTCGCCGCCATCTCGCCCTCCATCAACCCATAAGTCCGGCGTCACCACATACACCAAACCTGTTCGGGCCCCGTTTACCGCGCCCGAATTACGAAATTTTCAACGGCCACCCCACGCGGGTGCGTGGACAGGTCACCGTGCTTCATCTTCAAACGGGCGTGACCGCCCGACATGTTGTTATTGGGAATGTTTCTTCCGCGACGCTCTTTCGGCGCCCACCGAGCCGAAATAAATTGAAATATTATTTCGCAACTTAGAATTCATACAAAATATACCACCGCACACCCCCAAACGGGTATGACACATGTCCCGTTTTAGGCTGTTACAGGGTATACGCGTGGCTTCTGAAAGGTTCGAGGAGTGCGTGAATTATTGTTTTCTCTCGAACAAATTGCCCTCCAAATACTCCCTATCGACGATCAACAGGGTTTTGTTCTTTCTTTCAATTTTGTGATCGTCGATGAGCGAGCGAAAAACCCGGGAAACCGTTCTCCTGGTGATGCCGACGCTCCTGGCGATGGCGTCCTGGGTGGGAACTGGATAAACGACCAGTTTTCTCAGGTCCGCCCCGTCCGGTTTAGCCAGACGAAGCAATTCCATACACACCCTTTGTTTCGCACCCAAGGTGACCAAATCGAAAATCCGTTCGTCACAGGACCGAACGATTCCCGCAAGGTGCTGCAGAAACGCCATGGCGATTTTAGGTTCCGACATGATCAGTTGACGGAACCTTGCGCCCGAAAGAATCGCAATAACGCACATCGTATCGGCCTTGACCGTTGCCGAGCGATCCATCCCGTCAATTGCGGAAAGTTCGCCAAAACAGTCTCCGTCCTTCAACAGTGCATAAGAAACGATCCTACCCGCCAAGGAATAGTTCACAACGCGGGCGCGCCCGGAAATCATAAAAAAGACATCCTCGTCGGACTGGCCGCGTTCGATTAATGTCATACCGGCATCGAACCAACCCCAACGGCAATTGTGTTCCAGGGCATCAAGCGTCGATGGCGGAATATCTCGAAGAAGCGAAATAGACCTCAACGAAAGAACCGGCGCTTCCTCTACCGCACCGACACGATTTTCCATGCGCAAACGCGTGTCCGGACGGTCCAGTTTTTCTGATTTTCTGTTGAGGCGCGCAAAAGCGTCGGGGTCGATTGATCTGGCCTTATTGTTTCCAACGCGTTCGCCCACGTTTATGCCCCCGCGGTAACGGCTTTTCGGAATTCGACGGCCTTCGCGTGGATTCCCGCCGGACAACTACATAACATTATTCCATTATCAAGAATATTCCTTTGCGTATATTTTATCAATGACTGCCTAAATTGAATTTTTTCGCAATCTTAAGTTATTTTCAGATATTCAGCCCTTGGACCGGCACCGTTAAGTGTTAACTCTCTGGATTCAGCCGAGTTAGACCCACAACCCAACCTCCGCCAGATGGTGAAGCAAACATCTCCCCCAGAAGGTCTGCTTCGCGTTACAAAGCGGCCATCATTCGGCCTGTGTGCGAACTTCGGCTGATAGCCAAAATCGGAAGTTTGGCTATCGCTCAACTTCAAACTAGGGCGTTGTACGCCCATTGAAGGAGCGCTTGTCGCTGACGCGGGCGACAGGTCCAATCTCCCGCATCACAATTGGCGCGAACTTGAGCCTCGTGGCGTTTGAAAGCGCGCCACCGCTTGATTTGCTGGTCGTCAATTTCCGAAAACCGTCTTCCAAGATAATAACGACAATACCACTGAAACCAACCTCGCGGATCGGGTCCAATAATCCAGCCCTTTCGACGCCAATCTCCCAAAGACTGACGGCTCTTGACACCAAAATAGTTCAACGATGGATCGGGCTGAGCCGAAATCTTGGCATCAGCAAACCAGCTATCAGGAAATTCTGCTCGGCAGTCATTGCAGTATTTTCCCTCAAAAACTCCCATCTCCAGCATCTGTTTGGGGGTGTAGTAGGGGTTAAAACCGTCCCCAAACTCCCGGCCACAGGGAGCGTCGATCACATATTGATATGACCGCTGCATGCTGTCGTCGACAACGACAAGATCGCCAATTTCGTACATTTACCGAATATAAGGATGGACACCGACCGGATGCAATAAGGTCCGCTTTGGGTCAACAGCGGTCTTCAGCGTCATCCCAAAAACTTGTCTGCTATGCGGGATAGAGCGGACGGGTCGATCGTTCGGGCTTGCCAAAGCTGGTTCGGGGCCGTGGTTTTGTCCCGGAACTCGTTCGCGGCCTTGATGACCACGAAGGCCGGGCTGGTGATCAGGTCATGAGCCTTGAGAAGTCGGTATACCGAGGCTTCCGAGACGAAGTAGCCCTTGGTATCAGTGAACCTGACGGCCAGCTCCCTGGGGCTCAGTTCGGGCTCGTCCAAGGCCAGTTCCACGATTTGTTCGCGGACATCTCCGGGGATGCGGTTCCACACCCGGCCCGGACCACTGGTGCGGTCCTTGAGGCTATCCATGACGACAAGATCGAAACGCACCCTCCGTAATTCTCTTCGGTAGGCGCAATTTGAAAGGCGAACCCGAGGCGCGGTTGCGATTTTTTTAGGAAGGGCCTTATGGCAACAGAACTAGTGGCACCCGCTGACAAGATGGCTCCGTTCGGCCCGATCCGAAGTATTCGGCTTTACGAGAGCATCATTGATCAAATCGCCAATTTGATTCGCGAGGGTCATATAAGCGTTGGCGATCGCTTTCCACCCGAACGCAAACTGGAAAAGGAATGGCGGGTAAGCCGCCCCGTATTGAGGGAAGCATTTCGCGTTCTGGAAGTTCAGGGAGTCGTGGAAACCAGAGCTGGATCAGGACGCTATCTCCGGTCCGACCGATTGCCCGCATCCCGTGACCTTCGCCGCACCCACTTGGAAGTGAATAAAGTCGAAATCCTCCGCATTTGGGAAGCTCGTGAAGCACTTGAGTCGAAAGCGGCTGAATTGGCAGCGATAGTTGCTACGGTCGAACAGATTGACGCGATTGAGCGCCCGGTGCGGTTAATCCGGCAACTCGAGGCTGAAGATTTTCGGCTAGGAGACTATAACCTGGAAATACATCAAGCGATTGCGAGGGCGTCTGGCAATCCAATCCTTCAAGATATGATACTTGATCTCCTGGAACGTTTTCGCCCCCTCGACTTCAAGAATATTCTGGATATCGATGACTGGAAGCTCATCCAGCAGGAGCATGAACCAATTCTCGACGCCATTCGGGCGCGTAATCCGGAATTGGCCAGACAGTGTATGGTCGAACACTTTCGGAGCCTTTGCAGCGTAGTTCAAGGAAGCAAAATAGCCTGACCTGTTTTCGGTAAGGGTCATTCGCCAACGCCCTTTTCCGCCTCCTGCTGCTTCCTATATGCTTCCAGTTTTTGATTTGATTGTTTGACCCGGACACCAAAAAGCCCGCAACATATTGATGTTGCGGGCTTTTTGTGGTTGCGGGGGTAGGATTTGAACCTACGACCTTCAGGTTATGAGCCATAACAAGCGCGATTTCTAACGCCTTGATTTGTTGACATATTTTCCTGACTACTCGCTACTACGCTGTAATATAAAGCTATTTCGTTGACTTCATCTGTAAGCGGATGCAAAATTGCGCCATAAGGTTCAATTGGATGTGTTGACATAGTGTTGACACGAGGAGGAGCGATGGCCGAGAGACTTACCGATGCCCTGGTGCGCAGATCGAGCGCGGGAGACCGTCCGCAGGTGTTCTTCTGGGACTCCAGCGTGAAGGGGTTTGGACTCCGTGTAACCAACCGGGGCGCTAAATCCTTCATCCTTGATTACCGTATCAGTGGCCGCCAGCGGCGCATTACCATCGGTGGCTATCCTGACTGGTCAGTGGCGGCTGCCAGAACCGAAGCTGGTGATCTCAAGCGTGAGGTGGACAGGGGTTATGATCCCATGGGCGAGCGCCATGCCGACCGGGACGCGCCCACCATGGCTGAACTATGGGACCGCTACCAACGCGACCACCTGCCCCGCAAGGCCGAACGGTCGCAGGTTGACGAACGCATCATGTGGGAAAAACTGATCCTGCCCGAGTTTGGAAAATTCAAGGTCACGGAGATCACTCACGATCAGGTTGCAGCCTTGCACCGACGCATCACCACCGAGCGCGGCACCCCAGTGCGCGCCAACCGCACCATGGAAGTTTTACGCCGGGCGTTTAATCTGGCCATCCGCTGGAAATGGTGCGAGGACAATCCTGCATCCGGCATTGAGAAAAACCGTGAGGAAAAACGCGAACGCTTTCTTGAGCCAGATGAACTGGCAAGATTATCCGCCGCCCTTGACGCCCATGCCCAACCGGTGTCGGCCAATGCCATTCGCCTCCTGATGCTTACCGGTGCCCGCAAGAGCGAGGTTCTGAATGCCACCTGGGCAATGTTTGATTTGGACAAGGGTGTCTGGATCAAACCCTCGGCCCATACCAAACAACGCCGCGAACACCGGGTGCCATTGTCGAGTGCCGCCGTTACCCTGCTCAAAGAGATAAAAAGAACCGCCACCAGCATTTACACATTCCCTGGAAAATCAGATGAACATCCACTGACCGATATTAAACGCACCTGGGAATCAGTTTGTGTCAAGGCCGGGCTGGCCGAACAGTTGGAAAAGAAAAACCGGCAGGGCAAGGTCATGAAAGACAAGGCAGGTAATACGGTGATGACCTGGAAGCCCAACGTCCGCATCCACGACCTTCGTCATTCCTTCGCTTCGCTGTTGGTCAGTGGCGGTGCGTCTCTGCCCATGATTGGAGCCATGCTTGGTCACACTCAAGTTCAAACCACACAGCGATATGCTCATCTTTACGACGAACCTCTGCGCGAAGCCGCCGAGCACGTCGGCAATGCCATTGATGCTGCCACCGGCAATTTAGAAAACCGGGAGAGCATCGACCATGACCGACCTTGAATGGCTCACTCCACAGGGCATCTTCGATTATTATCTTGGTGATGCAGAGACCGCCGATGGACGCCTTGTGCTTGATCTCCTTGAAGAGTGCCGGGAAGAACTCACCTTCGAGACATCAATTTTTGATATGACTGGACGCAAAGAGGAAGACCTCCCGGAATTCACCCGTCATGCCAAACCGCTTCAAACCGTTATTAAGGATTCCCTGACAGGCATCCACGATCTGATGATCCTGCAGGCCGAGCACCTCGGTTGGGTTGCTTTCGGGCGGCGGCATCCTGATGCCGAAGAAGAAGTCATCCCAGCCCGGTATTGGCCGTTCCTCACTCTCGACACCGAGAAGCGTATTGCCAAGGGCGATGACATGACTTTTCGTGCAGTGCGCGGGCTGATCACCCGCAAGATTCCTGCGGGTCACCCTGTTCTTGACCGGATTCGCGATGCTCAGAAAACCACCAAGGCTCCTTCTGTTCTCGATTCAGAACCAGCCCCTCAACCGGCAGTGCCAGAAACAGGCGCACCGGGACGACCATCTTCCATGCATCTGATCAAACCCGAATTTCAACGTCGTGCGGAAGCGGGAACCATTGAGAAATCCCTCAACAAGGAATCGCAAGCTCTGGTCGCTTGGCTCAAAGCCACCCACCCGGCCATGCCGCCCCTCACACCCAAGACCGTGGCCAATAATCTTCGCGAAGAATATCGCAAAGCAACGCAGTCCATCTAACCCGAAAACCCCTGCCTGAAATTATAGTCTCGGGCATAGTTTCAGGTCACTATTTCGGGCACATATTTCATCGTCATCTGTCCATTCACGGCGGCTCATGCCGCGCCCTGAACATAGAGGACATGACGATGACAGAACAGACAATCACCATGTCGGAGACCGGCGCACCGGCCATCTTCGACGGCTACATTGACGAACACGAATATTGCCGCCAGCGCGGCGTCTCCTTACGAACGGCCCAGCGCGACCGTCAATTAAGGCAGGCACCGCCTTATATAACCGTTGGAAAACGGGTGATGTATCGCATAGAGGCCGTCCGCGACTGGCTTCTCAATCAGGAACGCAATATCGACCGCACGGCCAGTGCACCCCGCGCGGGAGGTCGGCGATGAGCACAGAGAACAGCCTGGACGACGACATCCTGATTGGCGCTCGCGCGATTTCCTATTTCCTCTTTGGCAGTAATGAATACCGCTTTCAGCGCCGTATCTATTATCTCACCACCACGGCAAAAATCAAAATGCCACATTTTCGACTTGGCCAGCAATTGGCCGCACGCAAATCAATCATCCGCGCATGGACAGGGGGTAATGAATGACACCTCCCGTCAACCAAAAAGTAAAAGCAAAACGTACCCGCAAAGCACTCCGTCTCCATATCGGATCAGATGTGGAAATCGCTCGCCGTGTGCATGAAGACCTTGAACGTACCCACGGCGACACCATCCATGCTGAAGGCGCTTTCTGGCGTTATGAAGTCACGCGCTGGAACGCCATACCTGAACAGGAACTGCGGCTTGCCATCCATAAATATGACGGCTCCATCTTCCTGACACCGGTGGGTGATCCCTCGCGGGTCAAACTATCGAAGTCACGGGTGGACTCGGCCCTGAATGAAATGGCCGCCATGGTGTCGCATCAAGAGTTCTTCAGCACCGGTCCCACCGGCATCAATTGTAGCAGCGGCTTCATCTGGTTTGACGATATTGGCACACCAGGAATTAAACGCCATAATCCAGAACACCGTTGCCGTCATACCTTGCCGGGATCTTGGATGCCGGGTGCAGAATCTGGCGTCCCTGAATCCTCTCTCCTGGCAAACCTGCTCCAAGGCGTATTCAAGGGCGATGTAGACCTCAATGCGAAAATTGATCTTCTGGCTGAAGTGGCCGGCGCTGCCGCCCTTGGCCACGCCACCAGGATGCGCCAACCCCGCGCCGTCATCCTCAAAGGGGAAACCGCTGAAAACGGCAAAAGCCAGATTCTCGATCTTGCCCGCGCCCTTCTGCCACCTTCAGCCATTACGTCGGTCACGGCATCCAGCATGGGTGATGAACGTCATATCGTCGGTCTGGTGGGCAAGCTGCTCAACGCTAGCGATGAGCTATCGTCGTCCAATGCAATCGCATCAGACACTTTCAAGGCCATCGTCACTGGTGAGCCTGTGCAGGGCCGCGATGTTTACAAATCCCGCATTGAGTTCAGGCCACTTGCCCAGCACTTATTCGCCACCAATGGCTTGCCCGTGTTCATGGGTGGTATGGATCGAGGCGTGCAGCGCAGGCTACTGGTTATATCCTTCAACCGCACCATACCGGAAGCCGAGCGCATTGAAGCTATTGGCAAACGCATCGGCGTGGAAGAACCCGACTTATTGTTGTCATGGGCTGTCGATGGTGCATCCCGGCTAATCCGAAACAAGGTGTTCACCCTGCCGCTATCAAGCCGAACCGCCATGAACGACTGGCTCTACGGAGCAGATCCTGTTCTTGCCTGGTTGTCGGAACAAGTGGAGCCACAACCCATCCTCGGCCACGAGCCACGCATCGCCACCCGCCATGCTTATGAATATTTTCGAGAATGGGTCATTGCCGAAGGGTTCTCAGAGCGGACCATTCCCTCAATCAACGCCTTTGTGCAGCGGATTACCGCCAATGCCACCGGTATTGAATACCGGCGCACCCGCGAAGGCAGGTTCTTTTTGGGCATGGGCCTGACCCGGCGCAACCCTATGAATTATAACCGGTGACGGAGATGTGTCCCATGAATGTCCCACCAAACAAAGCTAACCCATTGAAAGTGCTCACGTGTCGCACCACCCCAACCAAACTTTTGTACACGCGCGCGCGTACATATAGAAAAGGTGGACCCCTTCCTGCGTCACGCGAGCACTTTCAAGCACTTAGCCGTCATTTATGCGTCACGGGTGCGTCACCAGTGCGTCACGCCTTGAGGCCCAGGCAGGTCTGCATGGCTGTTGCAATGGGAAAGGTCGGAACAGTCTGCCAAGGGTTATCTAAAACTCCGCCGTCAAGTCGGAGAGATTGGGACAATCCGGGAAACAGTTGGTTCCTTTGCCAAGGATTCCTATGTGGTGGTGCCTTGCGCAAAACCCATCCAGCGTCGCAGGTGAAAAATGCCTAAACTAAACGATATCGTCACCAAGACCGCCTTCTCGAAAATCGCCGGTCTGACCAAGGGACGCATCTCGCAGCTGATCGAGATGGGCTTGCCCATCTGCAATGACGGCAAGGTTGATGTCAATTTGGGACTTGCCTGGATTGAAAACAATCTGGATGAAGCCCGGCGCAACAAAGGAGGCACGACAGCCGTGACAGGCAGAGGCTCAACTATGGCCGAGGCCAGACGCCTGCACGAAATATTCAAGGTGCAGCGCGCCAAGCTGGCGTTCGAGAAAGAACAAGGCAAATTGATTGATGTCGCCGACGCCGAGCGCACCGTGTTCGCCCGCGCCAAGGCCGAGCGAGACGCCCACATTGCCTGGGTGCAACGCTCTGCACCCCTCATGGCCGCTGAACTGGGTGTCGAGACCGGGCCGGTGTTTACCGTGCTGGACCGGCTGATGCGTGAACATCTGGAGCATTTGGCAGAAACACCACTGAGGGATTTATTTGATGCTCATTCAGATTGACGAAGCCTGGCGCAGGGCCATTCGGCCAGAGCCACAAATTCCGGTCGCCGCGTGGGCCAACCAACATCGCATGTTGCCCGACACCGCCGCCGAGCCGGGGCGCTGGCGCACAACGCGCACTCCCTATCTGCGTGAGATCATGGATGCCCTGTCCACCGGCAATTCTTATGAGCGGGTAGTGATGATGAAAGGAGCGCAGACGGGAGGCACCGAAGCGGGACTGAATTGGCTTGGCTACATCATCCACAACGCGCCCGGTCTGGTCATGCTGGTCCAGCCTTCGCTCGACATGGTACGACGCAATACCGTCACCCGTATTGATCCGCTGATTGCATCCAGCCCGGTGCTGCGTGATCTGGTAGCGACACCACGCTCCCGAGACGCCGGGAACAGTCTGTTTCGTAAATCTTTCCCCGGTGGGCAATTGGTCATGACCGGTGCCAATTCCGCCATTGGCTTGCGGTCCACACCGGTGCGGTATTTGTTTCTGGATGAGGTGGATGGCTATCCCGGCGACGCCGACGGCGAAGGTGATCCAGTGGCACTGGCCATACAGCGCACCGCCACATTCAAGGGGCGGCGGAAAATTCTTATGGTCTCAACCCCAACCCTGAAAGGCTATTCCCGCATCGAGGCCGCCTTCGAGGAATCCGACCGGCGTTATTACCATGTTCCCTGTCTGCATTGTGGTGATATGGCTCCGATTACATGGGCGCGTATTCATTGGCCAGAAAATCACCGAGAGAAGGCACACCTAGTTTGTGACGAGTGTGGTGGCATTCATGAGGAACATGACAAGACCACCCTGCTGGAGCGCGGCGAATGGCGGGCGACGGTTGTGGGTGATGGTCTCACCGCCGGGTTTCATCTGTCGGCGTTGTATTCTCCTTGGGAGACCTGGGCCGAGATTGCTGTTGAGCATGGCAAGGTTCGTAAAGACCCACCGCGATTGCAGGTCTGGGTAAATACAAAGCTGGGGGAATCTTGGGAGGATCAGGCTGGAGACACCGTGCCCGCCGACCCGCTCATGGACCGGTGCGAGGAATGGGGCTGTGATCTGCCCGATGCTGTCGCTGTGCTCACCGCTGGTGTTGATGTTCAGGGCGACCGGTTGGAGCTACAGGTTATCGGCTGGGGTAAAGATGAGGAATCATGGGTGGTGGATTACCGCATCATCTGGGGTGATCCGTCCGGGCCGCGCGTCTGGGCCGATCTGGATATGGCTCTGCAAGCCACCTATGTTCATCCGCGTGCGGTGCCAGATTTACCCATCCGCGCCGTCTGCATCGACACCGGCGGCCACCACACCAAGGCATCTTATGAGTTCTGCCGCACCCGGCTGGCGCGGCGCGTCTGGGCCATCAAAGGGCGTGGTGGCATGGGCGTCCCCGTCTGGCCGCGTCGTCCGACCCGGTCCAACAAGGGCAAGATACCGTTGTTCATCGTCGGCGTGGATTCCGTTAAGGATGCCGTCTATGCCCGGCTCAAGCTGACCGAACCCGGCCCCGGATTTGTTCACTTCTCCCGCGACCGGGATGTTGAGTATTTTCGGCAGTTGACAGCCGAGCGCGTGGTGACCCGGTTTCTGAAAGGTCGGCCTATCCGGTCCTGGCAGCCTAAGCGCGACGGCGAGAGGAACGAGGCACTGGACACTTTCGTTTATGCCATGGCCGGGTTGCAAGGGCTGATCAGCATGGGGCTTAGGCTCAACGACGAGGCGGAGGTTATGGCAGCGGCGAAAATCAAGGGCGATGGGACGATTCGACCAACAAAACCCACGCCGCCAGTTATTCGCTCTACCTGGATGGGCTGACTATTGAAATTAATGCCGAAAGCATGTATTCTATTCTTACATCCTTACTAGAGGAGCAAACCATGCTTGCGAAACTGACTTCCAAGAACCAGCTTACCCTGCCCAAGGCGGTGTTGTCATTCTGCCAGGGGACAGAATATTTTGACGTATCCGAAGACAATGGCAGCATCGTACTGGTCCCCGTGCGGCTGACCAAGGCCAATGCCGTGCGCGGAAAGTTGGCGGATTTAGGCATTTCTGAAGATGACGTGGCCGACGCTGTGGCATGGGCGCGCGACGAGGGCAAACAAGCCTGATGAACCAACCCCGCCTTGTTCTCGACACCAATGTTCTGCTGTCGGCCCTGTTGTTTCATGCAGGGTCGTTGTCCTGGTTGCGTCCAGCGTGGCAATCAGAAAACATCCGCCCGTTGGCCAGTCACGATACCACGGCGGAATTGATCCGGGTGCTGTCCTATCCAAAGTTCAAGCTGACCGATGACGAACGCGAGGACCTGCTGGCCGATTATCTGCCCTGGTGCGAAACTGCCACCGTTCCCAACCCAACCAAGGTTCCTGATTGCCGGGACCCGTTCGACCGACCGTTTTTGGAACTGGCGCTGACGGCCAAGGCCGACGCGCTGATTACCGGCGACAAGGACCTGCTGGTTTTGGCAGATGAATTTTCTGTGCCAATAATAACACCCGCCGCGTTCAAAGAAGGTATGGACGGAGCTATGAGGTGACAATGGCGCAATTGACCGAGCAGAAGGCTTCCCCCGCATTAATTAGATCAAAGGAACGCGTCGCCGACCATGGGGAGGTGTTCACGCCTTCGTGGACGGTCGAGGCGATGCTTGATCTTGTTAAGGATGAGTCCGAACGCATCGACTCTCGATTCCTGGAACCTGCCTGCGGCAGCGGGAATTTTCTGGTCAGGGTCCTGCAACGGAAGCTTACCGCCGTCGAGCTCAAGTTTGGAAAATCCGATTTTGAAAAGCGGCACTACGCGCTTCTCGCCCTGATGTGCATCTATGGGGTCGAGCTTCTGGCGGATAACATCATCGAGTGCCGGGCGAATCTTATCGAAATTTTTGCCGATTATCTGAACCTGGACAAATCGGACGATCTGTATCACGCCGCATTTTTCGTGCTATCGGACAACCTTGTACACGGTGACGCGCTGACGATGCTAACGCAAGACGGTGAGCCGATTACGTTTGCCGAGTGGGGCTATCTCGGCAAAGGTAAGTTCCAGCGGCGCGACTTCCGCTTCGATGTGCTCACCGGATCATCGGCATTCAGCGCCGAAGGCTCCCTCTTTGCCCATCTCGAAAAACATGAAATATTCAAGCCGATCAAGACCTATCCTCAAATGACAATAGGCACCCTTGCAGCCGTTCAGGAAAATCCAGCGGAGGATGCACAATGAGTACGCAAGCCAGCTTTGCCTTACGCGGGAGAAATCCTGATGTACTGACATGCATTGCGAACCTCTCGAACGACGAGGTGTTTACGCCGCCAGAGTTTGCCAACCGGATGCTGGACACCTTGGCTGAGGCGTGGGCCTTAGACCACGAAGGAGCAGACATATGGGCCGACAAATCTATTAAATTTCTCGACCCATTCACAAAGTCCGGTGTTTTCCTGCGCGAGATAGCAGGCCGGCTTACCCAAGGGCTGGCCGATGAAATTCCGGACCTGCAAGAGCGCGTCGATCATATTCTGACTAAGCAGGTGTTTGGCATTGGCATCACCTATCTCACCAGCCTGCTGGCGCGTCGCAGCTTGTATTGCTCGAAGCACGCGAACGGCGAGCATTCAATCGCCAAAAGCTTTGAGAGAGACGCAGGCAATATCTGGTTTGAGAGAATTGAGCACATATGGAACAACGCCAAGTGTGAGTTCTGCGGTGCACCTAAAGCGATTTTAGATCGCGAGGCGGAGCTTGAAAATTACGCCTATGCATTCATTCACACAAAAAACATTAAGGCTCGTATCACTGAGCTGTTTGGAGACGATATGCAATTCGACGTAATCATCGGGAACCCACCATATCAGATGAAAGGCGGGGCTGGTGGTACGAGCGATTCATCCATCTATCACCTGTTTGTAGAACAAGCGAGAAAGCTGGAGCCAAGGTATTTATCAATGGTGGTTCCGGCGCGTTGGCTCGCTGGTGGACGCGGCCTTGATGAATTTCGTTCTGACATGCTTAATAGTGGTCATCTTCGCAGCCTCACAGACTTTTATGATTCCGGGGACGCGTTTCCTGGTGTACAGATCAAGGGTGGTATTTGCTTTTTTCTGTGGGATGCCGCCCACAATGGCACTTGCAACGTCACCCGCGTTACCAGTGGTGTCGAGCATCATCAACAAAACCGATATCCTGGGGAATTTGACGTTTTTGTCCGAGATGAACGTGCACTTGGGATTCTTCGGAAAGTCCTTGCCAAGAAAGAACCAGCTGTCGTCGATCTTGTTTCTGGCGACACCCCCTTCGGAATTGCCACGAACTTTCAAGACTGGGATGAGAAGGGGGAAACGGGGAAGGTCGCGCTGTACCTGATCAACAGAACAAAGCGAACGATTGGCTACGTTGAACGCGGTGTGATCCGCAAGAATGTTGATGTGATCGATACATGGAAAGTGCTAGTTCCCGAAGCCTACGGAGCTGGTGAGACGTTTCCGCATCAAATTCTTGGCAAAGAAATTGTGGCGGCGCCACCTTCAGTATGCACGCAGTCGTACCTTGCGGTTTCCCCTTTCGAAACGGAGCAGGCTGCGTTGAGTTTCGCAAGCTACTATCGCACTCGGCTATTCAGGTTTCTTGTCTCACTTCGCAAGATCACACAACATGCGCTTCGATCGACCTACTCGTGGGTACCCCAACAAACTTGGGATCAAAACTGGACTGACGAGGTTCTCTATAAGAAGTACGGCATCACGGACGACGAGATCACATTCATTAACAGCATGATCCGCCCGATGGACCTCGGTGGAGCCGTTGAGGATGAGTAACACCATCGACGAAATCCTCGCCCCCAAGCCTGAAGCGCGGCCACGCATCTACGCTTATTCGATTGCCGACGAAGCGCATGATGGCCTTCTCAAGGTCGGGCAGACAACGCGTGACGTGAAGCAGAGGGTCGCCGAGCAGGTCAAGACCGCCGCCATAAAGAATTATCGCGTTGAATTGGACGAACCGGCTGAGCGTGATGACGGCACCGTTTTTAGCGATCACGAAGTGCGCGCCGCGCTCGTCAAAAAAGGCTTCGAGAATACCGAACTGGAATGGATGCGCTGCGCGGTCAAGGACGTGAAAACGGTGCTCGCCGAGCTACACACTGGGGAGAAATTCAGCGGCACACATCACGAGACATTCCCGATGCGCCGTGAGCAGGTTGAGGCGGTGAACGTGACGCACGCCTATTTCCATTCCCGCTGGGAAGAGGATATGCACGCCGTTCCGCGTTTTCTGTGGAACGCAAAGATGCGCTTCGGCAAGACTTTCACTTCCTACCAGCTTGCCAAAAAGCTCGGTGCGAAGCGCGTACTCGTGGTGACCTTCAAACCCGCCGTAGAGGATGCCTGGCAGACCGATCTGGAGAACCATGTGGATTTTGATGGCTGGCAGTATCTGTCGAAATCCTCCGGTGGCGACCCCACGCAAATTGATCGCAGAAAGCCGGTTGTCTACTTCGGCTCTTTCCAGGATCTGTTGGGGCGTGATACGGCGGGGAACATTAAGGCGAAGAACGAGTGGCTCCACCAAGTGAATTGGGACCTCGTGGTATTCGACGAGTACCATTTTGGCGCGTGGCGTGAGACCGCCAAAGAACTGTTCGAGGGAGAAGAAGAGGCGGTCTTCAAAAAAGAGGCCAAGCTCGAATACGCCGCCGGTCTGGAGAACATGAACGAGGACCTTTCCGTCCTTTCTCAGAAGGAAACAGAATTTCTCCCGATCACGACCAAAGCCTATCTCTATCTTTCTGGCACACCGTTTAAGGCGCTGGCCACGGGCGAGTTTATCGAAGAGCAAATCTTCAATTGGACCTATACCGACGAGCAGCGCGCCAAGGCCGATTTTGCCGCCAATAACCCCGGGAAATGTAATCCTTATGGTGCGCTTCCGCAGATGCGGCTGCTGACCTATCAGATGCCCGACGAATTGGTGGCGGTTGCAAGCGCCGGTGAATTCGACGAGTTCGATCTCAATGAATTTTTCGCGGCGACCGGCGTAGGTGAAAAAGCACAATTCACGCACAAGACCGACGTGCAAAAATGGCTCGACATCATTCGGGGCCAATACGCATCAAAAACCGTCGAGAGCCTCAAGACGGGATCGCGTCCGCCGTTTCCCTATTCGGACGTGCGATTGCTACCCTACCTGCAGCATTCATTCTGGTTTCTACCCAAGCTGGATTCAAATTTCAAGTGCAACACCCAATGATTTGACGAAGGCTTCCAAT
>JABGRG010000248.1 GCA_018648445.1 Rhodospirillales bacterium | reverse complement strand
CCCGATAAAGGTACAAAAGTTCCCAATCAGTGTTTCAAATTGCGGGGGAGCCTGTGGAATTTTCATATATTCACCTCATCAATGAACTATCAAATACTATCATATTGATAGAATTGCAAGCGCAAGCTATCAATTTGTTTTGTTTTGATAGATCACTGATAGTTTACGAAACCGCAGCCACCCCGGCACAACAATCACCTTGCGGATGGTTTTGGATCGACGCTTTTCAAAAGAAGGACAGTGCTTCCAGCCTGTTTGCGGTGGATCGGCCTTGCGAATGCAGACAGGCAGGAAGCACTGTCCTACTTTACCGAACTACTACTTTCGTAGCTTAACTTGGCGCCGATCCATCCCGGCGATCAGACTCCCTGATTCCTGACCGATAAGAACTGAACCGATAGGTTCTTGTGGTGGAGCTGGAGGGACAACGTCCCCGTTGTCAGCGGGCGACGAGGACGTCGCCCCGCCACCTTAAAATATGTAGCCGAGATCCTCGATCTCGTGGCGAGTTCAAGGAACTCGACTACAGGTACGGGCTGTCCCAAGCCCGCCGTTGCGCGGGAATAGCCATTCAGCCGCTCGGATGCCCCGGCATCCGCCGTGGAACCGCCTAATGATGAAATAATAGGACTGACACCTGCCCTTGGTGATCCGCTTGATGCAAAATTTGCCGTTCCGCGTTTTTCCACAGATGTGCGTGAAGCCAAGATAATCAAAGGTTTCGGGTTTTGTTTCTCCTCGTTTCTTGCGGTTTCCCGTCGCGAAACGCCCGAATTCCAGCAGGCGGGTCTTCGTCGAATGCAGCGTTAGCCCGCAGGCTTCCACTTGCTCGCACAGGGCTTTGAGGAACGCATGCGCTTCGGCTTCGTGCTCGAATCCGAAAACGGCATCGTCCACATAACCACGCGTCTATGCTTACGAAACCGCAATATTCACCAAGCGTCCCGGAACAACGATCACCTTGCGGATGGTTTTTCCTTCGAGCCATTGCTGGACTTTTTCGGCGGTGAGGGCGGTGGCTTCGATTTCTTCTTTCGTCGCCGATGAAGCGACTTTTATTTTGTCGCGAACCTTGCCGTTGACCTGGACGACCATGTCGATCTCGTCGCGCTTGAGGGCTTCTTCGTTCACCTGCGGCCAGTCGGCGTTCATGACGCCGGCGTCGTGGCCGAGCTCAACCCACAGCTCTTCGGCAATGTGCGGCGCGAAGGGGGAGAGGAGCAGGACGACGTTGACCATGGCATCGCGGAATACGATTTTGGCGGATTCGGAACTGTCGGCGGCAATCTTGAGGGGGGCGACGGCATTCATCAGTTCCATGATCGCGGCGATGGCGGTGTTGAAGGTGAAGGCTCCGTCGAGGCCGCGGGTGATCTGCTGAATCGTTTCGTTGGTCTTGCGGTAGAGGTCGCGCTCGGCATCGGCCATCGTTCCAAGGTCTGGAACTTTACCTTCAACCGACTTCAGCAGATCGAGGTTTTCGGAGACGCGGCGCCAGATGCGCTTGAGGAAGCGGGAAGCGCCTTCGACGCCGGTATCCTGC
>JABGRG010000135.1 GCA_018648445.1 Rhodospirillales bacterium | reverse complement strand
CTCGTCCGCCTGGATCAACGGGATCAAAGGGGCCGGGTCCCTTTGCGGGTCTGTGCGGAGCCCGGTCATTCTTTTTGTTTTCAAAGAACTGTCGGGCATCCCGGTGGACGGAAAATCGTCATCTTTGGTGGATTGGGCTATTTGAAGATTTCATCCACCGTGACGGCGCGTTCGGCCAAATATTGTTCGGACGAATAGCGGCACAGGGTTTCCAACTCGGCGCGGTTGGCGGGCAGGCCGTAGGGCCAGAAGTCTTGCCCCATAAGGTTCCGGGTGGCTTCCCATTCGGCGGCGAACCACGGCAGGGTGATGCGGTTGGCATTGCCGCGCGCAATGTCGTCCAGCTCGGCCACGGCCATATCTTTGGCGGCGGCGAAGGCATCGAACACCGCGCCGGGCAGCCACGGGTGTTGTTCGGCCAGGGTGCGTCGCACGCCGACCACGTGCATGATGGGAAAGAAGCCGGTTTCGCGGTAGTAGTCACGTTCCACGGTGGCGACGTCATTGAACAGACGGCGTACGAGCGGCGAGCCTTCGGTGAAGGCGGTGGGCGGCATGGGCGTCATGATGGCGTCAAGCTCACCCGTAACCAAAAGATCGTTGAGGCATTGGTCGGGCGGGATCGGCCGGCAGTCCATGTGGGCAGGGAGTTTCAGCGGCAGGCGTTCCTTGCGCCCGGCCACGTTGGTTCCACCGGTGCGGTAGTGCAGCGTTCTGAAATCGACGCCGTAGACGTCCTGCAGGATGCCGCGCAGCCACAGGGCCAGGGTCATCTGGTATTCGGGCACGCCGACGACCTTGCCTTCCAGGTCTTTCGGGCTGTTGATGCCACGGTCGGAGCGCACGTAGATGCAGGCATGGCGAAAGGAGCGGGACGGGAAAACGGGAATGGCCACGTAGGCCGCTTCGCCCCGGCTGACCTGCAGGATATGGCTGCTGACCGACAGTTCGGAAACGTCGAATTCCTGGCGCTGAACGGCGCGCGGGAACAACTCCGAAGTCGGCAACACGATGGGCGCGACGGTGCAGCCCTCAACGCCGATGCGGCCGTCGATAATGGGTCGGGCGCGGTCGTACTTCCAGCAGCCCAGCGTAATGGTGAGTTCGGCCATGAATTAGATGCCGATCTTGGTCATCTGCTTGGCCGGATAGCGGGTTCCCGCCGTGACACCGGGCGTAAAGACAGCCGCCAGCTTGGCGAAGTCGTCGGCACTCAGCTTCACGTCGGCTGAGGCAAGGTTCTGTTCCAGGTACGTGCGTCGCTTGGTCCCGGGGATGGGAACGATATCGTCGCCCTGCGCCAGTACCCAGGCGATGGCGATCTGGGCCGCCGTGGCGCCGCGGGCCGCCGCGATTTCTTCCAAAACCGGAAGAAGGGCCGAGTTGGTTTCGATGTTTTCGGCCGAAAACCGCGGATGGTCGTGGCGGCGGTCGGTGTCGACCATATCGGCGGGATTGCGGATGGTCGCGGTCAAAAATCCTCGCCCCACCGGTGAATAGGCGACGTAGCCAATGCCCAGTTCCCGGCACAGCGGCAGCAACTCGGCCTCGGCGTCGCGGGTCCACAGGGAATATTCGGTTTGCAGCGCTGAAATGGGGTAGGTGGCGTGGGCGCGGCGGATGGTGTCGGGCCCGGCTTCCGACAGTCCAAGGTATCGCACCTTGCCCTGTTCGATCAGACGCGACATGGCGCCGACGGTGTCCTCAATAGGCGTGTCGGGGTCGACCCGGTGCTGGTAGTAAAGGTCGATGACGTCGGTATTCAGGCGTTTCAGGCTTTGCTCGCACGCACTTTGCACGTGGTCGGGCTTGCCGCTGACGGCGCGGGTTCCATCCGCAAGGCGAAGGTTGCCGAACTTGGTTGCCAGGATGACCTGATCGCGCTTGCCTTCCAGGGCCTTGGCCAGCAAGTCTTCGTTCTTGCCGCTGCCGTAGGCGTCCGAGGTATCCAGAAACGCGGCCCCAAGCTCCATGGCCCGGTGCATGGTGGCAATGGATTCCGTGTCATCCTTTAGCCCATAGGCGATGGACATTCCCATGCAGCCCAACCCGATGGCAGGAACCTGCAGTCCTTGTCCGCCCAGTTTCCGAGTTTGCATTTTGTCCTCTCTTTACGTCATTCCGCGTTTTTCTGAATCTCCAGGATAGCTTGCTGAACCGAGACCAGGTGGCAACGCATCCGGTCGGCGGCTTGTTGCATGTCTCGTTGTTCGATGGCATCGACGATGGCTTCGTGCTCGGCGAAACTATGGTGATTGGCGGGCGGCTTGACCTTGTTGGGGCGCAACTGGCCCCAGACCACGGCGCGGCGTACCGTGTTCATGGTCCCGCACATGGATACCAGAAGCGTGTTTCGCGTCGCTGCCGCAATGGCTGAGTGCAGTTTGTTGTCCCAGCTTTCATACTGCCGCCACGAGCGCGCTTCGCGCGATCCCTTCAGGCAACCGCGCATTTCCCGGATGTTATCGGCGGTCGCTTGAATGGCTGCTTCGCGAGCGATCACGGGCTCGATAATGATGCGGGTGCGTATGACCTCGGCGGGGCTGGTTTGTTCGGAAATGGTGGAAAACGAGAACATATCTTCGGCTGGTTTGGTGCCAATGAAGGTTCCCTTGCCGACATGACGCCAGACCTCGCCCTCGCCTTCCAGAACCGCCAGCGCTTTTCGCAAGTCGCCACGCGACACGCCGAGGATATTTCGAAATTCGCGCTCCGGCGGCAGCTTCGTGTTGGGCGGGAAACCTTCCTGCGCCAGAAAGGCCCGAAGCTGCGTCAGCGCTCCCAATCCGTCATTGGTTTGTAGTGCCATCGCTTCCCCGCCACATCCCCGCCGTTTGGTGGAAAAAGCCCCGCAAATGTCGGTATCTTGAGTCCCAAAACCCGCAATTGCGGTTGATTAATTCGCCTGTTTCCAGTAATCAATATGACATTGGTTTTCCAATTGGTCAAATCTGCGAGAATGAAAAACGGGGCGAAACGGCACTTCATACTTAACAGGGAGAATATCATGTCGGATCTATTGAAACCCACACGACGCAAATTCATTCAGGGCTCGGTCGCTGCGGCTGGCGTTGCGGGATTGGCGGCAAGTCCTTTCAGTGCGGCATTCGGCGCGGCATTCCCGTCGCGAAATATGAGTGTCTATGTCCCGACCCGCGAAGGCGGCGGCGCGGACCGTAACTTCCGGGCGTTTTCGGGCGTGTGGAAGAAGTATCTGGGCGTGAATTTCGAGGGTGCCTATTATCCCGGCGCTTCCGGTCGGGTCGGATACGAAAAGTACATGGGGCTGGCCAAGGATGATTGTCACGATCTGCTTTTCGGCAACATGGGCCCCGAGGTTCTGAACTGGGTGGTCAAGAAGCCGACCTTCGATCTGAGTGAACTTCTTTATTTCGCGCAGGTGGATAAGGATCCGGGCATCCTGTTCGTCTCGGCGAAAAGCAAGTTCCAGAACATCGACGACATCATCGCCGAGGGCAAGAAGCGCACGTTGAATGTCGGCGTCAGCCGTCTGGCCCATCCGGCGTCGTTGGGCGCATTGGCCGTGGCCTCTCATACGGGCGCGAAGTTCAACCTGATCCCGCTTTCGGGCGGAAAGAACACGCTGGCCGGCGTCACCACCGGCGAGATGGACTTCGGCGCGTTGCCGTCGGGCAACATCGTGCAACGCCAAAAGACCTTTAAGACGGTTCTGGTCTTTGATGACAAGAACCCGCTTCCTGGTAGTCTGCACAACGCGCCGACCGCCAACGGTCATCTGGGTATGAGCCTGCCGCCGTTGATCGCCGGTTCGCGCGCCTTCGCCATCAAGAAGTCGGCGATTGACAAGAACCCGGATCGGTTCAAAATCCTCGAAGGCACCTTGTTGAAGGTCTTCCCCGATCCCGAATACAAAAAAGCCGTGGTCAAGACCAAGGCGGCGTGGGAGTACATCGGCTACGGCGACGCAGACGCATGTGCAAAATACGTCAAAAACATCATGGAAATCGGCGAAGAATACAAAAGCCTGCTGACCGGCAAAGGCTGATCGGCACTTAGGCAACAACGCGCCCTCGCCGGTCCGATCTTGTCTGGCGGGGGCGCTTCTTGTTTGCGTCGAGAGAAGGGTCCCCAAATGAGTGATAACAAAACACTGCCGGATGCCAGCGGCGGAACTTCGGAAAAGAAACACGTCGGCGGCGAACTGCTGATCCCGGTCGCGGGCATCATTTTTACCATTTATTACTTTTCGACGATTCTCGATTCACCGTGGACCGCCCAGGTCAGCGCCTTTTTTATCGGCTCGGTCCTGACCCTTTTGGTGACCATCTTTTTGATTAAGACATTTGTTGAAGTGCGAAACGGAAAGGTTGATCTCCAGCTTGGCCCCCTGATCGCGCCCAATGCGATGATTCCCAAGCGTGTCGCGCTGCTGGCCCTGACCATCGGCTATATCGTCGTCGTTGAATATGCTGGCTTCACTATAACAACGTTCCTGTTCATGGCCCTTAGCATGATGCTTCTGACGGGGGCGAGAAACAAAAGGTTCATTTTGTCGTTAAGCGCCGTCATCGCCATTGGCGGCTGGGCTCTTTTTATTCTTGCGTTCAATACGCGCTTCCCCAAGGGGCCGTTTGAGCTGCTGATGGAAGGGCTCATGTAATGGATTTTCAATTCAGCCTTTTCGTCGATCTATTTTTTCACACGTTCACCTATTGGTGGCTCATTCTTCCGGCCATCCTGCTGGGTCTGGTTGTCGGTGCCATTCCCGGTTTCAGTGCCGCCAACACCATCATTATCCTGCTGCCACTGACCCTTTCCATGGACCCGGAAATGGGCCTGACATTCATGGTCGCGCTTTATGCGTCGTCGCGCATGGGTGCCGGGATTCCGGCCATTCTGGTTAACATTCCAGGAACAGCCGGGGCAGCCGCCACGCCGCTTGACGGTTACCCCATGGCCCAGCAGGGACGTGGGCACCAAGCGCTTTCCATCTCGTTCGTGTCGTCGGTCGGCGGCGGCTTGCTGACGACCGTTATGGCGCTCTTGGCCATGCCGTGGCTGTCGCAGGTGGCCAATTATCTGCACAGTGTCGAAATGATCGTGGTCATGCTGTTCGGCATCTCGCTGATCGCCACCATTGCTGCACGCGACACCCTGAAAGGTCTGATCGCTGGATTTTTCGGTCTGATGGTCGGCCTGATCGGCGCCGACGCCATTTACGCCACACCGCGCGGAACGTTCGGTTTTCTTGAACTTTACGACAAGGTGCCGTTGATCCCCGCACTTGTCGGCCTGTTTGCCGTGTCCGAGGCCTTCGCCGTAATCGAGCGCCAATCAATTGTTACCGAAGCCGGTATGGCCCGCATGAAGGAAGCGGGCTGGGCCGAGACCTGGGAAGGCGTGTGCGAGGCGAGCTCGCGCTGGTGGCATATTACCTGGACCAGCATCATCGGTCTGGTTATTGGCGTGGTGCCGGGGGCGGGGGCGTCCATCGCCTCGTTCGTCGCCTATCAGCAGTCGCGGACCTTCTCGAAGACCCCGGAAAAATACGGCACCGGCCATATTGAAGGGCTGGTCGCGCCGGAATCGGCCAACAATGGTGTCACATCCGGAACCCTGGTTCCCTTGCTGGTGATTGGCATTCCCGGCGGCGCCACGGCAGCGATCATGTTGGTGGTGCTTCAGTACCACGGCGTGACCATGGGGCCGGACCTGTTCATCACCGATCCCAATCTGGCCTACGGCCCGTTCGTGGCGATGGCGGTGACCTATGCGTTGATGATCCTGACCATCCTGCCACTGGCTCGCTACATGTCAAAAATCACGGCCGTGTCCACCAACTATATGGCGCCGTTGATTATTTCGTTCACGCTGGTCGGGGCCTTCGTGTCACGCGCCTATATGTTCGATATGTATCTGGCGCTGATATTCGGCGTGATCGGGTATGTGGCGCGGAAAACCGGTTACCACGTGGCCGCCATTCTGATCGGCGTCATCTTAGGTCCGATGCTGGAAAACTATTTCCTGCGCGCCATGAAGATGTCTCAGGGCGACATCATGGTGTTGTTCTCGTCGTCTCTCGGCAACGTCCTTTGGGTTGCCTTGTTCGTCTCGATCGGCATTCCGTATTACATGGACTGGCGGCGTGATAGGGCTCGTGCGTTGGCAGCCGGGAGTAGCGGCGATTGAGGCTAAACAACGCCGGTGGCGACAAATATCTGTTTGCCGTCCGCCGATACCATGAAGTCGACCAACGGGCGGGCGGCATCGGGCATCGTGGCGTCGGCAAGCTGACCGACGGCATACGTCGTTACCTTGCCGATGGCTTCGGGCAACGGACCGACCAGATGAACGCCTAGATGTTCATGCAAACGGATTTCAGTAATTTGTCCGAAACCGATGATGTTTGTGGCCGGGCCGTCGGCCAGATGCTCCATGACCGCTGCGCCGCTGGCGACGCGGTGGGTTTTGGAGGCAACTTCATCGGCGATCCAAAGATTCTCGATCATTTTGGCAATGTACTGACCGCTGGAGGCAAGGTTGTAAACAAGGCCGTCGGCGGCGAGCATATCGCGCTTGAACGCCTCGACCGATGCGAGGTCCGGCTCGCGCGCGCCATTGCGAATGACAACGCCCGCGGTGACCGAACCGATTTCCGATACGCTTTCGGCAAGCACCTGCCCGGCGTCGACGAACACCTGCATAGCGGCGACCGGGGCGACAATGATGTCGGCGTTAGCCTGACCCGCTCCCACCCGCTCCTTCAAAACCGGCGCGGTCGCGAATTCGACTTCGAAGGCCTGTCCGGTTTTTTCCGCGAAGGCTTCGGCGCATTTACGGACGCCCGATTTCGGCGCTCCGGCGCTGAGAATACGAATATCGGTCATGGAAAACCCCCCGCTTGTTATGTAGGTAAGTATCCGCCTGCTCCGGCCAGATGTCAAAAAAACGGAGACCTGAATGTCTGAAAAACCGATTGCCGATAACGTCCGCCGCGTGGCGCACCTTGATCTGCCCGGTGCCGGTCAGGTCTACGTTTCGGGAGACTGGTGTTATATCGGCCACATTCCCAATAAGGATGGCCTCGGCACGTCTATCCTGAATATCGCCGATCCCAATAACCCGCGGGTTGTAACCCGGCTACACGTGGACGACCCCCAATCGCACAGCCATAAGGTCCGGGTGATCGGCGATGTGATGATCGTCAATCACGAGCGAAACAATCCGGGGATCGGGCGCAAGGCCGAGGAACTGACAACGGTTCGCGGGCGGCTTCGCGAAGTTCTGGGGCGTGAGCCCACGAACGGCGAAATGGGCGAAAAACTGGGTTTGGATGAAGACGATGTGGTGCGGCTGATGGGCCTAGGAAAATCCGAATACGATGGTGGCGGGTTCAAGGTTTTTGATGTTTCTCGTCCCACCGAACCCCGGTTGCTGCATTACCAGAGGACTGGTGGCAAGGGTGTCCACCGTTTTGATATGGATGAGGACTACGCCTACATCTCGACCGAGATGGAAGGATTTCAGGGCAACATCCTGGTTGTTTACGATCTGGCCGACCCCGCCAGCCCGCAAGAGGTTTCGCGGTGGTGGATTCCCGGTCAACATATTGCCGGTGGTGAAACGCCCAACTGGGAAGGGCGCAATAACCGGCTGCATCACGCCGTTCGCGCCGGTGATAAGCTGTGGGCCGGAATGTGGCACGGGGGCGCTTATGTGATTGACGCCTCCGATATGACGAACCTGCGGACCATCGGGTCCTACAACGCTCACCCGCCATTCCCGACGCCCACCCATACGGTGATGCCGGTTCCGTTCAAAATCGATGGCCGCGACATCATGCTGACCATCGACGAAGAAGATGCCTACTACAATCCCACCGAAGCGCGCCGCCGCAGCGGGCAAATGCACGCCCCGCTATCGGTCTTCGACGTCACTGATATGACCGACATTAAACCGCTGTCGGTATTCCATTTGCGGGAATCGGAATCGCCCTGGAGCAATACGCCCAAATCGCGTTTCGGGGCCCATCAGTTCCACGAAAAAATGACCGATACTCTGGTGTATTGCGCGTGGTTTAGCGGCGGCTTGCGGATCATTGATGTGGCCGATCCGTTTGCGCCGCAGGAAGTGGGGTCATTCATTCCCGAACCTGTGGCCGGAAACCCGGCTGCGCAAAGCAACGACGTGTTCGTTGATGATCGCGGCCTGATCCACTTGGTCGATCGCAATGTCGGATACGACATTCTTGAATTTACCGGGAGATAAAAACCATGAAAATCAAGGCTGTAAAAAGTTTTTCAATCCATCCCGGCTGGCGCAAAAACTGGATTTTCGTGAAGGTCGAAACGGACGAGGGCATCGTTGGCTGGGGCGAGGCCTATACCCAGTACGACCGCGACCGTTCGGTCATGGCGCACCTGGACGAACTGAGCCGCTACATGGTTGGCCGTGATCCGTTTGAGATCAAATATTTCACGCAGATGGCCTATGACGAGTTTGGCGCGCGGCGCGGATCGCTGGAATTCTATTCCGCCGTCTCGGGCATCGAAACGGCCCTTTGGGATGTGGTCGGGAAGGCGCTCGGCCAGCCGGTTTACAATCTGTTGGGCGGCAAGGTGCGCGAAAAAATCCGCGTCTACGCCAACGGCTGGAGCTACAAAATGTACGAGCCCGACGACTTCGCCCGCGCTGCGGTGGGTGTGGTCGAGCAGGGCTTTACGGCGATGAAGTTCGATCCACTACCGAGACCCTGGCGCACCTATATCCCGCGCGATCACATTCACCATGCGGTCAAAGTGGTCAAGGCGATCCGCGATGCCGTCGGGCCTGACGTCGAATTGTTGTTGGATATTCACCGCCGTCTGGCCCCGGTTCACGCCATTGAACTGGCGGGACGTCTGGAGGAGTTCGAGCCCTACTGGTTTGAAGAACCCTGTCAGGCCGAAAACATGGACGCGATCGCCGAGGTTCGG
>JABGRG010000134.1:2972-9012 GCA_018648445.1 Rhodospirillales bacterium | reverse complement strand
TCCATTGCATACCCAGCATAGCTGAGTGTTGCACTTCGTTTCGGAATCTAGCATTGCTTTTTCTGGGACAAAGAAATCAGCCAAATTTATTTTCCGATATTGGTAAAATTTCATTGAATACGCAGATCAAGCACGGCCCCACTGCCTGCCGATGATCGCCCGCAGCCCATCGGACAGGCCGAATTCGGGGCTATATGCGAAGGTCTTTCGGATGGCTGCTATATCGGCGTAAGAGTGAAGGATGTCGCCATCGCGGTGGGGTTGGAACAAGGGGCCATCAAAAGGAATGTTGATGCCCGACCTGGTTACCTCACGGGCGATTTCCTCACACAATTCTAATATCGAAACATGGCTGCCGGAGGCTACGTTGTAGACGGCGTGATCCGGGCCACCTTCGCGTCGCGCGGCAGCGGTTACTACCGAGCAAAGATCGTCCACGAAGCAAAAATCGCGGCTTGCCGAGCCATCGCCGAATATGGTTGGGCGCTCGCCCCTCATCAACGACGCGATCCACTTGGGGATGACGGCCGCATATCCACCGTTATGATCCTGCCACGGGCCGTAGATATTGAAGAACCGCAGTCCCGTGGCGGTCATTTGTGGGTGCAACCGAGCCAATACGTCGGCGTAAAGCTCGTTGGTCAGTTTCGAGACGGCATACGGACTTAATGGCCCTGTTGCTGAGTTCTCTCGCAACGGCAGATCGGGGTTATCACCGTACACCGCACAGGAAGAGGCGTAAATAAACCGCTTTGCCCCGGCTTTCAGGGCCGCATCGTAGGTATTCAGAAAACCATCGACATTGATGGCATTGGTTTCAACCATATCGTCGACGGAACGCTGGACCGAAACCTGGGCGGCCAGATGGACCGCATTTTCGCATCCCGCGGCGGCCTCGCAGATTTCGTTCGGGTTTAGTATATCGCCCTTGATAAAGCTAAACCCCTCGGGATAACCAGCTAGCAGGCGATCAATATTTTCGTGCTTACCGGTCATGAAATTATCAAAACCGACAACCGACGCGCCGCGCTCCAGCAGGTGCGCGCTCAGATTACAGCCGATAAAACCGGCAGCACCGGTGACTAGCCAGGTTTGTGCCATCAGTAAGTGCTTTCCTTGTCCAATAATTTCCGATCAAGCGGAATATCGCGCAGAATTTCGCAAATTCTATCGGCGCTTTTACCATCGCCATACGGGTTGAGCGCACCCGCGCAGCGTTCGTGAAATTCGCTGTCGTTTAACGCCTGATCAATCGTCTCGGCGATATCGCTTTGCCCGTTCGAACAGTTCAATATATTTGCCGCCTGCGGTCGACCGCGTTGGCGGGTTCCGATATTTACCACCGGGACACAAAACGAAGGCGCTTCGAGAATGCCGCTGGATGAATTTCCAACCAGTACCGCCGCATTGGCAAGTAGCTTCAGGTAGTCGTCTCTATCCACATTCTGCAACGCGACGACCCCCTCGTCCTTGCTCTTCTCGGCAATCACATCAAGGATTGCGCGATATCCCTGGTCGGAGTTGGGATAAATCCAGATTACCCTCAGGCCGCTATCGAAGCACGCCGTCACGGTTGCTTTCATCTGTTCCGCCGCGTCGTCCTGTTCGGCCATTACCGGGTGCTGAACCAGTAAAATGTAGGGTTGGGTCAGGTCGATCCTGCGCCCTTCAAATTCAATCGCGCTGGCGCTGAAATCGTTATCAACGATGTCATCGAGTTGTGGAGCACCGACGTTGAAAACCCGGTCGGGTTGCTCACCCATGCGGATTAGACGATTTGCCGAATCCTCACAGGAGGCAAAATGGATATGCGCCAATTTCCCTATTGCGTAACGCGCCGCATCATCGATATGGCCGGATTTGTCGCCAGCCTGAATGTGGGCAACGGGAATGCCCATGTAGGCGGCGGCGACGCAGAACGCCAGAGTTTCGGCGCGATCGCCCGACAGCAGCACGATGTCGGGCTGTAACCGCTCGAACGCCTCGGCATATCCCGACAACGCCGTACCGAGCGCACGGGCCCACGACGACTTCCCTTTCTCGTTGGGAGAAAATGCCACTTCCTCGGAAACCGGAAACCCGTCGGCGCGAATAAGATCGACCGTATTCCCAAACTCAGACATCAAATGGGTGCCCGTAACCACGGTTAGCGGGATTAGCTCCTTATACGCCTTCATCGCCTGCATGACGTTGGCCGAATAACCATACGTGGCGCGCGATTCAAGAGTTAGTGCGATGCGTCGTGACGTCATATTTGCTGATCCCAAAATTATTTGACTTCAGACCATAAAACCTGTCGGTCGGCGGAAATGTTCGCCTTGGCCGACATACCGATTACATCATCCAGATGCTTTGCGGCAATTGCGCCATGCCCCGGACCGGGACGTTTGACCGACACCATATCGGCAGTGATAACGGTGCCAGCGGTGATGTCAGCTGTTGAAACCACGCTTTCGCGGGCCCAAGCGACGATTTCTTTTTCTTCCGGGAAAATTTCGCGCTTATCGCCGCAAGCTTCGAAAACGGCCCGGCATCCCTTTACGAGTTCGCCCAACTCGAACGGCTCGATTGACGACTGGTGATCCGGCCCCGGTGCGGTACGGTCCAGGGTGAAGTGCTTTTCGATGATACATGCGCCGAACGCCACCGCGCCCAGCGATGTGTAAATTCCAATACTGTGATCGGACAGACCGACCGGCACACCGAACAATTCGCGGTATTTCGGAATAACGCCCAGGTTGACGCGGTCATAAGGGCAAGGATAGGCGGAAACGCAATGGGTAAGAGCGAACGCCACGCCCGTCTCGCGAAGTGCCGCAACCGTTTCTTCAACCTCGCCCAGCTCGGTCATGCCGGTTGAGACAATCATCGGCTTGCCCTTCGAGGCAATGTGGCGCTGCAGCGGGATATTCGTCAATTCCCCGGAGCCAACCTTGAAGACATCGACGCCGATTTCATCGTACAGAATATCGGCCGACTTTCGTGAAAAGGGTGTGCACAAATAATCAATGCCAATGTTCCGGCAAAGTGCCTTCAGTTCCTTGTGTTCAGCAACCGTCAGATTGGTGCGATTGAGGGTGTCGTATAACGGCTCTTCGAAATTGGCTGATTGCGGCGCCTGACGCAGCATTTCGTCATCAAGCACATGGAATTGAAATTTAATCGCGTCGCATTTAGCTGCCCGCGCAACGTGAACCATCTCTCGGGCTATCGCTATATCGCCTTCATGATTAATGCACGCCTCGGCAATAACGTATGGGGCACACCCCCCGCCTATGACCCTATCCCCGATATTCAAGGTTACAGTCATTTTATCTCCCTTGATCTTTCATTAGAGATTCAGCAAGGACGAAGTCTGCCAGCTCATTAATGTCAACTGCCTCATTCCCTCTGACGACAACGCTAAGCCAGTCGTCGCTAACTAGCCACCCGGTATCGCGCAGGTGAGGAACCCGGCAAACATAGACCGTGCTGCTTTCAACGAATAAGGGCTGGCGATCCTGACGGCGGCGCGGCTGCCCTGGAATTACCGGGCGAAAAAGCCCGTTTTCTCGAGTTCCAATATTTTTGTACGTCTCTTCCAAGGTCAGAAGGGAATTAGCCATCGAGTCTGCGAGCTCACGGATACACCGGCTGATCGTCTCGGGACGGCGGAAAGGCGAAGTTGGTTCTAGCACCACGACGAGGTCGAATACCTCCTCAGCGGTCTGCTCCAAATGGTCCAAGGCATGAATCAAAGCCCATTCGGTTGGCGCTTCGTCACCCGCTAACTCTGCTGGGCGTTCGACCACCCGCCCGCCGAACCGCAAAGCAACGTCAGCGATTTCGCCGTCGTCGGTGGAAACTACGGTGACATCCAACTCCGGGACCGCCAGAGCCTGCTCAATGGTATAGGCAAGCAACGGTCGCCCGGCCAGCGGTCGGATATTCTTCCCCGGGATTTCCTTCGAGCCGCCGCGCGCCGGGATCACGGCCAGGGTTCTTAATCCTTTGTACATGAGCTTTTTTCGATTGATTTCAGGGGTCGAACGGCCAGTCGGCGTGGATTTCATCCTGCGCCGCAATCCGTCGAATTCCCTCCTCTACGGAAATCTTGGGGCTATATCCAAGAACGCGTTCGACCCGGGATGTATCACAATAACGAGTAAAGATTTCACGATTTTCGATCCGATCGCTACCCGCAAATCCATCCAGAATTTCGACCTCAAGCCCACTATCGGGGGCCAGCACATCAATGATTTTCTGGGCTAAATCACGAAGCGAATAAATCTGGCTGGAATTGCCGATGTTATATGTCCCGCCGTGCGTTTTTTCACTTTCAAGAACCGCAACCAACCCGTCGGTAACGTCGTCGACATGACCGTAAGAGCGCAACTGGTCTCCCGAGCCATAGACCACGGGATTTTTTCCAGCAAGAACCAATCGGATCCATTTGGTCATAACGAACTGAGCAACCTGCCCTTCGCCGTAGGTATTAAAAAAACGGACAATGGTATTCTTAAGCCACGGATAGACCTGACTATACCCTTTGATCAATTCCTCGCCGGCCAGCTTGGAAACGGCATAGACTGTCTTTCCCTTGGTTTCTGCAGTCTCTTTGATGGGGTTTTCACTAGGCTCGCCGTAGACCTCCGAGGAAGAGGCAAAAATCACCCGTTCAACCCGGTTACGCACGCAGGAATCCAGCATGTTGTCAGTGCCGTTGATATTGATATCAAGGCACCGCAAGAGGTGATCCTCCGTACGCTTGACACCCAACATTGCCGCCAGATGAAAGACCGCATCGGATCCCGCCATGGCCGTGGTCATAGCGACTTTATCTAAGATCGTTCCGGGAATTACCCGGACACGACCGGTATCCTGCATCGGCTTGAAAAACGTCTTTTGCCGAACGAGCTGTTCACCAAGGTCGAAGCACACGATTTCGTATCCGTTGGCCACCAGCTTTGCCGTCAGGTTACGCCCAATAAGGCCGGCCGCGCCGGTCAAGAATATTTTTTTCGACATTTACGAGTTTAAACTCCTTTTTTGCTGACCTGACGGTCCTTCAATGGCTTCCTGTTGGTTATGCGTTCACTCAGGAAGCGGCGAATAGCATCGTTTCGAACTATTCCAACCAGGAAACCGACCAAAGCGACGAACAGGAGGGTCGCTCTTGCCGAGAGATCGGGTTGAAAATGAGAGATCATCAACTGTGAGGCGATTACCGCTGCTGCAAGAAACGCGGGGCGGACATCCGCAAACTCAACCTCTGCCACTTTCAAAGCTTCGCGGCGTGACAATATCCAGGTCACTAGCGCTCCGGCGCCGATAGCAACAAAAACACCCCATACACCGAAGACAAACAAGGCCATCGGAACGCCGAAAAATACTACCAAATTCGATTTCAAGGAAAGATTACTGAACGTAGCCGCCTTCCCTCGCGCGATGAGTACGAATACGTACGGTCGGCCCGTATTTTGAGCTAAGGTAATCGCCATCCAGACGGCAGCATAAGGCGCTGCATCGGAGAATTTTCCGTGAGTCAATAAACCGATCAATTCGCCGCCGACTAGGACAAACATAATCCCGGCCAAAAAAATCAGACCATCGATCCCGACCCACGCGGCCCGCATGTCGCGAAATTTTGGCCTCGGTTCCGCAGCTTCGGACAGGGCCGTCTGCCAGAGCCCGCGGACAGGGACCTTAGTGACTAAATTGATGATCGAGCGATACTGCTGGGAATGGAAAAACAACCCCAAAACATGCATATTGGTCGTCAGACTGATAATCCATCTCTCCATCAGTGTCTTGAGGTGATCTAGATAATTGATCGCCACCGTTGGTTTCGCCACACTCCACAAGGCTATCGCCGCTTCGCGCGATACTCGCCCGTGCAAGTGACGCCGTAGCGAAACCATACCCAAAACGCTTTGAGCAATCGCCCCCGCAGCCGCCCCCGCGTACAGAGCCGTGGCATCCGCCCGCCAGTGAAAGGCTACGAAATAGGCGGTCAGGGCGAAGGTCAGAGCCTGGGCAATTGTGCAAACGGAATAGGCTC
>JABGRG010000134.1:0-2962 GCA_018648445.1 Rhodospirillales bacterium | reverse complement strand
ACCAAAATGAACCATGGTATCCGACGCAACCGCATTGAACGCGCCACACAATCCGATGATCGCGATTAAAGTCAGCATTTCCACCTGGACGGATATCAGATCAGGGAACCAGTTCCGCACCGCCCACCAAATGATGGCTACGGAAACCGTGACAACAAGCCCACCCGATATCGCCCCGAAAACCGCCGTTTTCACGCCGTCTCCGCGTTGCTCGTCGCTTAATTGCTGACCACCCAGATAAACCATAACACCGAGACTACCAACGCCGGCTATTAACGACGCGAAGACGATGCCAAGCCCGAACGCTCCGTAGTCCTCTGCGTCAAGACGATAAGTAAGGATAGGCAGGCTGATAAACGAAATCGCCGACGTCACCACCGGTGACACCGCGAACCAGGATATTTTCTTGATTGAGGAGGTCACTAGATTCTAGTTTCCCACAATGTTCCTAAGGACGCTCAGCCGTTATGCTCAAGCATATTTTACTAGTTTCACACGGTTGGCGTATTGAAACCGGCAGTGACTTACGCTTTGAAGCGCACGAGGAGTCCCCCGAATTGAAAAAACAAATTAGGCGTCTTCCGCCGGCTTAACCCCATTCCCAACAAGCCCCGTTCCGCCTTCGTGCACCTCGAAATCTTCGTAGCCGCATTCCTTGAACCACGAAACGACGTCGCCGCGGGTGACCGGATTATCGTACACCGGGGCAAGGGCATCGAAGGTGCAGAATATGGCCCATTCCCTTTGCTGTTCTTTGGAAAGGTTCGTAAAATGATAGTTCCAGCACGGGATGATCGCGCCCAGATAGTTGGCCAAGTGTGGTATTTTCTTGATCACCGTATCAAATGGCAACCATTTCGGGATGAACCACCTGAGAAACGCCATAAGCTTGTCAGCGTCCATTTTTGTGGTAATGGGCCGCCAGATGTACTTGGACTTCCACGGACGGATTTTTCCATCCGCGTGATAGACATCAAATGACATACGCCCACCCGGTTTCAGTTTGCGGTTTAGCTCAATAAATGAGCACCGCGGGTCGGGGGTATGCTGCAAAACGCCATGACAGAAAATCCTATCGAATGCGTCATCAGCGAACGGCATATCCATTATATCGGCTTGCGCGAAAACAACTTTTCCATTGGCATTGTGTTCGGCCGACACCTCAACGGCACCGCTATAATCGAATGAAACCAAATCGGCGCCGGTCTTCAGCAAATGACACGTGAAGGCTCCGGCCCCACATCCGGCTTCCAGAATGACCTCTCCATCTAGGCCGTTTTTTGGCCATCCAGTTTCCTTCAAGTAACGGTCTTCGTAGATGGACGTTCCGTTCAGCGAATCATACTGATTGAGCTGAAATTCCTTCCACTGAAGCTCAAACGACGAGTTGTAGCCGCTGTCGTCAATAAATTTCAGAACACCCCGATCAAGGGTTGTCCACTTGCCGCCCAGCGCAATCCCTTCGTCGCTAATTTTGGATTGTGGGACCAAGACCTTTTGTAAAACAGCTTGTTGAATATCGCTCAATGACATTGGCAGGTTAGCCTTCTTGGGAATTGATGTTTTTGACAAGTTCCGGAACAACGCGAGCGATCCTCTCCACATCTTTGCCGTCGAGGTCGGCGTACATGGGTATGAACAGTGTGTCGCGGCGTAGATTTTCGGCATTGGGGCAGGAAAACCCGAGTTCCGAAAAAGCCTCCTCCAAACTCAGGACGGAAAGTAACAATTTTGAGCTATCAATTCCCTGATTCGCGAGCTCGCGCTGTAGAGCCGTGGTTCGATCAATTAACAGCGGAAACAACCAATAACCGCTTCCGTCTTCGGCAATGGTTTTGGGCAGAATGGTTTCGTGCGCGCGCTTGATGCTCGCCCGGACGGCGCGTCCTGCGATGATTCTCTGCGTCTCTCGTTCTTCCAGGGTGTCGAGTTGAGAAAGGCCGAGGATTGCCTGAGGGGCCAAAAATCGTGTCATAAAATCGTCCGGCAGACGATCCCGCAAAATCACCGTCTTGTTGGTTTTCTGATAAGACGACAGACGGTCATATCCCCCTTGGGCAAGTTTGAGCAGCGGAAACACCCCGATCGAAAACACCAATCTTGACAACAACGTCTTCAGGACAAGATTCTTGATCGCCTCCTGAATAAGTGGAAGGCGGGCCGGGGCTGGCAGTGGCTTGATCTGCGTCGCCAATTTCTCGTGCAGCGCTTCGTTGCGAGTGACGATCATACCACCATTGAGAGTGCAGACCGACTTCAGCAGACTGAGGCTGAATATTGCCGCTTTGCCGAAAGTTCCTATTCTTTTGTCACCCAACGTCGCCGATAGTGCCTGCGAGCAATCTTCCACAACTGGAACGCCGTGGGCGTCTGCGATTTGGCAGATCGTCGGCATATCCGAAGGATATCCCGACAAGTGTGTCACTAGGATAAGGCCGGTTCGTTCGCTCAGTTTAGCCTTCAAATCATTCGGATCGATGTCGTAGCCATTAACCTGCAAGTCGATGGCTACCGGTGTATGGCCTGCCAGACGAATGATATTGACGAAATCCGCCACGTGGATCGCCGAGATCATGATTTCGCTGTGCGGCCTTAAATCCATTGCTTTCAGCAAATGATAAAACGCCATTCGCGCCTTACAGCAAACAATACCCCGATAGTCATCGCCATATCGTTGGGCAAACGCTTTTTCAAAGGCCGTTATCTTATCCTCAGCAACGGACTCGGTTGTCGGCGAGATCGTTTGTCCAATGAACCTGAACAGCTCGCCATAGCCAAGGCCAATTTGGGCGCGCGGAATTGCCATTCAAATGCCTCAGAAAAAAATGTTTAAGTGGACGAGGGTTCGTCGGGCAGCGGGACGTTTCTTTTTCTAAATCCCGTGCCAAGATAGGGCAACCGGTTGACCAGCGGCACGTCTTTCATCATGGCATTGAACGCAGTATCGCGGGTCCAGCAGATG
>JABGRG010000247.1 GCA_018648445.1 Rhodospirillales bacterium | reverse complement strand
AACATCGTCGCAATATCGTCGATCAATTCGTTGACGTCTATTTCCGTTTCATTCAACAGGGTTTCGGTGGTTTCGATCTTCGATAGGTCGAGAATATCGCCGATGATCTGGTGCAGATGCGTTCCCGACTGGTGGATCAGGGTCGCGTATTCCTTGTAGCGTGCTGGTATTTCCCCCATCACTTCGTGGCTCATGGTCTCGGAAAATCCGAGGATCGAATTCAGGGGTGTGCGCAACTCGTGGCTCATGTTGGCCAGAAATTCGCTCTTCGCCACGTTGGCGAACTCGGCCTTTTCCTTAGCCAGCTCCAGGTCCTCGTTGGCGTAGCGCAATTCTTCGGTGCGGATGATCACCTGATCTTCCAGGTTCCGGTGGGCATCAAGCAGGTCCTCCTGGGCGCGAACCCGGTTTCGGTTGGAGACAAAATTCCACCAGATCGCCACACCGGAAATAATCACCAGAATAGCGATGATGACACCGGCGTTGCGCCAAAGCTCAAAGCCGTGTTGTTCAATCAAGGTGTTATTGGGCACATACGCGGTTTCCCAGCGGGTGCCGGCGACCGGGCGGCGGAAGATGACGTTATTCATTTCCGCGTCGTCCAGGCGGCCTTCGCGCTTGAAGGTTTCACGCCAGCCTTTCGCCGATGCTTCGATCAACGACGGCACATCGCTTCGCAACAGATACAGGGCATGGCCGGGAACCTGATGGCTTTTGAGAATATCGACCAGCGTTTGCGGGGGAAAACTGATCATGAACAGCCCCCCCGTTCCGTCCCTGGCCCGCCACGGGGTGGAAATATCGAAATGAAAATTGAAAGGTTGCGGGTGGATCTGTGGTTGATACTGGACCGGGTCGGGGGTTTGTTTGTTCTCGACCTGGGCCAGTTGTTCGCTGAACCCGACCATGTCCCGGCGGCAGAAGTCGCCGACCAGGTCACCAAAATTATCCGGGTTGAAGACACCCTTTTCGTTGCGGACGACGAAGGAAAAATAGGAGGGAAAAAAATCCCGGATGGTATGGGTAAACGACAAGCTCACGGTGTCGTCATTGTTGCTTTCGGCAATGGCCTTGATGATGTCGGTGTTGTGCTTGACGAAGGCCCTGACCAGATTTTGGCGGTTGCGGACGAAATCGGCGACCAGACCATTGGCGAGGGAGGCTTCCGTCTCCATGGTTTGCATCTGGTTTTTGCGGAAAGTTTCAATCTCAAAGGCAGTCACCCACACCGTAAGTGCAATGGCGGCGACCAGGCCCGTCAGGCTCATGACGAACAGAGGCAGACTGCTTGTCAGTCTCTCGTTCATGGTGCCCACCCCCCCAAGCGCGCAAACTCCACTACATCAGTGGGTATTCAGAAACCGCTAAATTCCTATGGCTATAAGGTAGCCGAAAACCGGATTAAAACAAAACAAGCCCGGAAAAAGTGGGAAATTCAGGTTTCAAGGGGGCTTAAGCGTCCCTTTGGCCCCAGATGGTCTTCACGTGTTCGGCCAGCATCATCGGGTCGAAGGGCTTGGGGATGACGTCGAGCGCGCCCAGGCTTTTGTAGCGTTCGAC
>JABGRG010000133.1 GCA_018648445.1 Rhodospirillales bacterium | reverse complement strand
TTCCTCGGAAACCGTTGATAGAGTTGGTGTTATGAAAAGAGTCGGGTACTGTGGTTTTATGCACACTATTTTCTGTGTGCTTATTCTCTTCAATAGGTATTTTATTGGTTAAATGTGAAAAACATTCGCATCTTGGTTGAACCAGCTGTGTTATTATGTGAAAAATTTATTACAATAATTTTGACGATTTATTGGACTCGAAAGATGACGGAACCGCATCATTTGCTAATTATCGAGGATGACGAGGTCACCCGCGCCAAGCTTTCGGGGCATCTTGAAGTTGCAGGATATCGTGTCAGTGAGGCCGTTGATGGCGCCGAGATGGAGCGTGTCCTGTTGCGAGATCCGGTCGATCTTATTCTTCTCGACATCAACCTTCCGGGGGAGGACGGGCTCGACCTGACTCGCAAGCTTCGCAATCGATCCAACGTCGGCATTATTCTCGTTACCAGCCGAACAGACGAGGTGGACCGGATCGTTGGCCTTGAAATTGGCGCCGATGATTACGTGACAAAGCCGTTCAATCCTCGCGAATTGCTGGCTAGGGTCAAAAGTGTCCTCAGGCGTGCCTCTCAGTCCGACCGACCGTTTGATCAGGTGCGACGTTTCGCGGGGTGGGGGTTCGATATGCTCAGCCGCCAACTGGAATCCATCGAGGGTGAAAGGGTCCCCCTGACGCGTGCTGAATATGAACTGCTGTCCGCATTCATAAAACGACCGGGCATGGTGTTAAGCAGGGACCGCCTGCTGGATCAGTTGACCCATCGTACAGGTGAGCCCTGCGACAGGACGATCGACGCCTTGGTCCGTCGCCTCCGCAAAAAACTGGAGGCCGACCCGAAGATTCCGGAAATCATTATCACGGCCCATGGTGAAGGCTACGTTTTCGCGGCGGAAATTTCCAACTATTAGGATTGGTTAAGCCGCTCCCAAAAATCACGCAATTCCTCAGTACTTTGGTGAAAGAGGGCTTCGAACCCATCGAAGTGCTCTTTTACCATATCGGCGTTTTGAGCCTTCGCGGCCGTTTCTAGCTGTCGGGTACTTGCCTCGGTCGAGCGTAGTCCTAATATAGAGGCGCTTCCCAAAAGGTTGTGTGCAACATAGGCGACGCCCTCCCAGTCTTCCGCATCAATGGCCTTGGCGAGTTGCTCGATTTTGCTGGTGGAGGATTCCAGGAAGGCTTCGACCATCCTCCTCGTCCTCTTGGGACCTAGGGTCCTGAAGTCATCATTAAGGATGTCCTCATCCAGAATCGGCCACTGATCCTGAGGCGTTGTTACCTTTTCCGGCAGAACTTGATGGGTGATCATTCCCCTGCGTCCGATTTGTGACAACCTTTCAGCTAATCGTTCCGGAACGACCGGCTTGCCGATAAAGGCGTCCATACCCGCATCTAAAAAGAGGGCTGTTTCGTTTTCGAACACATGGGCGGACATGGCGATAATGGGAATGGATTTTTTCTCATTCATGAGGTTGCGAATACGTCGCGTCGTTTCGATACCATCGATACCGGGTAAGGAAATATCCATCAATATCACGTCAAAGCTGCTTTCCTTGACGCATTCGACGGCCTCTTCACCCGTCGTCACCAAGGTGACGTCATGGCCCATTCTTTTCAGAAAGGTCTCAACGACGATTGCATTCGTTTCGTTATCTTCGACGGCAAGAACCGAAAGAGCGCCGGCGTCGGAACGCAGATTATGCAGATCCACATTGGTATCAACGATGGCCCGCTCATCGCCCTCAATAAGCTTAACGCGAAACCAGAATTGACTTCCTTTACCTAATTCGCTTTCAACGCCAATTTCGCCGCCCATAGCTTCGACCAGACGCTTGCAAATAGCCAATCCAAGCCCGGTGCCACCGCGGCGGCGAGAACGTTGAACGTCGGCCTGATAGAAGGCATCGAACAACTTTCCGGTTTTTTCGGGCTCAATGCCTATGCCAGTGTCCGAAACACAGATGTGCAGGCCGACAGAGGAGCCGTGCCGCTTATCGTTCCTTGTAACAGATATTGAAACGCCTCCTTCGTCAGTAAACCTTAGGGCATTTCCTATCAAATTCAGAAGTACCTGACTGAGTTTGCCGGAATCGCCCTTGATGACCGTGGGGACGTCGTCGGCGATGGACTGGGTGAGGTGAAGTCCCTTTTCATCGGCGCGGAAACGCATCAGGGAAATGATATCTTCAAGAAGCTGACGAATGTCAAATTCTGAAGCCTTTACGATGACTTCATCGCTTTCGATACGCGTGTAATCAAGGATGTCATTAAGGATTCCAAGTAATGCCCGACTGGAAGAGCGGGCGACGCCAAGGCGTTCGCGTTGCACCTCGGAAAGCGGGCTGTCACTGACGATTCGCAGCATGCCGAGAATTCCGTTCATCGGTGTCCGAATTTCATGACTCATGGTGGCCAGAAATTCGGATTTGGCGCGACTGGCCTGTTCCGCCATTTGACGAGCTTTGTCGTGATTGTCGACGGCTTCGGATAATTGTTTCGTGCGTTCTTCCACCAGATCTTCCAATTGATCCTTGTGGCGGCGCAACTCAATTTCGGTTTGCTCCCTCTCCTTCTCGAGTTCGCGCTTGGCGATGGCTTGATCTTTAAAGATCACAACTGCTCCGCTCATTCGTGTCAGCTCATCACTTCCCCCGGTTTCCACGGCGACATCAAGGTCGCCGTCGGCCAGTTTTCGCATTACGTTTTCCAGATGCTTCAAGCGCCGAATAACATTTCTTTGTACGTACAGCCATATAATCAAAGCGGCTACGATTAACGAGCCAATGGCCTGAGCGATAAGGGTGGTGACGCCCGTTTCAACGGCGTTTTGAGCCTTCCTGGCGGTGGTGTCGGCAAGTTTCTGGGTTTGATCGACCAAACTCAGGACAAGTGTGAAAAGAGAAGAGGAAAGATTGCGATTGTCGGTCGTGGCCGTTTCGATGGCCGCATTTAACGAAAGAAGCCCTTTGCGCAGACGAAACAGATTTTTTGCGTCCTCTCCGGCTACGGATTGCAACCGATCCACAAGTTTTCGGGCCTGCTGACGCCGGGTGGGATCAGCGATGCCGTTTGCCCGACGATCAAGAATTCTGAGGTTTCGTAGATAGCTTGCCTCGATATCGGCAACCTCCTCCGGGGTCCCGGCTTGCTCAATCTGGTTGAGTAGCAATCCTATCTGCGAGGAGCGCAACCGCAGTTCAAACATACGCTCCATGGTAAAAACATCTTTTTCAAGAAGCCGATCAAGGGCGTTTAACGCATCCCCAACCCGTTCTTCCGATTCAACCAACTCATAAAGGTTGGAAATTACCGCCGTTGTTCCCGAGGCTGCATTGGAAACAAGAGTTTCGGACATATCGGATAGATTCTTGGCGGCATCGAGAGACGTGTGAACGGCTTGGGAAAGGCGTTCGTCGAGGGTAATTCGGCGGGCGATTAGTTTATCCAGTTTCCCCAAGGCCCCGATCAGTAGATTCGACATATTCTGCAGATCGTCTTGATTTATATCGTTGAAGCCAAAACCGCCAAGGCGTGAGAGCACGTCGTTCAGTTCTATTGCTTGCAGGGATAGGGCTTGGGCCTCAAGTCGACGCGTGGACTGCGAGGTGGCGCGCCGTAAAAGGGGAATGCGGTCGGCAATTCTTTTGGAGATCTCGGCAACAATTTTGGCATCGGCTGCTGCCGGCATGGCCTGTTCGACGACACTTTTTTGTGCTTTGTCCACATCATGCAGTTTCCACCAGCCGACGAAGCCGGATGCAAGGGACAGGGTCGCTATGCAAGCGAAAGCCAATAACAATCGTCCGGCAATTCCAATGGGTTGGATCATGGTTTTTCAACAGTCCACTAGCCTTCGACCCTTGATTTACAGCATAATCCCAGACCATGCGCTACCAGCAAACACGATCACCGCATTTTCTTGGCGCCTTGTTCCTATTTTTCCTACTGATCAAGGGGCCGTTACCGGCATTCGCAGAAGAAAAACCGTGGCTCCTGGAAACATGGGAAAGACCCTTCGATTACACGAGCCCGTCGCGCACTATTCACTATGCGCCCCTGGCTTCAGCTTCAAAAAAATGGCGCATCTGCGCATCCTATCCGCATCTCAAGGATTCCTATTGGTTAAGCGTCAATTATGGGATGGTGGAAGAGGCTAGGCGTCTTGGGGTGGCGCTTCGTGTTGTTGAGGCTGGGGGATATCCCAACCTATCCAGACAAATCAGCCAAATCCAGGAATGCACGGCAAGAAATACCGACATCCTTGTGATCGGTAGCGTTAGCTTCAAGGGAGTAACGCCGACGATTAAGGATATCGCTAAGCGCATTCCCGTTGTTGCGGTTGTCAATGACATCGCCGATGACGGCATAACGGCGAAGACAGGGGTCTCCTGGATTTCCATGGGCAAGCGGATCGGCGAGTTTTTGGCCCGCGCCCATCCTCAGGGGTCCGCTCCGGTCAAGGTCGCCTGGTTCCCCGGGCCTAAAGCTTCAGGCTGGGTACCGTTTGTCGAAGAAGGCTTCAAGTCCGCCCTCGCCGATAGTTCAGCCGAAATCGTGGTGACCAAGTATGGAGACACCGGCAAAGAGATTCAGTTGATCCTGATTGAAGAAGCCTTGGAGGAACGTCCCGACGTCGATTATCTCGTCGGCAGCGCCGTGACCGCCGGAGCCGCAGTGAGCGTTCTCAGGGCGAAAGGGCTTTCGAACAGGATTAAGATTCTTGCCGATTATTTTACCCATGCTGTTTATCGCGGCATCAAGCGCGGCAAGATACTGGCGGCGCCAACCGACTTTGCGATCGTTCAGGGACGATTGGGGATAGAGCAAGCCGTCAGGGTGCTTGAAGGAAAATTAAGCCTTAAGCATGTGGGGCCGGCCATCACTCTTGTTGATTCAAATAATGTGAATGAGATAGGGACAGGTCAATCTCTGGCACCGGCGACTTTTTCACCAACTTTTATCATCGAATGATGAGGTGATTATTTCTCAAGCGTATAAGAACGGTCGTGGTCAAGGGCGGGGATCATCTGGCGGGCTTGCTCGACGCGGGCGGTTTCGACATCGGCGATGATGAATCCCACCTCGTTTCCGGCATCGGCTAATATCTCTCCCCACGGATCGATGATAAGGGAATGTCCATATGTCTCGCCGGCACCATGAGAGCCGGTTTGGCAGGGGGCGAAAATGTAACTTCCCGTTTCGATCGCGCGGCTGCGCAACAGCACATGCCAGTGGGCCTTGCCGGTGGTTTTAGCGAAGGCCGCCGGAACCGCATGAAACAGTGCGCCACCCTGCGCAAGTGTTCGGTACAGATAGGCGAATCTGAGGTCATAGCAGACCGACATGCCTAACGGGCCCCATGGGGTTGGCGCCAGGACGGCTTTGTTGCCGGGTTCGATAATTTTTGATTCGCGATAGCTTTCTCCATCGCTCAAATCGACATCGAAGAGGTGGAGTTTATCATAGCGGGCCGTGATGACGCCGTTATCATCGATCATGTAAGAGCGATTAAGGATCTTGCCGTTATCGCCCTCAATGGCCAGGGATCCCAACAAAATCCAGCTATCGAACTGATTAGCGAGATTTTGAAGATGCGATAGCGCCGGGTGATCTTCTTCAGGGTAAGGGGCGACGGCGAAGCCATCATCGGTGATGTTCAGGCAAGATACGTATTCCGGCAGACAGATGAGTTTTGCCCCCTTCGAGCAGGAGTCCCTGACAAGATCATCGAGGGCTTCCAGGTTGGCATCCATATCCGGGCCGGCGCAGTTTTGGATACACGCTACCCTGAATGTCACACTCATTGCGTCATTTCCATTTCATTGCGCCGCTCAATTTCAATGCCGACGCTGGCGGCGTCCTCAATGATATCAAGTTTTTCCACACGGACTCGAACTGATTTGGACAAAGGGATATCCAGACAACATGCGGCGATTTTTTCGGCCAGGGATTCGACAAGATTGGTGTGGCCTTCTCCAACGATTGCTTCGACCAGGTCGGCTAAACTATCGATGCCGAAGGTGTTCCTTTCCGGTTCGTGATCGGTAACCGGACAAAGGCGGGAAAGTTCTAAATTAACGCGGATACGCTGTTCGGCGAGTTGCTCGTGATCGTGAATGCCAATCATGGCACTAAGGACATGGTCGCGCAGAGAAACCGTCATTTCCTCGAAGTGGATGCCGGAATGAGGAATCTCTGAAATTCTTAAGGCGTTACCCGTCTTCATTCCAGTTTCCTGAGACTGGCGGCGCAGAACTTGAACTCGGGTATTTTCCCGAAGGGGTCGAGTACGGGATTGGTGAGAATGTTCGCTGCCGCTTCGGCATAAAAGAACGGGATAAAAATCATCCCCTCTGCAAGATCCGGGTCGGCTTTGACGCATAGCTCGATTTCGCCGCGACGGGTCGAAACCTGGGCCCGGTCACCCGGCTTTAGCCCAAGTCGTTTCATTTCAAGCGGGTTCAGACTGACATGCGCCTCAGGCGTGATGGCGCTGAGAGAGGAGGCCCGGCGTGTCATGGCGCCGGTATGCCAATGTTCAAGCACCCGTCCGGTGGTCAGGATCATGGGATAGTCGTCATCGGGTGTTTCCGCCGGCGGCTTAAGGTCAGCGGCTACGAAACGGGCACGGCCAGACTTCGTGGGAAAGCCGTTGCCGAAGATTACGCCTTTGCCGGGGCCGTTGGGATCGTCGCATGGGTAGGTGACGGCTCCTTCTTTGTCCAGGCGTTGCCAGGTAATGTTGTCAAGCGATGCCATCACCGATTTCATTTCGGCGAAAATGTCGGCCGGGCTTTCATAGTTCCATCCGCCACCCATGCGATTGGCGATGTCACCGGTGATCTGCCAGTCCGGGCGAGCCTCACCGGGCGGCAAGCCCGCCGGGCGACCCATTTGGATCTCGCGGTTGGTGTTGGTGACGGTGCCGGATTTTTCCGACCAGGCTGCTGCTGGCAGAACGACATCGGCGTGGAAAGCCGTTTCGGTCAGGAAAATATCCTGGACGACCAGGTGATCCAGTTTTGCAAGCGCGCCCCGCGCGTGGTTGAGGTCCGGGTCCGACATGGCGGGATTTTCCCCCATGATGTACATGCCTTTGACATCGCCCGAATGGATAGCATTCATGATCTCGACGACAGTCAGTCCGGGATCGGGATCAAGCGGAGTTTGCCAGGCCTTTTCAAACCGCGCCCTGACGTCAGGATCGGCGACGGATTTATAGTCGGGGAAAAACATTGGTATCAGACCGGCGTCCGATGCGCCTTGGACGTTGTTTTGTCCTCGCAAGGGATGCAGCCCGGTTCCGGGGCGCCCGATGTGACCCGTCGCCAGCGCCAGGGCGATCAGGCAGCGGGCATTGTCGGTGCCGTGTGAATGCTGGGAAACGCCCATGCCCCAGAAAATCATTGAGCGCCCGGAAGTGGCGTAAGCGCGGGCCACCGTGCGGATGGTGTCGGCGTCTATACCGCAGATCACGGACATTTCCTCTGGCGGAAAGTCCTTTATCCGATCAGCCAACGTCTCGAAACCCTCGGTATGCTTGTCGATGAAATCCCTGTCGATCAAATTCTCGGTAATGATAACGTGGAGCATGGCGTTGAGTAGCGCCACGTCGGTACCGCCGGTGAATTTTAGGTGGTGATCGGCGTGACGGGCCAGGCCGCTTCCGCGCGGGTCAATCAGGATCAATGTTGCCCCGTTCTTGCAGGCCTGTTTGAAATAGGTCGCGGCGACGGGATGGTTTTCCGTCGGACGGGTGCCAATGACGATGATGCAGTCGGCGTTCAGGGCGTCGTAGAAGGGGGCCGTGACGGCCCCGGACCCGATTCCTTCTATCAGGGCCGAAACCGACGAGGCATGGCATAGGCGGGTGCAATGATCGACGTTGTTCGACCCGAAAACGCTGCGCACCAGTTTCTGAAACAGGTAAGCCTCTTCGTTCGAACACTTGGCCGATCCGAAACCGGCAAGCGACTTCGGGCCATGTTTGTCACGTAGTCGCCGAAGGCCATTGGCGGCATATTCAAGCGCCTCTTCCCACGAGGCTTCCCTGAAGTGTGTTAACGGGTTGGCCGGATCGACAATGTCCGTTCCGCCCTTGGCGACGCCATCCTTGCGGATCAGGGGCACGGTCAGGCGGTGGGGGTGTTCGATGTAATCGAAGCCGAAGCGGCCCTTGACGCAAAGGCGCTTTTCATTGGCGGGGCCGTCCAGTCCGTCGATATGACGGATTTTGCCGTTCTTCAGATGATAAGTTATCTGGCAGCCAACCCCGCAATAAGGACAGACACTATCGACAAGCTGGTCGGAGTCGCGTTCTCCAATTTGCGCGCTATCCAACAGTGCGGCAGGCATCAGGGCCCCCGTCGGGCAGGCCTGGACACATTCGCCGCAGGCCACGCACGAAGAATCACCCATCGGATCGTTAACGTCGAAGACAATTTTTGATGCGGCCCCGCGACCAGACATTCCGATGACGTCATTGACCTGAACCTCTCTGCAGGCCCGAACACACAAGTTGCAGTGGATACAGGCATCCAAATTGACGCCCATGGCGGGATGGCTCGAGTCCGCGGGTGGGGTGATTTGGCGGGCCGGGAAGGGGCTGCCTTCTATGCCGAGTGCTTCGACCCAATACCAGAAGCGGCTGTTGCGGTCATGAGCCCGATCCCGAGCCGGTTGGTCGGCGAGCAGCAGTTCGAAGACTGTTTTACGAGCCCGTTGCACACGCTCGCTTGATGTTTTTACCACCATGCCCGGCGCTGGTATACGTGAGCAAGACGGAGCCAGAACCCGTTCACCCTCAATTTCGACAACGCAGGCGCGACAGTTGCCGTCGGCGTGGTAGCCGGGTTCGGGCAAGTGACAGAGATGGGGAATGTCGATGCTATGGCGCTTCGCGGACTGCCAGATTGATTCGCCCTCTACAGCCTCGACGTCATTTCCATCCAGGCTGAATGTCATTGCTTGTTTCATGATTTGCTCCCGGGCGTGTCTTCCGGAAAGTGGGAAAGAAGACTGCGAAGCGGATTTGGCGCCGCCTGCCCAAGGCCGCAAATCGATGCGTCGCTCA
>JABGRG010000132.1 GCA_018648445.1 Rhodospirillales bacterium | reverse complement strand
CGACCCTGTTTACGTTGGCGCTTGGCGAGCGAACCAGCCGTTCGCTCATGCGCGCTAAGGACGAACTGGAAGACCGGGTTCTGGAGCGCACCCGGGAACTGGAAGATAGCGAAAACCGTATTCGCAGCATTATCGAAAACGCGGTGGATGGAATTATCGTCATTGGCGAGAAGGGAATTGTCGAGAGCTTTAGTCCCGCGGCGGAGGCCATTTTCGGATATGCGGTCGACGATGTGGTGGGCCAAAACATCTCCATGCTAATGCCCAAACGCGATGCGCTTGAACACGATGGACATCTAAGCAGGTACTTGGAAACGGGCGAAGGCCCCGTTGTCGGACGGACCAGCGAAGTGGTGGGCCAACGCCGGAATGGCGAGGAATTTCCTATGGATCTGGCCGTGGGCGTCGCCTACCTGGGCGACGAACAGATATATACCGGCATTGTTCGCGATATTACCCAACGCAAGGAGGCCGAGGACGCTCTGGCCCGCTCCGAAGAACGCACACGGCGGCTGCTGGAATCGGTCGGCGAAGGGGTGTTCGGCGTCGATACGAGCGGCAAAATCACATTTGCCAACCCGGCGGTCGTTGAAATCCTGGGCTATTCTGTTGAAGAAATGCTGGGCCAAAACTCGCACACGCTCTTCCACCATCACCGTTCCGACGGTGCCGGGTATCCGGAAGAAGAGTGCAGCATGTTCAAGTCCCTCCAGACCGGAGAGGCTTACCGCGTCGATGATGAAGTGTTCTGGCGCAAGGACGGCGTTTCCGTCGAGGTGGAATACCACAGCACGCCCATTCGCAAGGATGACGAAGTGATTGGCGCCGTGCTTGCTTTTGCCGATGTGTCCGAGCGCAAGGAAGCGCAACGGCAACTGGCCGAGGCGGAAGAGCGTGCCCGGCTGTTGTTGGAATCGGTGGGTGAAGGCGTGTTCGGTGTTGATCTCGAGGGGCGCATGACCTTCGTCAATCCCCAGGTGGAAACGATGCTGGGCTATTCGACGGATGACATGATTGGTGAAAAGGCTCACGCTCTTTTCCATCATACGCGAGCCGATGGCTCCAACTATCCGGTCGAAGAGTGCTGGATGTTTAAGTCATTCACCTTCGGGGACTCGTACCGCATTGATGACGAAGTTCTTTGGCGCAAAGACGGCTCGCCCCTGGAAATCGAATACAACGCCACGCCCATTCGCAGGGGCGACGAGCTGATCGGGGCGGTTATTTCGTTCAGCGACATCTCTGCGCGCAAGGAAGCGGAACGCAAGTTGCAGGACGCCTTCGACGTGATCGCCGGGTCCATCCAATACGCCAGCCGCATCCAAAAATCCATTTTGCCCGACCCGGCATTCATGGCCTCAACGCTGGATGATCACTTTGTTCTGTGGAAACCGCGAGATGTCGTCGGTGGCGACATCTACTGGTGCGAACCGTGGGCCGGCGGCGCCTTGGTGATCATGGCCGATTGCACGGGCCACGGCGTTCCAGGTGCCTTCATGACCCTGATTGCCTCAGGGGCTCTGGGCATGGCCAAGGTCGGGGTTATGCCCGGAGATGTGGCCAAACTGGTTCAGCAGATGCACCAGATCGTCCAGTCGTCACTGGGTCAGGACACCGAGACGGGCGAGTCGGATGACGGTCTGGAGTTGGGCGCGTGCTTGGTGTCGGGCGATGGCCACACGATGACCTTCGTCGGGGCTCGGTTCGACCTGTTCGTGGTGGAAGACGGTCGGGTAGACATCACCAAGGGAACCCGCAAGGGGATCGGGTACCGCGGCATTCCGCATTCACAGAAATATGAAAGCTACACCCTCGATCTGAAGGAAGGCCAAACCTTCTACATGACCTCTGACGGCCTGATCGATCAGGTGGGTTGGGAACGGCGGCACGGGTTCGGCAAGAAACGTTTCAAGAAGCTCCTTCTGGACATTCAATCCGAGGCCATGCCCGACCAGAAAGAGCGCGTCTACCAAAGCCTCCGGACCCACCAGGGCGATGAACCTCGTCGCGACGACGTATCCGTCATCGGCTTTAGAGCCCGCAAGGGCGGCGGCGCCGGAACCAGGGGCACACGCGCCAAAAGGCGCTTTGTGCTTGATGACCAATTGAGGGTTGGATTCGGGGAAATTGATGGCGATCACGCGAAACTGTTCGAGTTGATCGAAAATTTCGAGGAATCCATTCGCGCCCAGGATCACGACGAGATGGCGCTAAACCTGAAGGAACTGTTTGGATACACCATCTGGCACTTCAGTCACGAGGAGCAGCTCATGCGGGACACCGAATACCCGCTCTTTGAGCAGCATCTTCAAGAACACGAAGCCCTCAAAACAACCGTCACCGAGATCAAGCAAAAGTTCGAGGACGGAGATGATCAGATTCTTGCCGGTGTCCCCGACATTCTCAGGGATTGGGTGGTCAGTCATATACAGAGAGTTGATAAATTACTTGGTCGCTTCCTTGCCGCGACGATGGAAAAACCGGACTAGGATTTGGCAGTTTTTATGGTCTTGAAGATGAAATCAAATTACCATGCGTCCACAGGCTACGGTCGAAATCTTTAAACCCTTGGGGTAAGAGGTGCCAATGCTTGCCGACACCATGTACGGTCTGCGCAACAGCCTGCGTGAACAAGGAATTGTTTTTTGTTACAGCGGGTTCATGACCGAAGATGTCCTCTCCGGTATCGGGGACGCCATCAAGCGAAAACTCGCTTTTGACGATGCCGACACCCGAACCGCACGCGGCGTTTTTTCCGTTTTCGTCGAGCAGGTTCAAAACGTCATTCGCTATTCCGCTGAACGCGAACCGCCCGGTGGCGGGGACGAAAAAACGGAACTGCGATATGGGGTTTTGACCGTTGGCAAGACAGGCGGCAAATTTTTTGTCACCTGCGGCAACTTGATTGAGAGGCGCGACGTCGAGCGTCTTGAGACCTCGCTCGAGGGCATCCAAACGATGGACAGAACCGAGCTCAAGGCGCTCTACAAGAAAAAGCTCCGCGGTGAAGTGCCGGAGGGCAGCAAAGGCGCTGGCGTGGGCTTTATAGATATCGCCCTGAAGGCGTCCGAGGGAATTGAATTTGGTTTTTTGGATGTCGATGATGAGTTTGTATTTTTTACGTTGAAGGCATTTATCTGATTGCCACAAGAGGAAACCAATGGAAAACATCAAAATCGAGGCCTCCGACCGTTCGCCAGAGGTTGACTTCGACTTCGATAAAAATGTCTACGCGCTTCGCGGCGAATCCTATCCCGAGGATGTGACGGCTTTCTTCGGTCCGGTGATCGGGAAGCTGGAGGAACGACTGGGCAGCCTGAAGGGCGCCGAGGTTCAGTTCGACTTTGAACTGGTTTACTTCAACAGCAGCAGCGCCAAGGTTCTCATGGGTCTTTTTGACATGCTGGACGAGACTGCTGCAGAAGGAAATGCCGTTGTCATCAACTGGATCTATGACGAAGAAGACGACAACATGGAGGAACTGGGGGAAGAATTCGCCGAAGACCTTGAAAACGTTCAATTCGTAATGAAGAAAATGGCGCCTTCATGAGTCGGAGGCGTTTCTAGCGGGGACCCATGGCATTCGAGATATTTCACAAGGAAGAAGCGGCCATTGAGGAGGCCAAAAGCGTCCTTGGTTCTGGTGAAATTACCGACCCCAAGGCAGCCAAACACTACGGCACACTTCTCAAGGCCTATGAAAAACTTTTCAAATCGACAAAGCGGCTGGTCCGGCTAAGCGATCGCAACGAGGCCGAACTCAACAAAGTCGCCCATTCGCTAGACGAGAAAAATCACTTACTTGAAGGCCTTTCGACGAAGCTGTCCAAATACCTTTCGCCGCAGATTTACGCTTCGATTTTCAGCGGTGAACGGGAAGTGGCGCTCGAAACGAAACGCAAAAAACTGACCATCTTTTTTTCGGACATCAAAAACTTCACGGCCACCACCGATGACCTGGAACCCGAGGACATCACCTTCCTGATCAACGATTATTTGACGGAAATGTCCGCCATCGCCCTCAAACATGGGGCGACCATCGACAAATTTATCGGCGACGCCGTGGTTATCTTTTTCGGCGATCCGGAGACCAAGGGCGTTCAGGAAGACGCGCTGGCGTGTGTGGGCATGGCCATCGAAATGCAGCGTCACATGATGGACCTTCGCGCCAAATGGACCGAAATGGGTTATTCGCGCCCCTTCCAGATGCGCGTGGGAATCAACACGGGCTATTGCAACGTCGGCAATTTCGGCAGTGAAGAGCGCATGGATTACACCATCATTGGCGGCGAAGTGAACCTGGCCGCCCGTCTGGAAGGCGTGGCCGACCCCGACGGTATTACGATGTCTTACGAGACGTATGCGCTGGTCAAGGATTACGTGGATGCGGAAAAAGGCGAGCCCATTACGGTCAAGGGCATTCACCGTAAGATCAATCCTTACAAGCTGATCGGCATCTTCAAGAACGTTGACGAAAAAAGCCGTTATTTCCGTTCCGAGAATGACGGAATGAAGCTGTTTCTCGATTTTGGGAAACTTGACGAGGACACCCGCCCCAACGCCATCGATCAGATGGAAGCCGCCATTGAGCGGCTGCGGGGCGAAGAAACGAAATAGCGTTCAATCGACGCCTTTTAGATGGAAACCCGCTTCATCGGACAGGGCCTCAACGATATCGGCGCTAAGGGGAATTCCCTCTTTGACGCGGCGGGCGCGTTCGCGGGCCTCGGGTTCGCCGGGCATGAGGATTTCATCGAAGCCTTCGGCCCTTGGCGAGGCTTTGACCCGTTCGACCAGGGTATCCATGCGGGCGCGGTAATCTTGCATGGGCATGAAGAGATCAGGGCGGATGGCCATGAAGAAGTGTCCGGCGTTCTGCGGGCCCGAGAAATCAAGGTGCGGATTGACGACGTCACCGGCGAAGGCTGCGCCCGTGAAGACGCCGCTTAATACATCCATCAGCATGGAAAGGGCCGCGCCCTTGTGACCGCCGAAGGGCAGGCAGATGCCTTCGAAAGCCTGCATGGCGTCGGTGGTGGGATGCCCGGCTGAATCCAGCGCCAAACCCTCGGCGATGGGATCGCCGCGCTGCGCCGCAAGGCGGATCTTGCCCCGCGCGATCACCGTCATTGCCATATCCAGCACATAGGGACCCAGCTTGCCGCCCGGCGCGCCCGCCGCCAGCGGAGCCGCGCCCAGCAATTTCGACATGCCGCCCCAAACCGGTAAAGCCGGCGACGAATTGGTGAAGACCAGCGAGATCATGTCGGCTTCGATGGCCTGCAAGACATAAAGTGCGGCCATGCCGTAGTGGGTGCTGTGCTTGACTGCGGCCAGTCCAAGACCGAATTCGCGCGCCATCTCGATGGCCTCATTCATGGCCCGATGGGCAACCGGGAAACCCATGCCGCCGTCTCCGTCCACCGAGGCGGCGACCGGGGTGACGCGCTTGACGGCGATATTGGGCGTCGGATTGACCAGCCCGCGCCGCAGCCGTTCGCAATAGGTGGGAATGCGCGATACACCGTGCGAGGAAAGCCCGCGCAAATCGGCCTCGACCAGACCATCGGCGACCAGCTTGGCATGCGGATCGGAAAGTCCCAGGGCGCAAAAGCAATCAAACCCGAAGCGTCTTAAATTTTTCGCCGAAAAAATCAGGTCGTCGGCCATGCCATTCTACTATTCTATTAACGACAGTGTGGCTCGGAACAAAGCGCTGTCACCGTCGGCCAGGGCTTCGAAGGCGCTCAGGTGGTGGCAGCCGGGCAGGGGCAGGATGGTAATGGGAACGCCGAACGGTTCCCACGCCTTTTTCAATGCCGCCGCCTGATCGTGAAAGCCCACGCTTTCATCATTTCCCAGAGCCAGAACCATTGGCGATTTCGAGGTTGGCCTGTGATTTATGGGGCTTAACGCCGAGGCCTCTTCCGGGGTTAGGCCGACCTTGTCGTTGATGGTGGTGTTGACCAGCGCCGTCAGATCGAACAACCCGGAAACCGCCACCGCGCCCTTGATCATATCCTGCGTCGGCCAATCCTCGGTCATCAGCATGGCGCTCAGATGCCCGCCCGCCGAATGCCCGGCGACGAAAAAGCGCTCGGAATCGGCCCCCAGATCGTGCGCATTGTCACACAGCCAAAGTGCCGCCCGGCGCATCTGCCCAGTGATCTCGCGCACCGTAGTGTCCGGACAAAGCGTGTAATTCACCACCGCTACACCGACCCCGGCGGCGTTCAATGCGCGCGCGCTGAACGAATTTTCGTCCTTGTCCTTGGCCTGCCAATAACCACCGTGGATGACCATCATCAATGGACCGCCGGGGGATTTGGCTGGAAAAAAATCGAGAACTTCCGCAGGAGCCGGGCCGTACCTCATATCCAACGATGCTGCCGCGCAGGCGGCCTTGTGGTCGTCCGACATTTTTCGCCAGCGTTCGAATATCTCCAGGTGGTCGGGAATGGCGGCGCGGACGTTGTAAAGGCCTTCGGCGTGGGCATCGATGCTCATGGGCGGTCAAACTCCGAGGTAGCGGTGCTGCATGGCTTCATCGGTCAGAAGTTCGTCGGACGTGCCGGACCATACAATGCGCCCCTTTTCCATCACCAGATGGCGATCAGCGATTTTGGCCATGGCCCGGGGGTGCTTGTCGATGACCAGAATGGCCTGACCCGAATCTTTCAGATCGTGCTCAAGCACGGCCCAGATTTCATCGCGGATGATGGGCGCCAGCCCTTCGGTGGCTTCGTCCAATATCATGAACGAAGGGTTGGTGGTCAGGGCTCGGCCAATGGCCAGCATTTGCTGTTCACCACCCGAAAGGGTGCGCGCATATTGATTGCCGCGTTCGGCCAGACGCGGGAAAATTCCCATGACCCGTTCGCTTGTCCAGGGGCTTTCGATGGCCAGGTGATTGGCCGCCGTGGCTTCCAGATTTTCGCGCACAGTCAGGTTGGGAAACACTTGCCGTCCCTCGGGAACGTAGCCGATGCCCAACTGCGCAATACGATGGCTGGGCCATGTCCTGACATCGTGGCCGTCAAAATGCAGCGTGCCGTTACGCGCGGGCGTCAATCCCATGATCGAACGCACGGTGGTCGTTTTGCCCATGCCGTTGCGGCCCATCAGGGTCACGACTTCGCCGGGCTCGATGGAAATGTCGACGCCGAACAGCACCTGACTGGGGCCGTAAAATGTTTCGATGTCTTTTAGTTCCAAAAGAGCCATCAGCCATCCCCCAGATAGGCGCGGCGCACTTCGGTGTCGTCGCGCACCTCGTCCGGCGTGCCGGTCATCTGCACCGATCCCTTGACCAGGACACTGACCACATCGGCCAGTGCGAAAACCACGTCCATGTCGTGCTCAACCAGCAGGATCGCCACATCCCCCTTCAGAGAACGCAGAATTTCCATCATTCCCTGGGTCTCGCGGCGGCCCATACCGGCCATGGGCTCGTCCAAAAGCAGCATGGACGGTTCGGTGGCCAAGGTCATGGCCAATTCCAGCTGGCGTTGCTGGCCGTGGGCCAGTTCGGTGACTTTAAGGTTCGCCATGTCCTCCAGTCCGACGCGGCGCAACGCCTCGCGTGCGGGCAGGCGCAGGGCACGGTCGCGGCGCGCTCGCGTCCAGAAGCGAAAGCTGTGCCCCTGTTGTGACTGTATGGCCATGGCCACATTGTCTTCGGCGGTGAACTCCGGGAACAGGCTGGTGATCTGATAGGACCGTTGCAGCCCCTTGCGCGCGCGCCGGTAGGTGGGCATGCGTGTGATGTCGCGGCCATTGAACGCAACGCGTCCGCCATCGGGGCGGATTTCGCCGGAAAGCTGACCAATGGTCGTTGATTTGCCGGCACCATTGGGTCCGATCAGGGCGTGGATCTCACCGAGTTTGACCGAAAACGTCAGGTCGTCCGCCGCCCGCACCGCGCCGAAGTGCTTGGTTAGTCCGGTGACTTGAAGGATCGGATCAGCCGTCATCGTCAGCCTCCCGTCCCACCAGCCAGCCGTACAGCCCCTTGCGTGCGAACAGCACCACGAACACCAGGAACGGCCCCAGGAACACCATCCAGTGTTCGGTGAAACCGGACAGGGTTTCTTCCATCATCAACAGCGTGGCCGCGCCCAAGACGGGTCCGAAGATAGTCCCCATGCCACCCAGAATGACCATAACCATGATCTCGCCCGAGCGGGTCCAGTGCATCAGGCCGGGGCCGACAAATTCGGTGTGGTTGGCGGCCAGCGCGCCAGCCAGCCCGGCGCCCATGCCCGCGATGACGAAGGCGGCCAGCTTGTACCGATAGACCGGAAACCCCAGCGCCTTCATGCGCGTTTCGTTTTGCTTGCAGCCGCGTAGGACCATGCCGAAACGGCTGCCCACGATGCGCCGCGCCAGCGCCATGAACGCCAGAAGCAACGCGCACGTGACGTAATAGAACTGGGTGTCGTCGTACATATCCAGAAGCGGCAACGTCGAGCGTTCCCACAAATTAAGGCCGTCCTGACCGCCGTATGTGGGCAGCGACGTCATGAAATAGTAAAGCATCTGGGCAAATGCCAGCGTGATCATGATGAAGTAGACACCCGACGTGCGCAGGCACATGGCACCGATGACCAGCGCGAACAGCCCGGCAATCACCATTGCCAGCGGCCATTGGATCAGCGCCGCTGTCGTTCCGGTCCAGTCGCCGGGAAGAAAGGCGATGGCGGTGGCTTCATAGGAATGATGAGTGAGGATGCCGACGACAAAAGCGCCGATCCCGAAAAACGCCCCGTGGCCGAAACTGACCATGGCTCCGAACCCCAGGATCAGATCGAGGCTCACCGCCACCAGGGCATAGATCAGAACCCGGCTGGCCACCGTGGTGAGGAACGGCTCTCCCGCAGCATCGGCGGCCAGCGGCAGGGCCAGCATGATCAGTAGGCCGATCGCATGTACGAAGGTCTTGCGCCGGGGCATGATCACGAGTCCCCGTATGCCTGGAACAGGCCGCGCGGACGCCACATCAGAACCATGGCCATAAGCACATATATGGCGACGCTGGAAACCGCCGCGCCGATGCTGTCGGCGGCCGACGGCTCCATCATT
>JABGRG010000246.1 GCA_018648445.1 Rhodospirillales bacterium | reverse complement strand
CGACCTGGAGTACAATTTCGGTTCGCGCTACGGGGAATGAATAAGCGCAGGGGAGGAAACGATGGCGATTGTATTGATCCGTAATGGCCGGATTGTCACGGCCAGCGAAGATTTTCATGCCGACATACTCATTGAAGATGGCCGCGTCCATACGATCGGGCGGGACATCGCGGTGGGCGATGACGTAGAAATTCATGATGCGCAAGGGCAGCTCGTATTCCCCGGCGGGGTCGATGTTCACACCCATCTGGATTGGGAATTCGGCGTCGCGCGTACCGTCGACACCTTCGGCACCGGAACGCGTGCGGCTGCTTTCGGCGGCACCACGACGGTGGTTGATTTCTGCAATCAAAATCATGGCGAAAGCCCGCTGAAGGGGCTGGAAGACTGGCACCGACGGGCGGCAAGCGCGTGTGTCGATGTCGGCGCGCATATGATCATGCTGGACGTCAATGATCAGGCCCTGGCCGACATGGAAACCCTGATGACCCGCGAGGGGGTTACGAGTTTCAAGCTGTTTACCGCCTATCCCGGCGTGCTGATGGTGGATGACGGAACCATGGTCAAGGCCATGCGCGTTGCCGGGAAACATGGCGGGCAGGTTAGCGTCCATGCCGAAAACGGGTATTTGATCCAGCTTCTTGTTCAGGATGCGCTGGCTGCGGGGAACACGTCGCCGAAATACCACATGCTGACCCGCCCGCCCGAAGCCGAGGCCGAGGCCACGGCCCGGGTGATCCGTCTGGCCGAATACACTGGAACGCCGCTTTACATTGTTCATCTGTCGGCGAGCGGTGCCCTGAAAGCTGTGGCCGAAGCACGCGAGCGCGGCGCCCATCTGCATGCCGAAACGTGTCCGCACTATCTGTTCCTGGATACGGGCGAATACGAACGGCCCGGTTTCGAGGGAGCGAAATACGTCATGAGCCCGCCGTTGCGCACCGCCGATCACGGTGAAGCCCTGTGGCAGGGTCTCAAAACCGGCGATCTGGACGTGATTGCCACCGACCATTGCCCGTTCACCTTTGGCGAAGAGCCCTATGGCCGCAAGATGTCCAAGCAGGCCGGGACCGAAGCCTTCAATAAAATCCCCAACGGCGCACCGGGCATTGAGGAGAGAATGCCGCTGATTTTCGACGGGTTCCGCAAACGGGGCCTTTCCCTCAACCGGTTCGTCGAAACGACGGCGACCAATCCGGCCAAACTGTTCGGTATGTTCCCACGCAAGGGAACCATCTGTGTCGGGTCGGATGCCGATATCGTCCTTTTCGATCCCGACGAAACCTGGACCGTCAGGGCGGCCGAAAATCACAGCCGAATGGACTATTCCCTGTTCGAAGGGTTCGAGGTGACCGGCAAGGTCAAGAAGGTCTTTTGCCGGGGCAATCTTATCGTCGACGGCGACGAATGGCTGGGCCGCGAAGGCATGGGCGAATACCTGTCGCGTGGCGAATGCGGCCTCAAATGACGGATACCCAAGTTGCGAAAGTTGTCGGGGCGGTCCGCGAGGACCGCCTTTGGCAACGCCATATGGAAATGGCCGCGTTCGGCGCAACGCCGCGTGGCGGCG
>JABGRG010000131.1 GCA_018648445.1 Rhodospirillales bacterium | reverse complement strand
ACTTCTCTAAAATATTTCGAAGTCGTCCGCGCCGTGGCGTTTGCTCGCCGTGTTTTCAGCGGTGCCGTTGTCGTCTATCCGCCCAATGCCGTCATTGCTCCTTTGACGACGAGGTTTACCGACGCGAGCAATAGGGCGATCCTGAAGGCTGGGAAAAACCTTTCTTTCGGAATGCGACCGAACAGAAGAGATCCGACGTAGCCGCCAACAAGCGAAATCGGCAATAGAACCAGACATTCAGTGAATATGGGAATTGAGACGAAACCGTTGGCCGCGAAAACCACCGTTCGCCATCCGATGAAAAAGGTCGCGATCAGGATGATCGTCGCCCGGAATGCCCGAGGGTCCTTGACGATGAATTTGATGTAGGTCGATACCATAATCACGCCGCCGGCGCCCGCAACACCCGCCAGAACCCCCGACACCGCGGCCAAAACCGGCCCCAGCACGGATGCCCGCTGCTGTATCGTCGTTTCGTATCGCTGAAACAGGCTGAACCACTCGGCAAGGAGGACCGCCACCAAGGTCACACCCAACACGACGGTTAGCCAGGCGGTTTCCAGCCAGCCGAAAATCCATACGCCCAATATCGTCGCCGGAAGATAGGCGAGGATGAGCCCCTTGACCGAGCGCCAATCCCCGTTTCTGACCCCTTCGGGAATGAACTGAAGCTGGCTGAATACGTTTGATACGACGGCCAGTACGACCGCGTGATGGGGTTCCAGAATCCACGCGCCGAAGATGACCAGCGGCGGCATCGCGCCCAGGCCAAACATCCCCTTTACCGCAAACGAAAGAAAATAGAGCCCCGCCAACAGTGCGACGTCGAGAGTTGAAACGTCGGCGAAAACGGGGATTCCAAAAATGATCATGGGTCTCTGGATTAAGTCGTCATTTCAAGGATATCCAGCGCGCCGTGGCGATCGAGCAGGTAGATGAGGCCGCGGTCGTCAACCTCGACATCCATGCTTTGCGGCGCATCAACTCCCTTGGCGGGGGGCGGGATGAAATAGCCGATTTCCGTTGGTTTGGCCGGATCCTTGATGTCGATGACGCGCAAGCCGCCGGCAAACCAAGTGGCATACACGCGGTCGCCGGTGGGTTTTTCGACAATCTGTCCCGCGCCGAAACGGGCCGTGCGGCTGTAGGGGGATTCCAGTTCGCTGACCCCGAAAACCGAAATCGGCTGCATGTCGGCGGGATCGGTGACATCGAACACCCACAACGCGCCGTGCGGCTGGCCGTGGGGGTGGTTGTCGTGCTCTTCATCGATGACCAACGCCAGATCGCGGCCCTCGTGCTTGTTGGGAATGCCCATGACCGTGTGGGTCGGTTCGAAAAACGGCGGGTGATAATTGTAGGAACCCAAAACAGCCGGATCGGCCATGTTTTCGCCGTCCAGAACCCACACCCCGGCCTGCCAGTAGGCCGCCCAGATTTTGCCTCGGGTGCGCAAGGCATGATGTAGCCATATCCCGCCGCGCGGGCTTGTACCTTCGCCGGGTTTGGCCTCTTGACCCGGCAGATGCCAGCGCGACACTTCTTGCGGACGGGTGGGGTTGGCGAGATCGAAATTGATCAGGATGTTGCCCCGGTAACCTTCCATTTCGGTCGAGACGACGGCGTAGCGGCCATCAAAATCCAGGCCGTGCACGCCATATCCACCAGTCTTGTGAAAGGCAATTTCGCGAGGATGAGCAGGATCGGCAATATCGAAAACCCGAAAGCCCGGATGGTCATATCCGTCGGCCAGTTCGCGGCGCAGGGCAGGGAGGTCTTGCGCTTTCAGGCCCAGTTCGGCGGCGATTTCGGCATCCGACGAAAGCCGAGCTTCAATCGCCGCCAGCTTTTCAGCCCTACGGAAGAACTTGCGGCGGTTGCGCTGGCTGTTGACGATCATCAGGTCGCCCGCCACGGCCACCTTGTGCGAGTGCGAATGATCGCCCTCAAGGTTTACCGAGGCCAACAGCGACGGGTTTTTCGGGTCGCCGACGTCGATGATGGAGGTCCCGTGCGGCGGCAGCATATGGCTGACAAACACGAGGTTGCCCTGCGAGACAATCTGTGCGCCGCCCGGAAGATCCATGTGCGCGATGCGCCTGACGTTGTGCGCAATGCAGCCATCGGCGTCCGCTGCGGGAAAAGGTGACGATCCCATCCGTTTAGTCCAGCTTTGCTTCGAGGGCTTTCTTGATTTTGCCAAGGAACTCGCGGCTGGTCAGGGCCTTTTCCACGCCCATCAGACCCGCCAGATCGCCGGTCACATGCCCGGCCTCGACAACTTCGGTGCAGGCTTGTTCGACCTTCTCGGCGAATTCCTGAACTTCGGGCGTGCCGTCGTAGCGGCCGCGATGATATATCGCGCGGGTCCAGGCATACAGCAGCGCGATGGGGTTGGTCGAAGTTTCGCGTCCGGCCTGATGTTCGCGGAAGTGTCTTGTGACGGTGCCGTGGGCGGCCTCTGTCAGGGTCACGCTGTCATCGGGCGTGACAAGGGTCGAGGTCATCAGCCCCAGAGAACCGAACCCGGCGGCCACCATATCGGACTGGATGTCGCCATCGTAATTCTTGCAGGCCCAGACAAAGCCGCCTTTGGACTTGATGGCGAAAGCGGCCAACTCATCGACCATTCGGTGTTCGTACCAGATGCCTTTTGCCTCGAACCGGCCACGGAAATCGGCGTCGTAGACCTCCTGGAAGGTGGCCTTGAACAGGCCGTCATAATGTTCCAGTTCGGTGTTCTTGGTTCCCAGATAGACCGGGTAGCTGCGATCCAGACCATAGTTCATGCACGCTGAGGCGAAACCACGCACGGATTCCTTGGTGTTGAAGATACCAAGCGTTGCCCCCGGTCCCGTGAAGTCATGAATCTGGACTTCGTTGGATTGCTTGCCGTCGTTGGTTTCATAGCGCAGGAAGACCTTGCTGTCGGCGGGAACCGCCATGTCCTTGCCGCCATACATGCCGCCATAGGCGTGGCGGGCGACGATGATGCCCTTTTCCCAGGTGGGAACCAGACGCGGCACGTTCTTAAACACGATGGGCGCGCGCATCAGAGTGCCGCCGATCTGGTTACGCGTGCCGCTGTTGGGTGATGGCCAAGCCTTTTTCAGACCGTATTCGACGACTCGCTCGTGATCAGGGTTGATGGCCGCGCATTTGGCGCCGACCCTGTACTTCTTTATGGCGTTGGCGGCGTCGATCACCACCTGGTTGTCGGTGTCGTCGCGGTGCTTCAGGTGATAGTCGAAATATTTCAACTCGACGTCCACATAGGGCAGGATCAGCATCTCCTTGATCCACTTCCACAGCACGCGGGCCATTTCGTCGCCGTCGAGATCGACGATGGGATTGGCGACTTTGATCTTTTTCATTTTTGTCCTCCTGAACCAATAGGGCATAGTTTAACCAATTGGTTGGACCCGCGAAAGCGGCCAAATCCGAAAATGTTATCATTTGCAGACCAATGCATAGATTGGTAAAATCCATCCATGGATGAAAACAGTGATCTTGTCGAACGGTTGAATGGCCTGTTGACCTCGGGGCGTTTCCCTTCCCAGTCGCGCCTTCCGCCGGAACGTCAATTGGCGACGGAACTGGGAACAACGCGGGCCAAACTCCGTCAGGCCTTGGCCTTGCTGGAGGCCAAGGGTTTGATTTGGCGTCATGTGGGGCAGGGGACTTACGTGGGGCGTCCACCCGCCTCCGATGCTCCGGCGCTGACCTTGCTGACCAAGTCGACCAACCCGACGGAAATCATGGAAGCGCGCCTGATCCTCGAGCCAAAAATCGCCGGATTGGCGGCATTGAGGGCGACTGCGGACGATATTTCTCAGCTTGAAAGGTGTCTCGAGAAAAGCGCCGCCGCGCCGGATCTAGAAGCCTTCGAGCTTTGGGACGGGACCTTTCATGAAACCATCGCGGCGGCTTCACACAGTGTATTGCTGAAATCCCTGCTCAAAGTGATGACCAGTTTGCGCGAGGATAAATTGTGGGGGCGGCTGAAAAAGGCGTCGGTGAACGCCGAGCGCAGGGTCGCCTACAATAAACAACACGGGCAATGTGTCGAGGCGATTGGCAACCGGGATATTTCGGGTGCGGATGCTGCCATGCGTGTTCATCTTGAGACAGTTCAGCGCGATTTGTTTGGCTCCATTGACGCCAATTTTTGATTGGTTTACTTTTCGACCGCCAACAATAAAAAGGGATGGATTATGCGGTTCGTGACTTTTTCAATGAGCGACGGCGTCCGAAGGCTTGGCGTCCTGGACCCGCAGAAAGAGGAAATCGTCTGCCTCGAAGGCGAGGAATTTGGCGCTGATTTGACAGAGTTTATCGGTCGTGGGTTTGCCGGAATCGTGGCGGTGCGCGGTGCGCTTTCGCGGCGCGCCCAAACGGTGGCGCTGGCTGGCGTTGCCCTTCACGCCCCCATTCCCCGGCCCGCGCGAAATATCTTCTGCGTCGGCAAGAATTATTTCGAGCATTCCAAGGAATTTGAAAAAAGCGGGTTCGACAGCTCGTCGGGTGGCGTTACCGTGCCCGACGCGCCGGTGGTCTTCACCAAGGCGCCGTCAACCGTTATTGGCACTGGCGTTCCCATTCCGGCCCACCTCGACCCTAGCGAATCCACTGATTATGAGGGCGAACTGGGCGTTATCATTGGCGAGGGCGGACGGGGCATTGCCAAAGCGGCGGCCTATGATCACGTTTTCGGCTACACCCTGATCAACGACGTCACTGCGCGCAAGCTGCAGAACCATCACAAGCAGTGGTTCTTGGGCAAAAGCGTTGACGGTTTCTGCCCCATGGGTCCGTGCGTGGTAACTGCCGATGAAGTCGGCGACGTCACGACCCTGACGCTGACCACCGACGTCAACGGCGAACGCCGCCAGGAAGCCAAGGTGGCCGACCTGATTTTCGATATCCCGACCATCATCGAAACCATTTCGCGAACCATGACCCTGGAACCGGGCGACGTGATCGCCACCGGCACGCCCGTGGGCGTCGGCATCGGTTTTAATCCGCCGAAGTTCCTCAAATCCGGCGACGTGGTTCGCATCAGCATCGAAGGTATCGGCGTTCTCGAAAATCCGGTCGCCTGACCATTTCAAATAAGCAAAGGTAAGAAATATGAAACTCGTGATGTTCCAAGGCCAGGGTGACCCCCGGCTCGGCGCTCTTGTGGGCGATAAAATTGTCGATCTTAATCTGGCCGGCGAATGCCTTTCCGCCGAACGCGGCTTTTTCCGCGCACGGGCCTGGGCCGAAGCCTATCTGCCCGCGGAAACCATTCAATTTCTGCAGGGCGGAGACCGGTCCATGTCCGAAGCCCGTCTGGCCATTGAATGGGCTGAAAAGAACGAAGGAGCGCAGGTTCGCAACACGCCGGTGGTTCGCGCGGCATCTAGCGTGTCGTTGGTCGCCCCGGTGCTCAAGCCCGAAAAGATCATCTGCGTGGCCCACAACTACCATGATTTCTGCGCCGAACTGGGGCTTGAACCGCGCGAAGTGCCGCGCATCTTCTCCAAGTTCGCCAACGCCGTCTGCGGCTGGGAAGATCCCATTATTCGCGCCAAGATGACCCGGCAACTGGGCTACGAGGCGGAACTCGGCTTCGTCATCGGCAAGCAGTGCAAGAACGTGTCCGAGGAAGATGCCTACGACTACATCGCCGGTTACATGACCTTCAACGACATCAGCGCTAGCGACCTGACCAAGTTCGACGGCCAGAACACGCGCGGAAAGGGCTTCGACACTTTCGCCGCCATGGGGCCGTATCTGGTCACCTCCGACGACGTTCCCGATCCCCACGATCTGAAGGTGGAATTGCGCGTCAACGGAACGGTGCTGCAAACCTCGAACACCAACCAACTGGTACATAACGTGCCGCAGCTATTATCGTTCTGCTCGCAGGTCTTCACGCTGGAGCCGGGCGACGTGGTGGCGACCGGCACGCCGGGCGGTCTCGCCAAGGACCGCAACCCGACAACCTTCATGGAACCGGGCGACATCATGGAGACCGAGATCGGGTACCTTGGCCTGATGCGCAATCCGATCGTCGAAGAGGAACTTTAGAAAATCGGGGCCGGGAACATGAAACGCCTGAAGGTTTCCGGCCCCATCGTCGAACTTGACGGCGACGAAATGGCGCGCGTCATGTGGGGGTGGGTGAGGGATGAGCTGATCCTGCCCTATCTCGACATCGATCTGATCACCTTTGATCTGAGCGTGACCAACCGCGACGCCACCGACGATGTGGTGACGGCGGAGGCGGCCCGCGCCGTCAAAGAACACCACGTTGGTGTCAAATGCGCCGCCATCAATCCCGATCAGGCCAGGGTCGCCGAATTCGGCCTGAAAAAGGCGTGGAAATCGCCCAACGCGCAGGTTCGCAAAATCATTGGCGGCACGTTGTTCCGCGCGCCGGTGATCTGCCAAAACATCCCTCGCCGCGTACCGGGCTGGACGCGGCCCATCGTCATCGCGCGGCATTCTTTCAGCGACCGCGCCACGGCCACCGATTTCAAAGTACCGGGCGAGGGCACGCTCAGCATCAAATTCACCCCTGCGGTGGGCGGGCCCGATGTCGAACACAATGTCGTTGATTTCGACGGGCCGGGCATCGCGGTGGCCATGTACAACACCGATGCTCTGATTGGCGATTTTGCCCGTACCGTTATGGTTTACGCGCTGAACGCGGGGCTTCCGCTTTATCTGGGAACCAAAAACACGGTGCTTGAAGCCTTCCATGGCCGCTTCAAGGAGATTTTCGCGCAAATTTATGAAACCGAATTCAAGGCAAATTTCAAGGCGGGGGGCCTGAGTTACGAACACCGCCTGATCGACGACATGGCGGGCTTCGCCATGAAAAGCGGTGGCGGCTTCGTGTGGGCCTGCATGAACCACGATGGGGATGTGCAGGCCGATGCCGTGGCCGAAGGGTTCGGCTCTCTGGGGTTAATGACCTCGGTGTTGATGACGGCGGACGGCGGCACGGTGCAAACCGAAGCCGCCCACGGAACCATCACGCGCCACTACCGCGAACATCAGGCGGGCCGGGAAACCTCAACCAACCCCGCGGCCACCATTCTGGCCTGGGCCGGAGCGCTGGCCGCCCGCGCGCGCCTCGACAACACCCCCGAAATCGCGGCGTTCGCCCAATTTCTCCACCAAGCCTGCATTCAAACCATAGAATCCGGCCAGATGACCAAGGATCTGGCCCGGCGCATAGCCTCCGACCACCCCCACCTGACAACACGGGAATTTCTGACTGTAGTCGCGCAAAAACTCGATCGCTATATTGCGCACGACCCAACTTGAAGACGATGGTGGCGATGACCGACTGGCTGGTGATTTACAAGATATATACCGCGATTTGTGTCCCGTTCATGGGGTTTTGCTGGATCAAGGTTTATCGAACGTGGGGTCTGGCCCGGGAAAACCGCAAACCGGACCTGCCCACCTTTTCTCCCATCGCCCAGCACTTCCCCTCAAGCTATACGGAAGAAGGCGCAAAGCACCTGAAACAACACTACGCCTACTGGCTAAAGGGATGTGCCATCGTCGTGACGCTGCTGCCGTGGCTTTCCGTCGTGGAGTCAACGCAATAGCCGCACGATCCCGCCGCCAACGCCCCCAGACCCACGAAGAAAATTAACCACGGATTTTCCACCGTTTGATGTCGGCAACGCGCTCCGGAGTGGTCAAAAAAAGAGTGGAAATGACTTCTCGTTCTAACTCAAAGCGGTCATTTCCGAGATCGTTCAGGGGCGTTCATTTCACCCGGCGGTGCCCCTCGTTGGTAGCGATGTCGAGTCGGTTATCATCTGGAAGTCCCCGCCAGCTCTTACCTTTCCAACGGTTACTTCGCCCGTCTACTGCCCGTGGGAGGAATTTTTCGTGGTTCGGCCCGCCCAATCTAGTGTGATGACGATCACATATAAAATGTAATTTTATATTGACCATATAGATACTATTAACATAATATTAACCATGTTGATCGCCGAAGCTGAAAATCATTCCGTTCTGGCGATCCAATTCGAAAAGCGAGCCGAAAAACGGTTCGAAAAAACGAGCATCGGGGATTTAAGGAAATTATGGCGTCAGGATTCAGAAGTATCCGCCTGACAAGGCTGTCAACCAACGGGCTCAAATTGAATTAAGCCGAATTTTCAGCATTTTTTGCGCGAAGAATCGCGCCTCGCCGCCACCTTTGCATCCCGTTGTTGGGTATTCACCCAGGGAGAGCACAAAGATGCCGCGAACTTGGCGCGTATTGGTGATTATCTCAGCTCTTATCGTTTCTGGATGGGATGCTCCCTCCGAAGCCGCTACGAATACGGTTATCGGGTCCGTCAAGGTTGTTCACTCAGGTTTCGGCACACCCCCCGATGCGGTTCGCGAGCGGAAGTTCCAACGTGATTCCGTCACCAAGGACGAACTGCTCGAGACCTCGCCTTCGGGTGATATGCGGGTCCGGTTTATCGATGGGACGGATCTTACGGTGGGCGGTAATTCCGCGATCATCGTTGACGACCTTTGCTTCGATCCAACCACAAAAAAGGGAAAGGCCGTTATCAACCTGGCAGCGGGAACGTTTTTTTACGTGTCCGGGAAACTGCCAAAAGAAAACATCAGCATTCAAACTCCCGTCGCCACCATCGGTATTCGCGGAACCGAATTGGCGATCACAGTGAAGCCCGACGGCACGACCGTGGTTGGCGTGGTCAGTGGGGCCGCTCAAGTCTATTCGAAGGCAACTGGAAATTCCGATTTTATCTCGGTTGGCAAGAGCGTCGGCATCAACAAACACGGCCAGAGTACTGGCTCTATCGAGGGAGTAAATATCACCCACAATGAGGCCGTCGACGACAGGGTAAAAAAGGCCATCTGGAGAGCTGACAAAAAAATTAAATTCATCACGACAAAGGCTGAGAATCTGGTCAATAAGACCATCGCAAATGCTGCCAGAAAGCTCAAAAAGTTTGCGGGCAAGAAAACAGCCACAGGTGACGCACTGGTCAAAGCGATCTTTTCCAAGGCTGCACCCAAAATCAACCGCATTAACGAAAAGACAAGGACGCGAATTGATCGTGTTCGCTCCCGAATTGCAAAGCAGGCCGCACGTACACAGCTTGCATCTTACTCCCCTACGGGGGAATCCAACAAAAGGTCGGGGGCTATTAGCGGGAGCTCCGGTCAAACCTCGGGCGGAACGGGCGGCGGAACGGGCGGCGGAACGGGCGGCGGAA
>JABGRG010000245.1 GCA_018648445.1 Rhodospirillales bacterium | reverse complement strand
GTTCCAGCGGGCAAGCCCGATCAGGCCGCCGTCTGGCTGGCGGTGTTTGACAGCCGCAAAGATACTGTAATCAAGCGCGGTGAGAATTCCGGCCGCACGCTGAGCTATTACAACGTAGTTCGGGGCATGACCCGTATAGGCACCTGGTCGGGGCGCGCGTTGGATATCCGTACCGCCATGGACGACCTCTCGGCGCAAGGCAGCGACAATTGCGCTGTTATCCTGCAGTCCTTGAAAACCGGGCGCATTCTTGGCGTCGCCCGAGTCGCCCTCTAAACCGCACCCTGCCATCCTTTCTTGCTAAGCCGTGAAGGCCAATTCCACTTGGTCTGTGATGCTCGTCACATGCCCTGAGTATTTATCCGCGTAAGTTTTATGGGTATTTCATGGAGAGGCGGATGACTGTTATTAATTTACAAAAATTCAAGCTAGAAAGGCAGGATACGTCCGCTCACACTGGCGTTCTGGTTTCCAAACCGGCGAATACGGGAGATGACCGGCTTGTTTTGGCATCGAAAGATTTGAACAAAGCCATGCAAAAGCAGGGTGCCGAGATGAGACATTACTGCGGAGTTCTTTCCAACCTGAAGTCCGAGGTCGCCCGCCTGGAAGCAAGCTGCATACGGTACGAAAAAAAGATCAAACGCCTTAGCGTCAAGTCGCTCAATCGTGCGGCGAACAGGCTGGTTCGTATCATGAATTCGTCTCAGGTGGGGGAAACGTCTTTTGATGCCAGTTCGACCGCCAGAATGGCGCGCTTGCGCTCAACGCCCCAACGATAATTATGGATCGCGCCGGATTTCAAAATCACCCGGTGGCACGGAATTAACAGCGCAATAGGGTTGCTGCCGACGGCATGGCCGATGGCGCGCGCGGCGGTGGGTTTGCCGATGGCGCGGGCGATGTCCTGGTAGCTGGCGACGCTGCCCCGGGGAATCCGCATCAGGGATTCCCAGACCTTGATCTGAAAATTCGTGCCCATGACCACCAACCCCGGTTGCTCGGCATCCGGGGTCGTTTGCAGGGCGAAATGAAACGCTTTTTCGACCGCTGCCGAGGTGGAAGGCGCATCGTCAATCATGGTCGCCCCCGGCCATTCTTCGGCAAAGGTTTGAACGCCAGCCGCCTCGTCGCCGGTGACGAAGTCGAGGCGGCAAATTCCCCGTTCGGTAATACCGATCAGGACACGTCCGAAGGGGCTGTCATGGACGCCGTAGCGGATGGTCAAACCCTGGCCGCGACGTTTGAATTCCCCCGGCGTCACCGCCTCGCAGGCGACAAACAGATCATGCAGACGCCCCGGCCCGGACAGGCCGGCTTCGTAGGCGGCTTCCAGCACGTTGGTGCGGTCCTGCAACAGGGCCTTGGCGTGCCCCAGGGTAACGTATTGCAGGAACCGCTTCGGGCTGACTCCGGTCGAGGTCTTGAAGGTGCGCTGAAAGTGATGCGGGTGGATTCCGGCGATACGCGCGACCTCATCCAGGGACGGCTGCTCGGCGTAATGGTGGACCAGATACTCGATCGCGGCCGCGATATCCGCGTAACGGGACGTTTCGATGGGTGTCGTTCGGGGCATGACGAGAACCGTGGTTCA
>JABGRG010000244.1 GCA_018648445.1 Rhodospirillales bacterium | reverse complement strand
CGTCTTCGGGATCGACCTCGAGTTTACGGGCCGCCGCCTTGATCAGGATCACTTTCAGGTTCTCCGCCGCCTCCAGGGCCGCATTGCCAACCATGAAGGTGACGCGTGATGAGTAGGATCCGTTATCTTTTGGGGTTATGCGGCTGTCATTGGCGATCACGGTGAGGCGGTCGAAATCAACCTTCAGGACCTCGCCGACGACCTGCGCCAGGATCGTGGAGGAGCCCTGACCGATATCGGCAGCGCCGGTCAAAATGGTGATGCCGCCATCGAAATCGAGCTTCAGGTTGACCACAGCGTGCGGCTCTCCCGTCCAGTGAACAGGTTTTGCGGCGCCGCTAACGTAGTGGGAACAGGCCATGCCCAGGCCTTTGCCCGCGGGCATCTTGCCGCTCCGTTTTTTCCAGCCGCAGGCCTTCTCCACCCAGTCCAGACACTCGGGCAAACCGTAAGAGGTCACTTCAAGGTCGTTGATGGTGCGGATCGGTGCTTTGAGCAGGTTGGCGCGGCGCAGCGCGAAGGGGTCCAGTCCCAGCTCTTCGGCCATCATGTCGGTGACACTTTCAAAGGCATGGCGGACATCGACGGTGCCGTGGCCGCGCATGGCGCCGCAGGCCGGGGTGTTGGTATACACCCTGAAACCGTTATAGCGGACGGCAGGTATGTCGTAGATGGCGTTCAACAAAGAGCCTGCATACGAAATGGTGACGATGCCGTATCCGGCGAAAGCGCCACCGGTCTGCTCGACCACACAATCACAGGCCGTCATCTTGCCATCGCTGGTCATGCCGATTTTCATCTTCACGCGGGTGCGCGGGCGGCCCCGGTGGGTCAGGAATGTTTCCTCGCGACTAAGTTTCAAACGAACCATGCCACCAGCGGCGCGGGCCAGCAGGCAGGCAATGATTTCAAAATTCAGCGCTTCGGTGCGGGCCCCGAAACCTCCACCGATAAACGGCTTGATAACCCGGACCCGGGATTCATCCATGTCCATGCACTGGGCGACCCGTTTGTGAACATAGAACGGAACCTGGGTCACCGAATGAAGTGTCACCCGGTCGCGCTCGACATCATATTCAGCCAGGGAAGCATGGGGTTCCATGTGGACATGAGTGACCTCGGCGCAGTCAAAGGTCTCCTCGCGGATAATGTCGGCTGTCTCGAAACCTTCATCAACGTCGCCGAATTCGCTATGCACTTCGCGCTCAAGATTGCCGGGTTTGTTTTCATGCAACTGCACCGCATCCTCGGCACGGGCATCGTCGGCGGTGAAGTAACCCGGCAATTCGTTGACCTTGAAGTCAATCAGTTTTAACGCTTTTTCAGCCGTTGCGACGTCGATGGCGGCGATGGCGGCAACCGGTTCCCCGCAGTAGCGCACCTTGTCGCGAGACAGGGGGAATTCGTTCTGGGCAATGGGAATAATTCCGAAAGGTTTGTCGCAATCTTCCCCGGTGATAACGGCGATGACGCCGGGCAGGGCGCGGGCTTTTGATACATCCACATGGATAATCTCGGCGTGCGCGTAAGGACTGCGGAATAGGCGTCCCACGTAGGCATTTTGGTGAATAAAATCGGCGGTGTATTCCGCCTTGC
>JABGRG010000243.1 GCA_018648445.1 Rhodospirillales bacterium | reverse complement strand
TGAAGATGTGATCACGACGTTGGAGCAGCCGGTAAAGACTATTGAGCGTGGCATCAGGGTCCAGAAGCATCGAGCAGAATTGCACGCCACCTTGAACGAAGCCGTGGCCGCGTTTGTCAATACGCCGGAATATTGGGCGATTTATCGAAAATGGTACGGCGCGCCGACGCCATTTTGGTCTACGCAGCGGGTCATATTCGCCAGCCTTGCCCTTATTTTGTTCGTCACCGTCGTCATGGCATGGTGGCGTTATCGCTCGGTCATGCGGCTCAACTTGCGTCTTCAGCTGAGCCTGTCCGAGCGAAAACTGGTCGAAGATGATTTGTCCCAGGCCAGAACCCAGCTGGTGGAGGCGATCGAGGCAATCTCAGAAGGTTTCGTGCTGTATGACGTCGATGAGCGCTTGGTTATCTGCAATTCAAAATATCGCCAGATGCACCCAGACGCCGCGCATCTGATGGTGCCCGGCGCCCGCTTTGAGGATGTTGTCCGGGCGGCCGTGGAAGATGGCCGCCATCCCAGCGCCGTGGGCCGCACCGAGGAATGGATCGGTGAACGGCTGGCCGCCTTCCGAAGAGCCGGCGAAGCGAGAGAGCTTCGCGTTTCCGATGGACGATGGTTTCGCTATTCCGAGCGGAAAACCAGGGACGGCGGCACGGTCGGCATTCGTGCTGATATTACACGCTTGAAGAAAACCGAGGAATCCCTTGGCCAGAGCGAGGCGCGGTTTCGGGATTTCGCGACGTCCGCCTCGGACTGGTTATGGGAGATGGATGAACATCTTCGTTTCTCGTTTCTCTCCGAACGCTTCACGGAAGCGACCGGCGTTGCGGAGGAAAGATGGCTGGGCAAGACCAGCCAGGAAATCGGAAAACTGGATATCGACGACGAGGTCTGGCGGCTATTGCAGGATGACCTGCAACATCATCGCCCCTTCCGCGGTTTCGTCTATTCGCACGCTAAATCCGGCGGCGGGGAATCCTGGTTCTCCATCGCCGCGACACCGGTATTCGATGAAGATGGACAATTCATGGGCTACCGGGGTACCGGGTCCGATATTTCCCTGCAGAAACGGACGGAATTCTTGTTACGGGAAAGTGAACAACGCCTGACCGCGATCATGGACCATGTCCCGGCCGCGTTGTTCCTGAAAGACCGCGATGCCCGGTACCTGCTCATCAACAAACAGTTCGAGGATTGGTTTGGTGTTGATCAGCAGGCGGTCATTGGCAAGAACGCCTATGACCTGTACCCAGAAGAACGGGCAAAAGTATATGCCGATGGTGATCAAAGGATGTTGGACCACTGGCAGGTCATTTCCGACAATGTCGTTATTCCGAGCCCGACCGGCGAAGACAAACATTATTTGCTGACCAAATTCCCTATTTTCAATGCCGGTGAACCCGTTGGCTTTGGTGGCGTGATGAACGATGTGACTGAGCGGACCATGGCCGAGTTGGCGCTGCGCAAAAGCGAAAACCGGGCCGAAATGGCAAGCCGCGCGAAATCCGAATTCCTGGCCAACATGAGCCACGAACTACGAACGCCGCTTAACGCCGTGATCGGTTTCGCGGAGATCATCAGGAGCGTCTCGTTTGGCCCGGACAA
>JABGRG010000011.1 GCA_018648445.1 Rhodospirillales bacterium | reverse complement strand
TGTATTCGGCATTCTGATCTTCGCCTATACGACGTTGCTGAGTTGGAGTTACTACGGCGAACGCTGTGCCGAATACATCTTCGGTGTCAAAGTGATCCAACCCTATCGTTACCTATGGATCGCAATGATCTTCGTCGGTGCACTGCTCAAGGACCAACTCGCGTTGCTATGGCTCATAGCCGACGCCCTAAACGGAATGATGGCCATTCCCAACCTGATCGCGTTGTTGTTGCTGAGTCCGGTCATCTTCAAGATCACCCGCGACTACTTCGCCGACAAGTAATGATCGTATAGCCGATCAATCAGACCTCGTTATTCCGCCGCCGGAATGTTATATCCGGCGGCGGATTTTTTTATCAACGAGGAACCTTCCCATGAGCCGCGAAAACGCCATCAGCCGTGCCGAGTCCTATTTCGACGACGGCGGGTTCACCGCCGATATGGCCCGCCGCATCGCCATTCCGAGCACCAGTCAGGATGATACCGGCAAGGACGCCGTGCACACCTATCTGGCCGATGAGATGGTCCCGGCCCTGGAAGCCATGGGATACACGTGCCAAATCCTGCCTAACCCGAAAGCGGGAAAGGGTCCGTTGCTGGTCGGCGAGCGCTTGGAAGACCCTGCCCTGGTGACGGTGCTGACTTACGGCCACGGCGACACCATTCGCGGGCTTGATGATCTGTGGCGCGACGGGCTGTCGCCATGGGAACTCGTCATCGAGGGCGAGCGAATGTATGGCCGGGGCATCGCCGACAACAAGGGCCAGCACGGCATCAACATTGCGGCCCTTGGGTTCGTGCTGGCGGAGCGTGGAAAACTGGGCTTCAACTCGCGCATCCTGATTGAAACTTCCGAGGAAACGGGCTCCGCGGGACTGCCGGAATTTTGCGAGACCCATAAGGATGGGCATTTGGCCGCCGATATTCTGATCGCCTCCGACGGCCCACGCCTTTCGCCCGAGCGTCCGACGATCTTCCTGGGATCGCGCGGCTCCCACCAGATCAATCTGGAGCTCGATTTGCGCGAGGGCGGACATCACTCGGGCAACTGGGGCGGCATTCTGGCCAATCCGGCGATTATTCTGACCCATGCCCTGGCCACCATTACCGACGCCAGAGGCGCTATCCAGGTGCCCGAATGGCGCCCGCCGCTGCCTGGGTCCGTGCGCAACGCGGTAGCCGATTTGGTCATCGACGGAGGCGCGGATGGTCCGGGCATCGACGAAGATTGGGGCGAACCCGGCCTGACACCCGCAGAGCGCGTCTATGGCTGGAATAGCTTTGAAATTCTCGCTTTCACCGCAGGAACGCCGGAAAGACCGGTCAATGCGGTCCCGCCCAAAGCCAAAGCATTTTGCCAGCTTCGCTCGGTCGTCGGCACCGACGCTGCCGATATCGTTCCCGCCCTTCGCCGCCATCTGGACCGCGAAGGTTTTTCGATGGTCAAAGTCAGCGAGGGGCGCGAAGATCAGTTTGAGGCCAGCCGTCTGAATCCCGACGACCCCTGGGTGATCTGGGCCGCCAAATCGGTCGAAACAACGACTGCACAAGCCCCGGCTATCCTGCCCAATTTGGGTGGATCGCTTCCCAATCACCTGTTTTCCGACATCCTGGGCCTAAAAACCATTTGGGTGCCGCATTCGTATTCGGCGTGCAGCCAGCACGCCCCCAACGAACACATGCTGGCCCCCATCGCCCGCGAGGGCCTGCGCATCATGACCGGTCTGTTCTGGGATTTAGGTGAAAAAGGTATCCCCGCCGGGAGTTAACAATCGGGATCGGGAAGCAATTCGACCTTTTCAAGCGTAAGACGCAGGACGAGGCCTCCCATATCCTGAAGGAACGTGTCGGCAATCCCGTCGTCGCGATAATTCGCGGCAATTTCGAATTTAGGTACGGCCGACGCTTGATCGACTGTGAAGAAGGCCATTTGAACGGACCACAGCGGCATATCGCTCAGGCCCATACGCTTGGCCAGTTTTGCGCTTTCACCGTCGGCTGCGGCAGCCAGAACCGCGCCAACACGATAGGGGTTGTCCGCGTCCGCGCCATCGAACACGATTGCCGGGACATAACGGTGCCCGGCCCGCGCCTTACTCAGAAGTTCTTGCAGATAATTGGTTGGGAACCGGGTGCCCGCGGGCAAGTCCACGACCCCTTCTATGGATTTCCTAAACGTGGCTTTTCCCGGGTTTCCCGGCCGTTCCAGCGTGGCCTCGCCACGAAAATCATCGGCAATCTCACCATCGGCGATTTCGCGCACCCGCACCCGGAAATCAAGCCCGTCCTTGGTCTCCCAACTGGTGTATGTCCAAACGGACTCGGAGACCTCTCCGTCTTCCCCGGTCAAACGAAGAAGGGTTCGGTTTTCGGTTGTCCAGCCTTCGCAGGCATCTGCGAACCGGTAAAGCACAGCGCCCTCGGCGGTCGCCACTCCGCTGCCGTTTGCCGCCGACGCAAGCGTAATTCCATAGGACGCCTGATGACCAGCCAGCCCCCCCGGCGCGGCTGACGCAGGACCAACGATCACCGCCCAGCATAACGATGATACAACACCCAAAGAAAAAAACGGCCTCGCGGTCATGCCTCGGACCATACGCCCAGATCGCGCCCGCGAAAAGGGGAACCGGGAAAAAACACCGCCTGCAACCCGGCAAGTTTTGCCTATCAACAGCCTCTATTTCGATTGTGGAAACGCCAAGTCATTGAATTTCCTCAGCGCGGCAATTGGCACGCAAGTTGCTGGGATATTGAAAGAAAACAGGTTTTCATTGCGGTCGGGAGGCCCCGATTTGATTATCAACAAAACGATCCGACGCCTGCAATCCGCTCCGGCGCATCGTCAGACGGAACTCGTCGCCACGGTCTCGCTTCTGACCGACCTGCTCGACCATGCCGCCATCGGTCCGGACACTCCGGACATCGAAACATTACGAAACGTCGCCGAATTGGCCCTGGCCTCGGCCATCGAAGCGGAACGCAAGCAAGTGGAGAGCGATCGGCAGCTCGCCAATCTTGAACGGTTGGCGCTTACTGATGCGCTAACCGGCGTTCTCAACCGCCGCGGTGTCGAGAAAGTCATTACCAGGGCCCTTTCAGCGGCCCGGCGTTACGACGAGCAGGGAGTTCTGGCGCTGATCGACCTTGACGGATTCAAGCTGGTCAACGACACCTATGGCCACATCGTCGGCGACATCGTACTGAAACAGGTTTCGCGGGTTTTGGTGGAAAACGTACGCGAAACGGATCATGTCGGGCGCATCGGCGGCGACGAATTCATCGTGCTTTTGACCCGTGTCCCCTGGGAAGACGGTTTGAACCGGGCGCGCCTGCTCGACAAACAACTCAACAGCACCGCCGTCAATGTCGACGGATGGACAATCATGCTGCGGGCCAGTGTCGGAACGCAAGTTTACGGAAGCGGAGACGACGGCGAAACGCTGTTAAGCCTCGCCGATAACGCCATGTACAAGGCCAAGGAGGTCCGCTCGGATCGGTCGCCCCCAGTATCTGGGCGCTAACGGAAACAACGATGGGACTTGATCAAACGTCCATAAACGGCGGCATCGTTCACGCACAGGTACGTGAACCCCCGCCCCGTCTTGCGCCGCCCCGTAGATCGCCCGACGATCCGCCGGTCGTATCGGACGTCCCCGAAGAAAATTTCGCGGGGCGATTTGTCTTGCGCCGTTTGATCGGCGATATCGACTTTCGCAACGCCACCCCGCGTCAGATGGCCGAAACCAGTATGGATCTATACGTTGCCGGAATTCTGCCGTGGGATGAGTACGCCATGCTCGCCTTTCAACCCGAACTTCACCCCGACTACGACCGAACCATCGGCGCGCTTACCGGCAAGAAGGCGGAGCCCGATCAGCCCCGCGATTTCCTGGCGATCTGGGAAGAACGCCTGAAATTCGATGAAAAGTACAATGCGGATCAGCCACGCGTCGTCGAGGGTAGCCGACGAATCGTCACCCTGTTCCGCTATGCCGATGAATCAACCGACGTGATCGCCTGATTTACCTGCAGACCTGTTCCACAGGCCTATTCCGGCGTCTTTTTCGCCTTGGCCTTAGGCATTTTGACTGCAATGTGCAGGTCACGAAGCTGTTCGGGCCGAACCTCGCCCGGCGCTCCCATCAACAAATCCTGGGCCTGTTGGTTCATGGGGAACATGATAACCTCGCGAAGGTTGGCTTCGTCGGCCAGCAGCATCACGATGCGATCAATTCCCGGCGCTGAACCACCATGCGGCGGAGCCCCGTACTGGAAGGCGCGAAGCATACCGCCGAACTTGTCCTCGACCACCTCGGGGCCGTATCCGGCAATCTCGAACGCCTTGTACATGGTGTCGGGCCGATGGTTCCGAATGGCGCCACTGGACAGTTCGATACCGTTGCAAACGATATCGTACTGATAGGCCAGAACGTCCAGCGGGTCTTTGGTTTCCAAAGCTTCAAGCCCACCCTGCGGCATCGAGAACGGATTGTGGCTGAACTCGATTTCGCCGGTATCCTCGTTGCGTTCGTACATCGGGTAGTCGATAACCCAACAGAAGTCGAAGCGGTTCTCGGCGCGCAACTCCAATTCGTCGCAGATGCGCTCGCGAACCACGCCCGCGAACTTCTCGGCATCTTTTTTCTGATTGCAAACAAAGAAGATGGCATCACCCTCGCCGACACCGGCTTTCTCGCGAATGGCAGCGATGCGGTCGGCTTCAAGATTGTTGGCGATAGCCCCTTTGGCGCCTTCCTCGGCATACACAACATAGCCGAGACCGCCCTGCCCTTCCTTGCGCGCCCAGTCATTCAGTTTATCGAAGAAACTTCGCGGCTTAGCAGCAGCACCCGGCGCCGGTATGGCGCGAACGATAGATCCCTTCTCTATGTTTTTGGCAAACAGCCCGAAACTGCCGCCCCTGAATTCTTCGGTCACATCGGCAATTTCCAGCGGGTTGCGAAGATCGGGCTTGTCGGAGCCGTACTTAAGCATGGCATCCGCGAACGTGATGCGGGGGAACGGCGGCTTGGTCACAGGCTTGTCTGTGGTGAATTCGTCAAACACGCCGGCCAGAACCGGTTCGATGGCATCGAAAACATCTTCCTGAGTGACGTAGGCCATCTCGAAATCAAGCTGGTAAAACTCGCCGGGCGTGCGATCAGCTCGCGCGTCTTCATCGCGGAAGCACGGCGCAATCTGGAAATAGCGATCAAAGCCCGAGACCATGATCAACTGCTTGAATTGTTGTGGAGCCTGGGGCAGTGCATAGAACTGGCCCGGATGATTGCGGCTTGGCACCAGGAAATCGCGCGCGCCCTCGGGCGAACTGGCGGTCAGGATCGGGGTCTGGCATTCAAGAAAATTCTGGTCGATCATGCGCCTGCGGATGCTGGCTATAATCTGGTTGCGCAGGATGATGTTGGCATGGATGCGCTCGCGGCGCAGATCCAAAAACCGGTAACGCAGGCGAATGTCGTCGGGATACTCGGTATCGCCGTAAACCTGCATGGGCAGAACTTCGGCCGCCGATTCGACCTTGAATTCGTCAACCGCAATTTCCACCGAGCCGGTGGGAAGGCTCGGGTTGATCGTTTCCTCCGAGCGTTTTACGACCTTGCCCGTCACGGTCACCACAGATTCGGAGCGAACCTCTTCGACGATCTTGAACAGCGGACTGGAGACGTCGATGACGCACTGAGTCAGGCCGTAGTGGTCGCGCAAATCAACAAACAGAAGGTTGCCGTGATCCCTTTTTCGATGGACCCATCCCGAAAGCCGGGCCGGTTCTCCGGCGTGTTCAAGCCTCAGTTCTCCACAAGTGTGGGTGCGGTAGGGATGCATAACGGATCGCTCCTGACGTCATTCAATGTTTAGGCATAATCAATCAAACGCCGCGCACGGATACGCGACGGCGCGACAAAGCACAACTTAGCGCGCCATTTGTCAAGCCGCGAGATGAGGTTTGAGCAAGGAAATCCCCGTTGATAGGAAAAACTTTGGGAAAAACCATCATCACACCCTTTGCCGAAGGCAAAATATCCGTGTATAGGTGCGCCCCATGAGCTTAATAACCGATACGCGGACCCTGGCTGCCTTCTGCGAACGCATCGCCAATTCCGATTTTGTCACCGTCGACACCGAATTCATGCGCGAACGGACCTTTTGGCCGAAGCTATGCGTCATCCAACTTGCCGGTGACGAAGAGGCCGCCGCCGTGGACGCCCTGGCCGAAGGCATCGACCTTTCGCCGGTGTGGGGTCTGATGACCAACGAAAAGGTCTTGAAGGTCTTTCACGCGGCCCGGCAGGACCTGGAAATATTTCTTCACATCATGGACCGGCTACCCGAGCCGGTCTTCGATACGCAGATCGCGGCGATGGTCTGCGGGTTCGGAGACTCTGCCGGGTATGAAACGCTGGTCAAGAAGCTGGCCGGGGCGCGGCTGGATAAATCCTCGCGGTTTACGGACTGGTCCGCGCGCCCGCTCTCGGAAAAACAGATTTCCTACGCGCTGGCCGACGTTACCCATCTGCGCATCGTCTATGGGAAACTTCTCAAGAAACTAAGTCACAACGGTCGCGCCAATTGGCTCGAAGAGGAAATCGAAACGCTTTCCCTGCCCGGCACTTACATCCAGGACCCGCAGGAAGTTTTCCGGAGAATTAAGTCGAGGGCCTCGTCGCCCCGTTTTTTTGCCGTACTTCGTGAGCTGGGCGCATGGCGGGAACTTGAGGCGCGGCGCATTGACGTGCCGCGAAGTCACGTGGTCCGCGATGAAGCACTGTGCGAGATCGCCCACCATACGCCGTCCACCCCCTCCGATCTGGCGCGAACCAGGGGATTGGGGCGGCGCTTCGCAGAAGGCCCGGCGGGCGCGGCCGTGCTTGCTGCCGTCGGCCGCGGACTGGCAATCCCGGAAAAGGATTGCCCGCAACAGATTAAAAGGCCGGATATTCCGGCTGGCTTGGGGCCGTTGACCGATCTTTTGAAAGTTTTGCTGAAAATGAAGTGCGAGGAATCGGGTGCGGCGCAAAAGCTGGTTGCTTCGGCCAGCGACCTCGATCTCATCGCCGCATTGGGTGAAAAGGCGGACGTTCCTGCCCTTCGCGGTTGGCGCCGCGAGGTGTTCGGTGCCGAAGCCCTTCAGCTACGCAACGGCGAAACCGCCCTGATGGTTAAGGGGCGCAAACTGAAAGCCGTCAGCATCGGCGACGCGTAGCGCGTCAATCTTCCGCCGAGACGATCCTCGGCTTCAGATCCATGCTTTTCGCCAGCCTGCCCAAGCGGCGTTCGACGGCCTCGCTCTGAAATAGGGCGCCATCTGTTCCCAGATCGAGAACCACACGGTTGCGTTTGCGCCGTAGACATGTTTTCGAGAGCAGTCCCGGCGCTCCCCCCGATAGCGTATGGGCCAGATGCAACGCTCGCCCGACGGCCACGGCGCGCATGGACCCGCGCTCGCCCAGAAGCGACATCGGCCGCGACAAAATGTTCGACGAAAGATCGCCGCCGTAACGCACGAAAACCGCCAATGCCAATTCGACCCGATCCTCGTGGGAAAGCCCCGCAAACGGAAGCCGCAAGACCCGGTGGAAAGCATTTTCCCCGCGATAATCGGGGTGAACACTCCACGATATGTCGCTTAACAGGCTAGCCGCCGTGCGCAAACGGACGCCGGAAGCGTCGGCGTCGGTATCCGTGAACAAGGGTTCCATCCAGGCTGTAATTTCCTCGCCGTGCACGCTGAAGCGCCCGCTGCGTTCCGCATGGCCCGCGCATCCGGCGATCAGCGGATCCTGTCGGCGCACCTCCTCGGGCAAACAGCTCAGCATTCGGCCTTCGCGCATACCGAACCCCGAGAAGATTACACGCGCCGGGTTGGTGCGCCTGATTAGCATCTCCAGGGCAGACGCCGCAAACGGCAAGGACCCGACACGGCGGCGGGAAATTCTGCCAGCCCTTGGCCAGGATTTAGGATCAATCCGGGCCACATAGTCCAGCCGGTCCAGCGCCTCATCTGGAGAAATCGAGAAATTGTCTATGACGTGCAACGGCCAGTCGAGACGATCAAGAAGCACGCCGGCAACGGCGCGCCACGAGCCGCCCAACGCGTACAGATTTCGGCCCTTGATTTCGTCCAGCCACTTTTCCCTTTCCAGATATTCCGCAGCCATGCCGGATGCTTCAGCCGGTGTCCGCCCACCTTCCGCAAGCCGCAGGTGGCCTAGCGGGAAAGTTTCGCATCGTCCGAATTTGCCTTTTTCCAGAACCACGAGATCAAGGCTGCCTCCACCTAGATCACCCAGCAATCCATCGGCATTGGGAACGCCGCTGAGAACGCCGCGCGCGGCAAGCTGGGCTTCCTCCGCGCCGTCGATAACGTCAACCTTCACGCCGAAGCGTTTTTCGATGTCTTCGACGAATTCGGGGCCGTCGGAAGCTTCGCGCACGGCCGCCGTCGCCACCAATTCCAAATGATCGACCCCGGTCGCCTCCGCCAAAAGAACAAACCGGCCCAATGCGATACGCGCGGCTTCGACCCCTTGCGTATCGAGGCGTCCGGTGCGGGCCATGGACCGTCCAAGCCCGCATTGTGCTTTCTCGTTGAAAAGTGGAAACGGCAGGCGGGTCGGCGCTTCGTAGATCACGAGGCGCACCGTATTCGAGCCGATATCGATGACACCGATACGCCCCGAACGATTTTTCGCAACTACGGGTTTTGCCATATTCCTTTTTCCCACAATGAACAGGGGATTAGCCACGGCTTTCTTTGCAGAAACGGTCAATACCTCATATGGTGTAACAGGTATTAAGTGTCGAAGCAGGACGAAATGAAAAAGAATTTGCGGCTGACAATCGACGGAAAAGACCTGAACCGAATTCGCAACCTTCGGCAATTGCGCGAGATGTCATCGCAACGCGCCACCACCGGAACGGTGGGAGCAACCTGTTTCGATACCGCCGACCAGCAGTTGGCCTCACGCAACGTGGTCATCGAAGTTCGCAAGGTTGACAACCGATACATTCAGTCGGTGTGCGCCACCGGAATCTCGCTGCACGGTGTGCGGGTCCGTCGCCTTCATTGGGAGAACCCCCTGCCGACGCCGGAACCCGATCCCGGAGCCGTCGGCAATGCTGATTTGCGCGCCCTGGCGACACCATCTCCCGGAAGCCTGCTGGAACCGGTTCTTCAATGCCGAATTCATCGTACGATACGTCATCTGGTGACACCGAAACGCAGGGCCGTGAACTTCGCCCTGGAAAACGGCGAATTCGCCGCCGGTGACGACAATCAAAAATTCAGCGAGATCGTTCTCGATACAAAATCTGCCGACGGCGCGGCGCCCTTTGACGTAGCTCTCGATATTCACGCCAAGGTTCCATTGCGCGTCGCCACGACCAGCCGTGAAATCGCGGCTCTGCAGGCGCTGGGCGCTGGGCCGGGGTGGCGCAAGGCTGTTCCGCTGGATCTTCCGCAATCGGCCAACGTGGAAGATACCCTCGTTCACATCCTGCACCATTGCCTCGACCACTTGATGGACAACGAACAGATCACGAGGTTGAGCGACCATCCCGAAGGCGTGCATCAAATGCGGGTCGCTATGCGCCGCATGCGTTCGGCCTTGCGCATTTTCCGCGACGTCATGCCGCGTGAACAGTACGAGCGCATCACCGACGAAGTGAAATGGCAGACCAAAAGTTTGGCCGACACCCGTGATCTCGACGTGTTCATGGATGAAATCGTCGGGCCCGTCGCCGCCGCCATGGAAGGCGAGCCCGCCTTTGCCGTGCTGATGAAACGCCTGTCGGAAGACCGCGCAAACGCCCGGACCGAAGCCCGCGAGGAAATCGCCGATCCGCGTTTCACCACATTCCTTCTGGAAACACTGGGCTGGATCGAAGGACGCAAATGGCGCAACCGGCGCGACGCAGGAGCGACGGCTCTTTTGCAGCGGCCGATCATTGAGTTGTCGGACAGTCTCTTGTCCAAGCGCTTCAAGAAGGTGCGCAAACAGGGTCGCGTTTTCGACACCCTGAGTGCGGAAGAAAAGCACCAATTGCGTATTGATGTCAAAAAACTTCGATACGCGACTGATTTTTTCAGCTCGCTCTACGGACGCGAACGGGTGCGCGGTTTCACGACCGAAATGCAAAAATTGCAGGACGGTCTGGGCTACATGAACGATGTCGCCGTGGCCCGCGATCTTGTCGCGCATCTGGTGAAGACGTCCTCGCGGAACACCGCCGGACCCATCGCTCGCGCGGGCGCGCTGGTTCTGGGCTGGCATTCCTTTGGCGCGGAGCAAGCCACCAAAACTCTGGCAGACGACGTCGCCCGTCTGCTCGCCTGCAAACGTTTTTGGTCCACCTGAAGCAAGGCCGAGAAGTAATGCTTACGATACTGGTCACAAATCCCAAGGGTGGTTGCGGCAAGTCGACGCTGGCCACCAACCTTGCTGGGGCATTCGCGCTATCGGGTTTCGAAACGGTACTGGCCGATTGCGACCGTCAGAAATCTTCCCTTACCTGGATCAAGCAACGCCCCGAAAAATATCCGCCGATTACCGGACTGGACTGGACAAAGAAGATTGGGAAGGTACCTGGCGGAACCCGGCGTCTGGTCGTCGACGCCCCGGCTGCCGTTCGCCGCGGCGCGGTGCGCGAACTGGTGCAAACCGCCGACGTGATCCTCATCCCGGTATTGCCGTCGCTTTTCGACGAGGCGACGACACGCAGATTCTTGCGGGTTCTCGACAAATTGAAGCCGATCCGCAACAATAAAAGGGCGGTCGCGCTGGTCGGAAATCGGATACGGGTGCGAACGACCGCGTCGCGCCATCTGGAGGATTTCCTGGCGGGGTTGAATCAGGACGTTGTTTCGTTGATTCGCGACACCCAGCTTTATCCGACCGCGTCGGCGGGCGGCCTGAGCATTTTCGACATGGCGCCCAGCCGCGCCGAGCGTTACACCGAGGAATGGCGGCCCTTGTTGCGGTTTATAAGCAACGTCGCCTTCCAGAAAGACCGGTAACGGCCCAACAGTCCGGGGAGAGCAAAGCTATGTTCGAAGCTGCGGAACTTGGAAATCGCATCGAAAAATCGGTTTTCAATCAGCAAGTGCCGGCGCTCAGAACCCAGTTGCTGGAAGTCCAGCAAATGCTTCGGCGCGCCAAATTCCCGGTGATCATTGTTTTTGCGGGCGTCGACGGCGCGGGCAAGAGCGAAACCGCCGATCTTCTGAACGAATGGATGGATCCACGTTGGACCATCACGCGGGCCTTCGACGAGCCATCCGACGAGGAGCACGAAAGGCCGGAATTCTGGCGTTACTGGCGGGCTTTGCCACCCAAGGGCGTGATCGGCTGTTTCCTGAGTTCCTGGTACTCGCGCCCAGTCCTTGATCATGTCTATGAAAAGCGAACCGACGCGGAACTCGACGACGCGCTGGATCGCATTATCGCCTTCGAACGCGGCCTTGCCAACGACGGGGCATTGATTCTCAAATTCTGGATGCACCTCGGCAAGGAAGCTCAAAAGGAACGCTTTGAAGCCCTTGAGGCCGATCCCCTCACGTCATGGCGCGTGACCAAGACCGACTGGGCGCACTGGCGCATGTACGATAAATTCATCGCCACCGCCGAACGCACGATCATGCGCAGCAGCGTTGGCCGGGTACCGTGGCGGATTGTCGAGGGCGCCGACGCCCCCTATCGCAGCCTGACCGTCGCCACCACCATTCGTGACGCCATCGAACGTCACCTGGCCGAATTTGAAACCGCCGAACGAGTGGCCGCCGAGTTACGAGCCACACAAAATAAGATACAAAAAAAGACCAAAAAGAAGGGAACCGGCAAACCGAGCGGCACAACGGAATTCGCCATGCCCGCACCCGGGGTTTCGATTTTGAGCAAGCTGGACGACGACCTTGCGCTGACCCGCAGCGAATACCAAAAGAAGCTGGAAACCTATCAAGGGCGGCTGCATCGGCTTTCGCGCGAAGCCCACGAGCGCGGCCTGTCGTCAATCCTTGTTTTCGAAGGGTGGGACGCGGCGGGCAAGGGCGGCGCCATCCGGCGCACCACGGCGGCGCTGGATTCGCGCAGCTATCAGGTTATCCCCATTGCCGCGCCCACCGACGAGGAAAAGGCGCACCACCACCTGTGGCGGTTCTGGCGGCATCTTTCCCGAGCCGGTCGGGTTACTATTTTCGATCGCAGCTGGTACGGTCGCGTCCTTGTCGAACGCATCGAAGGTTTCGCCACCGAAGCGGAATGGATGCGCGGCTATTCTGAACTGAACGATTTCGAGGAACAACTCGTTGATCACGGGATCGTCCTGCTCAAATACTGGGTACATATCAGCAAGGAAGAGCAGTTAAGACGATTTAAGGAACGCAAGAAAATCTCGTATAAACGTTGGAAGTTAACTGACGAGGATTGGCGAAATCGCGAACGGTGGGACGACTACGAACTCGCGGTGAACGATATGATCGCGCGCACAAGCACGTCGATCGCGCCATGGACCCTGGTCGAAGGAAACAACAAACGCTATTCGAGAATAAAAACCATCGCCACTTTTTGCGATAAGTTGGAAATTGCCCTGGCGGCCAAACGCCGAAAGACCAAAACCAAAAAGGCATAGCCTGAGAAAGAGGACCCAATGACCCCTACGGCGAAACAAGCGGCAACTTTGGTGGATGAAGCCGCTCCGGTTAAATCCGTCGCGGAAAAAACGGCAACTGCGGTCGAACCGCCTGCGCCTGAAGTACGGGTGCCCGGTTGCAGCATGAAGCCCACTTCGTCGCCTTTCACCGTGCCGAAGAACCTGCGCACGCCCAAGCTGTTCCTCAATCGCGAGCTGACATGGCTGACCTTTAACCGCCGCGTCCTGAACGAAGCGTGTGATCCGAGAACGCCGCTGCTGGAGCGGGTCAAGTTCCTGGCCATATGCGATATGACCCTGGACGAGTTCATCATGAAGCGCGTCGGCGGCCTGAAACAGCAGGTCGGCGCCGGTGTCCATCGACAGACGGTGGATGGTAGAACCCCCCAACAGCAGATTGACGAATGCCTGGCCGAGATCGCCGAGATCGAGAAAATCAAGCGCGACGTCTATCGGGAAACCCTGGCGGAGCTGGCCCGGCACAGAATCCATGTGCTCACGTACGGCGACCTGACCCCTGCCGAGCGCACGAAAATCCGCGAATATTATCTGAAAAACATCTTTCCGCTGGTTACCCCGCTGGCCATGGATCCGGCCCATCCGTTCCCCCACCTATCGAACCTGTCGCTCAATTTGCTGGCCGCGTTGCATCAGCAAGACGAACAGGATTCGATCATGGCGCGGGTGAAAGTGCCTGTCGGCTCGGGCGTGCCGCGCTTCCTGCGGGTTGGAGAGAAAAACCGCTTCGTCCCTCTGGAAGAGGTCATGGCCAACAATCTGGACCTTCTGTTTCCGGATCGCACCATTGAGTCGTGTGAAGTATTCCGCGTAACGCGCAACGCCAATACCGAGAAAGACGAGGAACACGCCGACGACCTTCTGGAAATGATCGAAACCGAATTGCGCGACCGCAAGTTCGCACCGATCGTGCGTCTGCAAACGCAAAAAGGCATTGATCCGGTGCATCGCGGTATGCTGGCCGCTGAACTGGGTCTGGACGAAGCCAAGGATGTCAGCGAAACCGACGTCATGATCGGCATGAAGGATCTGATTGAACTGGCTTCGCTCGACATGCCGGACCTGCACGATCCGATGCATCGTCCCATCGACAATACTTCGTTGCGTGACCCGCGCAGCATTTTCCACATTATCCGCGATTACGGATCAATCCTTCTGCACCATCCTTATGAATCGTTTTCGACCTCGGTCGAACGTTTCGTCCGCGAAGCAAGCCAGGACCCGAAGGTTATGGCGATCAAGATGACGCTGTATCGAACCAGCGCCGGAACCGCCATTATCGATTATCTGATGGATGCCGCACGCAACGGCAAACAGGTCGCCGTGGTGGTCGAGCTAAAGGCCCGTTTCGACGAGGCCGCCAACATCGGCTGGGCAAGCCGGCTGGAGGATGTGGGCGTTCACGTAACCTACGGGGTCGTCGGCCTGAAAACGCACGCCAAGGCGATCCTGGTCGTGCGCCGCGATTATAGCGGTCTGCGGCGCTACGCCCATCTGGGGACCGGTAATTATCACGCGGGCAATGCGCGAATGTATTGCGATCTGGGCCTTCTAACGTGTGACGAAGACGTGGGCCACGATTTGACCGAATTGTTCAATTACCTGACCACCGGGTGCAAGCCGTCGCGCAACTACCGGAAAATCCTGACCGCGCCGAAAGCGATGAAAAAGGCGCTGCTGGACAAGGTCGACCGCGAAATCCAAATCCACTCGGCTGATCAGCCGGGCCTGATCCGGCTTAAATCCAATGCGCTGGAAGACACCCAGATCGTCGAGGCGCTTTATCGGGCGTCACAGGCCGGGGTAAAGGTGGAATTGGTCATCCGCGACACCTGCCGCCTGCTGCCGGGCATCAAGGGATTATCCGAGAACATCACCATTGTTTCCGTCGTCGGACGGTTCCTTGAACACGCGCGCATTTACCATTTTGCCAACGGTGGTGAGGACGAGTACTTCATCGGTTCGGCAGACCTGATGAAGCGCAACCTGAAAAGCCGGGTCGAGATTATCACGCCGGTCGAAGACCCTGCACTGCAGCGCGAACTCGACGCTGTGTTCGAGGCCCAGCTAATCGATCCGCGCAGCGTCTGGGACATGCAATCGGACGGCAGCTACGTGCAACGTCAACCGGATGCGCGGCAACGCAATATGGGCTGCCAGCAAGTTATGATCGCGGCAGCCGAAAAACGCCACGCCGAAGCCAACAAGTTGCGCAAACGCAGGCTTAAAGGAATTGCGCGCCGCGCCACGCAATAGCACCTTCGGTTGGCGCCAAAAAAAGGGCCGGGATGAAAACGATCTATCTGTTGCGCCATGCGAAATCTAGTTGGAAAGACCCGACGCTGGCCGACTTCGACCGGCCGCTGAACAAGCGCGGCAAGCGCGCGGCAAAAAACATGGCCGTATATCTGGGTGGGCACAATCCCCGACCCGAACTTGTTTTGTGTTCCGCCGCCAAGCGCACGGTTTCCACCCTGGAAAAGGTTCAGGCCCAGTTCGACGGCGATCTTCCCGCCGTTATTGACGACGCGCTCTATCATGCCGACGCCAGCGTATGGGTGCGCCGTTTACGGGCGCTGGACGATGCGGTCGGGGCAGTGATGATCGTCGGGCACAACCCCGGCATGGAGGAGCTGGCGCACTTTTTGGCCGGAAGCGGCGACGAGGAGGCCTATAGCCGCATGGCCGTGAAATTCCCGACCGCCGCCCTGGCGGTCCTGCAAACCGACATCGCTCATTGGCGCGATATCGAACGAGACGGCGCGCAGTTGATTGCGTTTGTCAGCCCGCACGATTTGGAATAACGCCCAGACTGGAATAACGCAGGGGGCACTCCTACATTCCAGTCATGCTTGAAAAACACCTGCGCCTCTGGTCCGGCCTGATCGTTGCGGCCTTCGTTATCCCGCATCTTTTCAATCATTCTTTCGGCATCTTTTCACTGGACGCGCTTGAGGCGGTTCGCCGCATCCTCAACGTGCCGTGGCGAAGCCCGCTGGGCGGCCCCTTTCTATTCGGCGCTTTCCTTGTTCATTTTCTGCTGGCCCTGATCGCCCTGTACCGACGGCCTCACTTACGCATGGCAAGGTGGGAAGCGGCGCAACTGATCCTCGGGCTTTTGGTCTGGCCATTGTTAATGGCCCATGCAATCGGCACACGGGGCAGCTACGAAATTCTAGGGATCGATCCGACCTACCCCTTCATCATCGCCTCCATCTGGTCGGGCGGCGCTTGGATTATTCTGAAGCAATCGGTCCTTCTGCTGGTGGTCTGGGGGCACCTTTGCGTCGGCCTTCATTTCTGGCTGCGGCTCAAGCCCTGGTATGGGGCAGTTGTTCCCATCCTTTACCCCGCAGTTATGATCCTGCCGGTTCTGGCCGTTGTCGGCTTTCTGCGAGCCGGGTTTGAAGCCGAACAGCGCGCCGTCGATCCCTTGTGGCAGGAAGGTGTTTTCGCCGAGTACCTGGCTTCGCCATCTTCTCTTAGGGAGATACATGGAAGTCTGGAAGTCATCTTACTGGCCGTGCTGGCCGGTCTCGTTGCGTTGACGCTGTTGGCGCGACTGGCGCGACGGGCGTACCGCAATCGCCATGGAACTTTCCAAATCCAGCTTCCCGACGGACGCTCCGTAAGAACGCCGGTCGGCAACAGCGTGCTTGAGGCAATCCAGGGTGCGGGAATTGAGCACGCCGCTGTCTGCGGCGGTCGGGGACGGTGCACGACCTGCCGGGTCAGCGTTGGCGATGCCATTTCGCATTTGCCGAAACCCGAACCGATGGAGGCGCGCGCGCTGGCCAAAATTGACGCCGCCCCCTCTATCAGATTGGCCTGTCAGGTGAGACCGCGCCGTGATTTGCACGCAACCCCCCTGCTTCCGCCGACCGCCACCGCCGCCCACGGTCGGCTTCCCGGTGGCGTCCACGGGCGCGAGCAACAGATCGTCACCATGTTCATTGATCTGCGCGGTTCGACGCGCCTCGGCGAGCGCCGGCTTCCTTATGACGTTCTATTCATTCTCAACCTCTTTTTCGCCGAGATGACGGCCGCGCTCAGCGATACCGACGGACACTACGCCCAGTTCGCGGGCGACGGACTAATGGCGCTATACGGTCTGGAAGACGGAGTAACCGCAGGAAGCCGTCAGGCTTTGGCCGGGGCCGCCCAAATGTTCGCGCGCCTGGACACACTGAACCGACGCCTAAAAAACGAGTTGGCGGAACCGTTGCGTATGGGTATTGGAATTCATGTCGGCGAGGCCATTGTCGGGGTCATGGGGCCTCCGAAAGCGCCTCTGCTGTCGGCCATCGGCGACAACATCAACATCGCGGCAAGGCTGGAAAGTCAGACCAAGGAATTCGATTGCCCGCTGGTCGTTTCAGCCGACCTGTTAGCCCGTGTCGGCATCGACACCTCATCCTTCGCCAAGCATAAAGTAACCGTAAAGGGCCGCGAGGCGCCCATCGACGTCTTCGCGATTTCCGATCTTGAGGCAATCAAGTCGATTGAAGGGTCGCCAGCACCTTCCTGACCAGCGGCACCGTGATGTTGCGGTGTTCTGCCAGAGCCGCTTCGTCGATAGCGGCCACAACGCGCCGCGCCGCATCGAACGAACGCTCCATGCGCGAAAGAAGAAATGTCACCACGCCGCCGTCGACCCGAAGCTGACGATCAGCAAACAGCTTGACCAGTACCGCCGCAATCAACGGATCATCGGGTGCGCCAATTTCGACCGCGACACCCGCACCCATTCGCGAACGCAGATCGGCAATCGACAGCGGCCAGAAGGCGGGGGCCGAGTGCGCGGTCAGTAACAGTTTTCGACCGGTTTCGGCGGCAACGTTATACAGGTGAAGCAATTGGCGCTCCAGCCCGGCCGATAGTACCGCTTCGACGTGATCAATGGCGCAGGCTTGCGCATCGCCCAGAATTTCGTGCGGCTCCGTATTTCCCAATTCTTTCGCACCAACCTTCGCCACGCCGCCTGCTGCAAGAAAGACCTGCGTCAGGTGGGACTTTCCGCAACCGGGCGGGCCGTAGATGGTCAGCACCGGAGATGGCCAGTCGGGCCATCGGTCCAGCCACGCCACGGCGTCGGAATTATTGGGGGCGACCAGGAAATCCTCGCCACCCAGGGCCGGACGAAGATCGAAATCCAGACGCAGTTGATCAGAAGGCGTCAAGACGGTTCGCCCTCGCCGCCTTCCTCGCTCCCATACGCTTCGCTATCGCGGTAGCGCGACACGGCGTAGCGCACGAGAACGCCGATGGAGGCCGCCGCCGGTATGGACAGTAGCATTCCGGTAAAACCAAACAGCGCGCTGCCCGCCATTACCGCAAAGATCACCCAAACCGGATGCAGTCCGACCTTGTCACCGACCATACGCGGGGTCAGGAAATTTCCTTCCAAAATCTGGCCGACGCCAAATACAGCGGCGACCAACGCAATCGGAACCCAATCGGAAAACTGGGCAAGCGCGATACCCAGACCGACCGCCATGCCGATGGCCATGCCGAAATAGGGAATAAACGAGATAATCCCCGTTCCCAGACCAACGACCAGGCCGAAGTCGAGACCAACCAGGGTCAGTCCAATGGCGTAGAACCCGCCCAGCAGCAGGCAGACGAGAGCCTGTCCGCGCACGAAGTTGGAAAGGGTGCTATCGATCTCGGTCGCAAGCCCGCGTACCACGGGAGCAACGGTTCGCGGCAACATACCGTCGATATGATCAACGATGCGGTCCCAATCACGCAAAAGATAAAAGGCGACCAAAGGCATGATGACGACCAACGACAGCAGGTTCACGACCGCCATGCCGCCGCGCCAGATCCCCTTGAACACTTCGCCCGCCCATTGAAGCATATTGCCGACAAACGACCCGACGGACGCCCGTAGCTGGTCAAGCTGCTCTTCCGGGATAACGGCGGCCAGCCGTTCCAGAATTGGCTCGATGATGCCGCGAAGAACCTCGAAATAGCCGGGAACCCGGCTCACGAAACCAACGACCTGCGCCTGCAAGAGCGGGATCAGAAGCACCATCAGAACACAAAGAACGAAAAAGAAAACGACGTTGATGATGACGACGGCAAGGGTCCGCGAACATCCCTTTTCTTCCAGTTTGTCAGCGACGGGATCAAGAAGATAGGCGACCCCCATGCCCGCGACGAAGGGGACCAGGACACTGCGTAACAAATACAGCAGCAGACAAAAGACCGCTAACCCGGCCAGCCACGCCCAGACCTTCCCGATTCGCATTACTCACCATCCCCCGACACGGCCACGAACCGGCCCCAGAAAATCAGATAAGCCGCGCCCGAGATAAACGTCGTTACGCCAACCAGATAAACCATGGGCATGATCACCATCTCGAGATCCAGAATTTTGCCGGCGCTGGCCAGAACGATACCTGCCAGCAAAATTTGCGCTAGCGTATTGATCTTGCTGACAATAAACGGCTTCATGCGCATTGTCAGGCTAATGGTGTGGGCCAGAATAATGCCTCCGACGATTACGAAATCGCGGAAAACCACCAAAATCACCAGCCACACCGGAATGTACCCCACATGCCCCAGCGATATGTAAACGCTAACGAGAAGCGCCTTGTCGGCCAGCGGGTCCAGCACTTTTCCCAGTTCAGTCTGCATATCGAAGCGCTTGGCCAGGAATCCATCGACCGCATCGCTGACACCAGCCGCCACGAACACCCAAAACGCAATGCCAAGGTTGCCGTCCAGTATTAACCAGACCGCAATCGGCACCGCCAACAGGCGGCCCAAGGAAATAAAATTCGGAATGCTCACGCCACGCATCCCCCCATCGTCATTGTGCCTTGCGTTGCGAACGCAGCATCCAGTCTTCGCTTTCGTCCTGGTTTAATGTCAAATCCGCCTGTGCCAAGGCCACGGTCAACTGATCTTCGTTGCCGATAAAATGAAGGTTCGCTCGAACCTCGGACCTGGAAATTAAAACAATATCCGTATAGCGAATCAACGCAACACCGGATAGCCGTTCGCGTACCGCGATCCATTCTTTCAATCCGGAAATCGGAATTCTCACCGCGAGAATGGCGGGTTTCTCAAATTGAAGCTGGTTGTCGCGCTTCCATCCATCTTCAATCTCGTTAGCGATCTCGGCGACCGCGCGGGCCAACAGAACTTCCGGTGGCTCTTCGCCTTCGCTTGCGAACGTGCGAACCAGGGTTTGCTCGCCGCCGGGAGAGCCGAAACGCGATATGGTCACTTCCAGCATCGGCGTGCCGCGCGCATCAATGCCGCGAACCCCTTGGGCGACCAGAACGTCATCTGTATCGTAGCGCCCGCCGATGGCCATGAGCCGTTGCATATTGCCGCGCGCCGCCTGTTCCGCGCCGATGGCGGCGATGTCTGTCAGATCGCCAAGCGGCAGGACCATCGGCACCAGACCACCGGCGGGCGGATTGGCCTCCCACGCTTCCCTCCAGGGGTTGGGCGTATCCCACAAATACAAAGCACCCGCTTCCTCATAAACGGCAAGGACCAATACCGGCTTGCTGGGCGTTTCGGCGAATCGGACCCCATGATCTGTCAGAAGATTTCTGATTTCCTCGCGCTTGAAGCGAAAATTCAGCGTCGCCAGATAGCGCGTCGTCGATGATTTTTCCTGGGCGATGGAGAAGTCCGACACATAGGCTTCTATTTCCTTGGCGCTCAAAACGGGCAGCACTTCGTGATGGACGCGCTGCGTCAACCGTTCAAGAAGTCGCCGAAAAGCCAGTTCATGTGCTTGCGATAGCGCCTTCTTTTTGGCGTCGGACGCGGTTTCCGCCGTATTGTCCACGCTTATTCCCGAAACTTCGTAAACATCCGGCGTGGCGGCATCGGCACGCCCGAGCCCCACCGGCGCGACGAAAACGCATAACGCCAAAACGAAATAAATCCACACGGTTGCGATCCCACGATGATGGATCATTGCAATGCTTCCCCGATTCAGTATCTTTCCCCCATCTGAACAGCGACCCAATTTAACACGTAAAAACGATGGAGGAAGGCATTAGCGGCCTAAGTTATAAGGATGCGGGTGTCGATATCGATGCCGGAGCCGATTTGGTGGACGCGATCAAGCCGTTGGCGGCCTCTACCGCGCGTACCGGCGTGGCCTCCGATCTCGGCGGTTTCGGTGCTGTTTTCGACCTTGGCGCGACCGGATATTCGGACCCCGTGCTGGTCTCGGCCACCGACGGCGTCGGCACCAAACTAATGATCGCCATCGCGGCCGGGAAGCACGATACGGTCGGCATCGACCTTGTCGCCATGAGCGTTAACGATCTGGTCGTGCAAGGCGCGGAACCCCTTTTCTTCCTGGATTACATGGCTGTCGGAAAGCTCGACGTCGTCGAAGGCAAACAGGTCATCGCCGGTATAGCCGAAGGCTGCCGGCAGTCCGGATGCGCCCTGATTGGCGGTGAAACGGCGGAAATGCCCGGTATGTACGCCAAGAATGACTACGATCTGGCCGGATTCGCGGTTGGCGCGGTGGAACGCGACGCCCTGCTGAACGGCTCGGGCGTCGCGCCCGGCGACGTGGTTCTGGGACTGGCGTCCAGCGGCCTGCATTCCAACGGGTTTTCGCTGGTTCGGCGAATCGTCGAGAGGGAGGGGCTGGATTATGCGGCCCCTGCCCCCTTCGATCCGCAAATTACGCTCGGCGAAGCACTGCTCGCGCCCACCCGGATTTACGTAAAAAGCTGTCTGGCCGCGCTGAACGCCGGCGGGCTTAAGGCGCTGGCTCATATCACCGGCGGCGGATTTTCTGAAAACATCCCGCGCGTGCTGCCCGATGGCACGGCGGCGCGCATCGACGTTTCGGTGTGGCCGTTGCCAAGCGTGTTTGCGTGGCTGGCCAAGGCCGGAGGGCTGACCCCGGAAGAAATGGCGCGCACCTTTAATTGCGGCATCGGAATGGTCGCGCTGGTCGCCGCCGACAAGGCCGACGAACTGACGCGAGTTTTCGAGCAGGGCGGCGAAAAAGTATTCAGATTGGGTGAAATCATCGAGGCCGACGGCCAAGCGCCGCATACGATCCTCGAAAACGTGGAGGAAACATGGCACGCAGGAAATTGGCGGTTCTGATCTCGGGTCGTGGCAGTAACCTTCAATCCCTGATCGACGCCTGCAAAGACCCCGATTATCCGGCGCAGATTGCGCTGGTTATTTCAAATAAGCCCGACGTCTTCGGCCTGAAACGGGCCGAGGAAGCCGGGGTTCCCACCCTGGTCATCGATCATCGGGATTTCGACGGCCGCGAGAGTTTCGAGGACGCGCTGCACGAGGCCATTTCGGCCAGTAAGCCCGATTATGTCTGTCTGGCCGGTTTCATGCGCATCCTGACCGACGGCTTCGTTACCCGCTGGCATAACCGGCTGATCAACATCCATCCGTCCCTACTGCCCTCGTTCAAGGGGCTGCATACCCATGAGCGCGCATTGGAAGCGGGGGTCCGCTTTGCCGGCTGCACCATCCACTTCGTGCGCCCGGCCATGGATGACGGCCCGATCATTATCCAGGCCGCGGTCCCCGTGCGTCCCAACGACGACGCCGATACCCTGGCGGCCCGCGTGCTGGAACAGGAACACAAAATCTATCCCCTCGCCGTCCGCCTCATCGCGGAAGGCCGGGTCCGTGTCGCCCACGAAAAAGTAACGATCACCGACGCCGAACTGCCCGAAGGCGCAATCCTTAATCCGGCGGGACCGTAGGCGCAAAAAAAACCCGCCTCTATTATCCGAGGCGGGTTTCTTCTTAAAATCGAAACTTGATCGCGGGCGTATTAACCGACGATTTCGGTGGCCGCGAAGTAGTAGGCGATTTCCACGGCGGCCGTTTCCGGCGCGTCGGAACCGTGCACGGAATTTTCCTGCACGTTGAGGCCCAGATCCTTGCGGATGGTGCCTTCGTCGGCGTTGGCCGGGTTGGTCGCGCCCATAACCTCGCGGTTGCGCGCGATGGCGTTTTCGCCCTCGAGAATCTGAACCACAATCGGGCCTGAGCACATGTAGTCGCACAATTCGTCGAAGAACGCGCGCTCGGCATGAACGGCGTAAAACCCTTCGGCCTGCTTGCGATTAAGGTGAATTCGTTTCTGCGCCACAACGCGAAGACCGGCTTCTTCGAACCGGGCAACGATTTGCCCGGTAATGTTCCGCTTCGTCGCATCGGGCTTGATGATGGACAGTGTCCGCTCGACAGCCATGTCCGAAAATCCTTCCAGTTGTTTTTTTTGGTACGTTCCCTCGTGAATTCGCGGGACGTCGGCGCCGATGTGCGTGGCGGCAACTCGCGAAAACCGGCGCGTTATAAACGTTCCATCCCGTGGACGCAAGCTATACCGAGAATCAGGGCTTTCGCCCCTCCCACACCATGGTTTCGAATTCCAGCATCTCGTGTGTGGCGGCCTCGTTCCGCCCCGTGACGCCGCAAAGACCGGGATCGTCGCTTTGCCCCATGGAAAAAGGTTTCAGGTCGCGAAATCCTGCCGCCCGCAACGCCTTGGTTAGCGTGTCCGCGTCAAAAATGAACCGGTGTTCAAAATTCCTGAACAAATTGTTCAGCACCATGGTCGGATGGACTTCCGGCGCGTCTGAAATAAAATGGTGCGTCGTCCAGGCCATATAAGCGTTTTGCGCCTTGGTGGGACTGCGCGAATACAGCGCGAAAAATCGTTGCAGATCGGGTGTCGCGATGCGCACCCGCCCTCCCGGTTTCAGCACCCTGAAACATTCCGACAGCATGAAACAGGTCTGCCTGTATTCCAGATGCTCGATCAGGCGTTCGGCAAGAATGGACTCGAAGCTGCCGCTCTGGAAGGGTAAGGGCCGGGTCGCATCCAGCCGCACGACATCGGCGCCATGCGGGTTAACATCCGTATTCAGCCATCCTTCGAGAAAAACGGCCCCGGCGCCGAGATGCAGGCGCGGCGACTTGGCCGAGTTTAGATACTCGGCAATTCGATGATCGACAATTCCGCCCTTTCCTTTGGGGCGCGGCGCAGGCGGTGGTGCGCTTTGGAGGGCTTCCTTCCCCCGTTCGGCCAAAAGCTTGTCGATTAACGGGTAGTCGGCGCGGCGATAAACATAGTAGGAGGTGGCCTCACCGCTCCAGGCCGCCGAATGATGACGCCGCAAGCGGTCGAACATCGTGCGGTCCTCGCCCCGTCCCACATTGGTGAGCGCCTGGCACCACGCCGGAAGCACCCAGTGGCAGGCCATTTTATTGATCATCAGGGTGTTGGTGTCGACGAATCCGCCAAATTTCTCGGCATAAATCCCCTTGCCCGGACCAACCGATTCCCATTCGTCCACACACAGCGGTTCATGTGTGTCGGGGTCCACGTACCAGCGCAAAGAAAAAGCCCAGTCAAACCCTTGGATGGCGGCGAGCAGCGACCACAGATGGTTGGGAGCCCACCAGTTGTCGTCGTCCAAAAAAGCGATGTGGGTGCTGTTGGCCAGATAGCACAGGGCCGTGCGCAGGCTGCCGCCCGCAAGCACATTGTACAGGCCGCCGTTGGGGGCCGAGGTCGAATAACCGGGGTCGACGACGGAAATACACATGTTGTCGGGGCAATCGGCGATCAGAGCGTCAAGAAGCTCGCGGCTTCCCTGCGCCTTGTCGATACCGATCATGATCTGGACCCGGCCCTCAATATCCTGGGCGAAAATCGACCGAACTGCGACGTCGAGACTGGGCCGCAGCATCGTCGGCACGATGACCGCCACGTCGAAAGGTTGCTGCGCATCGTTCATGGTCGGGTTCCCCGGTGTGGTCAGCAATATTTAACATATGAAACAATATTCCATCGATATAGTTTTCTCGCGGGCGTCGGCGTGTTAAGACGCCGCTCATGCTGTCCATCACCAACCTGACTGTGCGCCTCGGCGGGCGCGTTATATTCGAAAACGCCAGCCTGTCCGTGCCGACCGGCCACCGTACCGGACTGGTCGGCCGCAACGGCAGTGGCAAAACCACCTTGTTCCGCGTCATCGCGGGCGAGCTTCAGGCCGACGGCGGCGATATCAATCTGGGCAGGCGGCCGCGGATCGGGCGGGTTGCCCAGGAAGCACCCGACGGACCGCAAAGCCTGCTGGAAACCGTACTCGCCGCCGATGAAGAACGCGCGAGCCTTTTGATCGAGGCCGAAACCGTAACCGATCCCGCGCGCATCGCCGACGTGCATGCGCGGCTGGTCGATATCGAAGCCCACGCGGCCCCGGCGCGCGCCGCTCAAATTCTGGCCGGTCTGGGATTTGACGAGGCCGCTCAGGCGCGGCCATGCAATGAATTTTCGGGCGGCTGGCGCATGCGCGTGGCCCTGGCCGGCGCTCTGTTCGCCAGACCCGATTTGCTGCTGCTGGACGAACCGACCAACCATCTGGATCTGGAAGCCACCATCTGGCTGGAAAACTACCTGGCAGGCTGGCGCGGAACGCTGTTCGTCATCAGCCACGAACGGCGGCTGTTGAACCGGGTCGTCGGCGAGATCGTCCATCTTCACGAACACAAACTGACCCGCTACGTGGGCAACTACGACCGCTATGAGCGCACCCGGCGCGAACGGCTGGTTCGCGAAACCAAGATGCGCGAGCGCCAGGTCAGCGAACAAAAACGCATTCAGGCTTTCATCGACCGCTTCCGGGTGCAGGCCAACAAGGCCCGTCAGGCGCAAAGCCGCGTTAAGATGCTGGCGCGCATGGAGCCCATCGCGTCCGTTATGGAAGAACACACGACGGCGTTCTCATTTCCCTCGCCCAATCAGCTGCCGCCGCCGATTATTTCGCTGGACCGGGTGGCGGTGGGGTACGAACCCGAAAAGCCCGTGCTTTCAAACCTCGATTTGCGCATCGACATGGAAGACCGGATCGCCTTGATCGGCGCCAACGGCAACGGCAAATCAACACTGGTAAAGCTGTTTTCCGGAAAGCTCGCCGCCATGGAAGGGCGCATGCGCAAACCCGCGCGCCTGCGCATCGGTTATTTCGCCCAGCACCAGACCGACGAACTGGATATGGCGGGCACGCCGTATACCCATCTGGCGCGGCTTATGCCGGACGTGATTCCGTCGAAGGTTCGCAGCCACCTGGGTCGATTTGGATTTGCCCAGGATAAGGCCGAAGTACGGGTATCGTCTCTGTCAGGCGGCGAGAAGGCGCGGCTGTTGCTGGCCATGATGTGTCTGGATGCGCCGCATATCCTGTTTCTGGACGAACCGACCAACCATCTGGACGTCGATTCGCGCGAAGCCCTGATCGAAGCGCTCAACGAGTTTGAAGGCGCGGTCATTCTGGTCAGTCACGATGCCCACTTGATCGATCTGGTCTGTGATCGTTTGTGGCTGGTGGCGGATGGAACCTGCACGCCCTTCGAAGGCGATCTCGACGACTACGCCAAAATGCTTCAGGAACGGCGCAGAGCCGCCCGGCGCGCCGGTTCGCCCAAGACCGAGAACGGTCGCCGCGAGGCCCGTAAGGCGCGCGCCGATGCCCGCGCCAAGGCCGCCCCGCTTAGAAAAGCCGTGCGTGACGCGGAAAAACGTCTGGCTTCGCTGAACAAAACGAAATTGCGGATCGAATCGGAACTCGCCTTGCAGGAAACCTACAATCTTCCTTCGTCTAAAGTTTCGTCCATGCAGCTTAAACTTGCTCAAACGGACAGAACCATCTCGGAAACCGAAGACGCGTGGTTGACCGCCCAGTCCGCGCTGGAAAAGGCCAAGTAAACCTTTTCGCCCCAGCCTGTGGAAAAGTAAGGAAATTTTTGTCTTTATCGGAACCCTCCGATATGACAAACGACTGGTTCCAAGACCGGGCTTTCGGGATTGGGCTAAGGTGGCGCAGCCGAAGTACGGTTGGGCCATTTTTTTTGGGGGAAATCCAACATGCCAGAGAAGTGTGTACTCGATATTCATGACCGGCCGTCGCCCGGTCTGTGGCTGGCGCTGAGCACCCAGCATCTGTTCGCAATGTTCGGCGCAACCGTTTTAGTGCCGTTCCTTACCGGCCTGAACCCGGCGGTAGCGCTGGTGTCCAGCGGCGTCGGCACGCTGATTTACATCTTATGTACTAAGGGAAAAATCCCCGTCTATCTGGGGTCTTCTTTCGCCTTTATAGGCCCGATCATTGCCGCCAAAACCATCGGCGGCGTCGAGGGCGCGCTGATCGGCTGCGCCACGGCGGGCCTTGTTTACGTGCTGGTTTCCGGCCTCATCGCCAAATACGGAGTGCGCTGGCTGTTCCGGCTGCTTCCGCCGGTGGTGATCGGCCCGGTCATCGTCGTCATTGGTCTGGGACTGGCTGGAATTGCCGTGAAAATGGCCACCGGACAAGCGGCGGGCGGCCCCTACAGCTTGAATGAATTCATCGTCGCGTTGTCAGCCCTGACCATCGCCATTATTTTCGCCGCCTTCATGCGCGGAATTTTCGGCCTGGTTCCGATCCTGTTCGGCATCATCGGCGGCTACCTCGTCGCCATTCCGTTCGGTCTGGTCAATCTGGCGAACGTGACCAGCGCCCCGCTTTTCGCGGTTCCTGACTTCATCATTCCCGGCGTGACCGCCTCGCCCGTGATTTCACTGGCGATCATCGCCATGGTCGCCCCTGTGGCATTGGTGACCATTGCCGAACACATCGGCGATCAGACCGTTATCAGCAAAGTCACGGGACGCAACTTCCTTGAAGATCCCGGCCTGCACCGTTCGTTGCTGGGCGATGGTCTGGCCACTGTCTTTGCCGCTCTGATCGGCGGCCCGCCGAACACCACATACGGCGAAAACATCGGTGTCATCGCGATTACCCGTGTATTCAGCGTATTCGTCGTTGGCGGTGCGGCCGTGTTGGCCATCATCTTCGGGTTTGTCGGCGTCATCGCCGCCTTTATCCAGAGCATTCCGACGGCGGTGATGGGCGGCGTTTCGATCTTGCTGTTCGGTATTATCGCGGCCTCGGGCCTTCGCCTGATGATCGACCGCAAGGTTGATTTCGCCAAGAAGCGCAACCTGATCATCTGCTCGGTGATTTTGGTCATCGGCATCGGCGGAGCCGTTATCCACATTTCCGAGACGGTTCAGGTTTCCAGCATGGCGCTGGCCGCCGTCATCGGCATTGTCCTGAACTGGGTGATGCCCGGACGTGACGACGACGAAGACGCTGCCGTCTTCTCAGCCAACGATGCTGCCGAAGCCGCAGAATAATTAGAGAATAACCAACAAGCCCGCCGGGAGAAATCCTGGCGGGCTTTTCTTTGCCTACTTGGTGCCGAACAAACGATCGCCCGCGTCCCCCAGGCCGGGAACGATGTAGGCCTTCTTGTTCAGTTTGGCGTCAAGCGACGCCACATAGACCGGCACCTCGGGGTGCTTGTCCTGCAACACCTGTATGCCCTCCGGCGCGGCGACCAGCGCCATCAACCGCAGGTTGGCGTCCTTCACCCCGTGCTTGTTCAGAACGTCCAGCGCGTAGGCCGACGAATAGCCCGTGGCCACCATGGGATCGGTAACGATGAAAAGACGGCCCCTGGCCACCGGCAACTTGACCAGATATTCCACCGGCCGCTTGGTCTCGGGATCGCGGTACAGGCCGATATGACCGACGCGGGCCGACGGCATCAGTTCCAGCAGCCCGTCGGCCATGCCCGTTCCGGCCCGAAGGATGGGAACGACGGCGACTTTCTTGCCCCTGATGACCGGCGCATCCGGCATGCTCGTGACCGGCGTTTCGATCGGCTCCGTCGTCATCGGCAGGTCGCGTGTGATCTCGTAGCCCATCAGCAACGAGATTTCCTTGAGCAGTTCGCGAAAACCGCGCGTCGGCGTCTTGGTCTTGCGCATATGGCTCAATTTATGAAGGATCAGCGGATGATCGCAGATAAAGAGATTGGGAAAATCGGGGTGTTTTTGCATTCTTTCGTCCCTCTGGTTAGAGAAGTTTTTTCATTGCTTCGGCGGGCAGCCCGGAGCACGCCCATTTGACAGATTCAGCCCCCCACGCGGCGGCAATTTTCATGGCTTCGTTCATGGGTTTTTCGGATGCCAACCCATGGAGCAATCCGGCAGCAAAGGAATCGCCTGCGCCGGTAGAATCAACCGGCGCGACCTTCGTCGCACGCACATTGATTTCACCGTCGTCGCCGTAGGCGCGGGCACCCTTGGGCCCGCGCGTGATCACCACCCATTCCACAAGATCGCCGCCGATCTTGCGCCCGGCACCCAGCGGATTGTCCAAAATATCGGGCGGCAAGTCCGACTGCGAACCGATCAAAACATGGGCCGGGCGCGCATCATCTCCGCACGGCGGAATGTGGGCCATAATCTTGCAATCGGCGGCCTTGCGCTCAAGGATAGGGGCCAGGTCGGTGGCCCGGCTGCGAACGTAAAGCCAGTCGGCGGGCGTCTTCAGAATTCTAACCGGCGGTTCTTGTTCCGCCGTGCGCGCCAGATTGACGATGGTTCGTTCGCCGGTTTCGTCAACCATGATAATGGAGCGTGTCGTCGCCGCGCCATCCAGCGTACGCACCAATGAAATATCGACCCCGGCATCCTCCAGATCGGTTGTCAGCCGCCGCCCCGCGTCATCCCGTCCGATGGCCGCAACGACGAAAACCCTATGATGCGCGCGGGCCAGAGGCATGGCCGTGTTGGGCGCGCCCCCGCCCAATCGCATTCCCCGGCCGACCCCCTCGATGTGCGCCCCTTCGCGCATCGGCTCGCGCAAATGGACCACATCATCCTGCGCGATGGAGCCGACGATAATTATCTTGGCCATTCGGTATCCTGCGTCGCCACTTGTATTTCACCCAACGGATACAAAAATCCTGACCCGAAAGATAGCGCGAAACCACGCACACGACGATGAATACTTGCCGGACCTACCGCACGTTTCATAACATCACGGCAGAAATGCAAAACAACGCCAGCGCTCTTACGCCAACAAGATTTTGGACGGCCTCGCGCCTGTCCTTTTTCTATGTGGCCTTCTTTGCCGTGGTCGGAATTCAGATGCCCTTCTGGCCGGTGTGGCTGGAGTCGCGAGGGTTCGGGGCGACTGAAATCGGCATCCTTCTGGCCGTGGGAACCGCCGGCAGGATCGTCGTTTCACCGTTGATCGCCAATCTGACCGACCGGCTGGGCGAACGCCGCCGACCGATGATCATGCTTTGCGTGGGCAGCTTGGCGGTGTTTGGCCTGTTCGCGCTGACTGGCGGTTTCTGGTCCGTGCTGGTGGTGACAATCGGCTTTATCTTCCTGTGGGCTCCGATCATGCCGGTGGGCGAAACCCTGGTTCTGCAAACAACACGCGAGCACGATCTTCAATATGGCCGGGTGCGCCTTTGGGGCAGCATCAGCTTCATCATTGCGGCGGTGCTGGCGGGCCGCCTGCTGGTCGGACAATCGGCCGATGTGGTTTTCTGGCTTCTGGCCGGAACATTGGGACTTACGGCACTTTCCTGTTTCACATTGCCCGACGCGCGGTTCGAATCGAAAACAAAGGCCCGTCCGCAATTTCGGCAATTCCTGCAAGACAAGAAATTCGTGCTGTTCCTTTTATCCGCCGGGTTGATTCAAAGCAGCCACGGCGTTCTTTACGCATTCGGTACCCTGCACTGGAGGTCGGTCGGATATTCCGAGGACGTCATCGGATGGTTCTGGGCCGAAGGGGTCATCGCCGAGGTCATTCTGTTCGCAATCGGTGCCGCCGTCGCCAAACGTCTGGACCCGGCACACCTGATTATCATCGGCGGCGTAGCAGGGATCATCCGCTGGACCCTGACCGGCCTGTCCGACGCCTTCCCGGTTCTATTGATCGTTCAGGCCCTGCACGCCTGCACCTTCGGCGCGGTTCATCTGGGAGCTATGAACTTCATCATGCTGAACGTCCCCACCCAGGTCTCGGCCACCGCCATGAGCCTCTATTCATCCTTCGCCATGGGTCTGGCCATGGGCCTATCAATACTGGTCGCAGGTCCCCTGTACGGCCACCTCGGCAGCCAAGCGTTTCTGGTCATGGCCGTCGTCGCTGGCGTGGGAACGGTCGTGGCGTTTGCGCTGCTGCGGGTTTCGCGAGCACCGGAATAAGCTAAGCTTTCTGCGCCCAGCCACCCGCTTCGGTTTGTTGCCAGTAGGCCAGATTGTGGCCGTCGGCTTTGTTGGCTTTCCAGCGTTCGCGGGCGGCGGCGACGGAAGACGGGTCATTGCCGTCGAACATGTCGAAGCAACGCTCGAAATCGGTTGCGGGGCCGGAGCATCCGTCTGTCAGAAAGAGGAATGTTGCACCGTTTGGGTTGTCCTCGCCGTCGGTGATCCAGATGGGTTGATCTTCGGCGTGGCCGTCCCGCGCGCAGCCGTGGGGCAGCCACGAGTTTTGGTCGTATGTCCAGAGTGCCGCGTTTAATGCCTCAACGCGCGCGCTTGATCCGGCGATGATCAGCGCGCGCTTGCCCGCCTGAAGCGTCTTCTCCAGAAGTTTGGGCAAGGCGCGTTCGAGCGGCAGCTTTTGCAGATGATAAAACGCAATATCGGTCACGCTCAACTCTCGTAATGATCGGCCACCAGGCGATCGAGAAGGCGCACGCCGAAGGCCGTTCCGCCCTTGGGCACGGTCGTTTTGTCCTTGCTCGACCAGGTTACGCCGGCGATGTCGATATGGACCCACGGGGTCTTGTCGACAAAGCGTTGCAGGAACTGGGCCGCCGTGATGCTGCCGCCCCAGCGGCTTCCTATGTTTTTCATATCGGCAACATCGGATTTTATGAGCTTGTCATATTCGTCGCCAAGCGGCATACGCCAGACATGTTCGTCAACGGCTTCACCGGCCGCATAAATGCGTTCGGCAAGTTCATCGTTGTTGGAGAAAACGCCCGCCTTTTCTTGGCCGAGCGATACGACCATGGCCCCGGTCAGGGTCGCCAGATCGACCATCCAGCGTGGCTTGAAGCGATCCTTGCAGTACCAAAGAGCGTCGGCCAGCACGAGGCGGCCCTCGGCGTCGGTGTTGAGAACCTCAATGGTTTGCCCGGACATGGAGGTGACGATATCGCCCGGTCGCTGGGCGCTGCCCGAAGGCATGTTTTCAACCAGTCCGACGATGCCGACGACGTTGACTTTGGCCGCGCGACCGGCCAGCGCCTTCATCAACCCGATGACCACACCCGCCCCGCCCATATCCCATTTCATGTCTTCCATACCGGCAGACGGCTTTATCGAAATGCCGCCGGTATCGAATGTCACGCCCTTGCCGACAAAGGCGATGGGGCTGGCGGCGTCTTTTTTGCCTTTACGGCCCTTGCCTGAACCGTTGGGAAGGCCCTGCCATTGCATGACCACCAGCTTCGGTTCGCGCTCGCTGCCCTGTCCGACACCGAGCAGCGCGCCCATGCCGATCTTTTCCATCTGGGAGCGGCCCATGACTTCCACATCGACGCCCAGTTCAGTCAGCGACTTTGCGTGTTCGGCCAGGGTTTCGGGATACAACACGTTGGCCGGTTCGCTGACCAGATCGCGGGTCAGGAAAACCCCGTCCGCGACGCGGTCGAAACCGTTGAATTTCTTGCGCGCGGACGAAGCGCCGTCGCACAGAATTTTCAGGGTCTTGAGGCTGGGTTTGTCTTCCCGCTTTTCCTTGGTCCGGTATTTGTCGAACCGGTACGACCGCAGGCGCGCACCAAAGGCGATTTCGGCAGCCAGGTCGGTGGGATCGAGCGCGCATCCGTCCAGCGCGTCGATCATCACCTGAACCGTCGCGTGGCCGCGCGTGGCCAGCGCCGCATAAATCTGCGCGCCCATGCCCTGCAGCTTGAGGGGATCTATTTCACCGGCGTTGCCGACACCCAGAACGTAGACGCGATCCAGCTTCGATCCGGCAGGCGCCAGAAGGGTCAGGCTTTGATCCTTTTTGCCTTTGAATCGGCTCGCCGCCTTCATCGCACGGGTAATGGCCCCCTTGAGCTTCTTGTCAAGCTGGCGCGCGGCGGGCGCCAGCGCGCACTCGGCCAAGGCCATGACGACAACGACGCCCGTTTCGGGCAACAGCGGTTTGGCAAACGAGACTTTCATATCCCCTCCGTGCGAACGGTTCATTTCACGCGTTATGAATGTAGCAACGATCCCGCCAAAGGAAAGGGTTAGTTATGAGCTTTCGCGTTCTAATGGCCCGGCGGAAAGACCTTCTTTTACATCGCCCCCACGCACGCCACTGGCAAGCCAGACAAGTCCGCCCGGCAGCGACACAACGAGGGCGAAAAGACCGAAAAGAATGGACAGAACCAGCGCGCCATCGCTGGGAACGCCGACCATGCCGAACATAAAGATCATGCCTTGTTCGCGTACCCCCCAACCGGCAATGGATATGGGCAACGAGATCACCAACAGGACCGGAAGAAAAAGAGCAAAACAATCGAGAAGGCTCACGTTCAAATCGAGCGCAAGGGTCAGAAGATAGATGACCATCACCAGATTGGCATGCCCCAGCATCCCCCATCCGAGGGCCTTGAACAGCGGCCACGGCGCGAAAAACACTTTCCGGGTATCATCCGCCAGATAGGACAGGCCGCGCACGATGCGCCAGCGGTGATAGGACTGAGGCAGGCGATCAAGAAAAGCGACAAATACGGTTCCAGCAACGAGAACCGCCAATATTATCATCACGCTCGGAGCCATCCAACCGCCCACGTCGGCACCGACACGTTGCAAAAATGCCGGCAATACGGCGGCGACCAGCAACACCAGCCCAGCCACCGTCGCCACACGTTCCAACATGACCCCGTTTATCGCGCCACGCAACTTGACACCATGCCGATAAGCGAGATACGTGCGAACCGCATCGCCACCGACCGATGCCGGAAGGGTCTGATTAAAAAACGCTCCGATATAAAAAAGCCTGAGCCCCGGCTTGAAAGCCAGCGGTGCCCCGAGCGAACCCAAAACCGTGCGCCAGCGAAAAGTGCCAATTACAAACTGAAGGGCAAAAACGAGCGCGACCGGGAGTATCATTTCCGGCGCCATCTGAAGAATGCGCTCTTTCGCCGCCACCGGATCGACACCCGAAACCGCCCAGCCAATCAAGGCCACCGAAAACAGAATTTTCAGCGAAATCAGAAACCACTTCTTCAGCATCAGCGAGGCATTCCATCAAATCCTAAACGCTGCGCTGTTTAGCACGAAACGCCGGGTAGTCCACAAGAAACCGCCATCAGTCGGCGGGAAGCCGAACCCTTGCGCGTTTTCGCCCCCAGGTTCCGGGTGGGCCGTCAATAACACCGGCGCATGTCGCGCCGCAAAAACGGCAATGGCCGTCGTCGGTCAGGTTCCACTGGGATAGTTCGTACCAGTCGCGACCGATCAAAGGTTCGCGGCATTGGTGGCAATAGGTGCTGTGGGCCTCAAAATCGTGGATATTTCCAACATAGGCGTGGCGCACACCGTTTTTTATGGCAATGGCGCGCGCGCGGGAAAGAACGGCGGCAGGTGTGTTCGGCTTGTCGCGCATCTTCCAGTCCGGGTGGAAGGCCGAAAAATGCATGGGGACGTCCGGCCCCAGGTTTTCGACCACCCAGGCCGTCATTTCCTCGAACTCGGCGTCAGTATCGTTTTCACCGGGAATGACCAGCGTCGTCGTTTCAAACCAGACGTCGGTTTCGTGTTTCAGATATTTCAGCGTCTCCAAAACCGGTTCCAGATGGCCCGAGCAAAGGCCCGCGTAGAAGCCTTCCGTGAAGGCTTTCAGATCGACGTTGGCGGCATCCATGTGTTGGAAAAATTCGACCCTCGGTTCCTCGCAAATATAGCCCGCCGTCACGGCAACCGTTTTGATGCCCAGTTCATGACAGGCTTGCGCCACATCGACGGCATATTCCAGAAAAATGACCGGATCGTTGTAGGTAAAGGCGACGCTGCGGCAACCGGATTTGGACGCCGCCTCGGCAATGGTGCGCGGAGACGCCTTATCGCTCAAGCGGTCGAATTCGCGCGACTTGCTGATATCCCAGTTCTGGCAGAACTTGCACGTCAGATTGCACCCGGCGGTGCCGAAGGACAGGATCGGGGTGCCGGGAAGAAAATGATTGAGCGGTTTTTTCTCGATGGGATCGATGCAAAACCCGCTGGACCGGCCATAGGTGGTCAGCACCATGGCGCCTTCATGATTTGCGCGCACAAAGCACAGTCCGCGCTGACCGTCGCGCAGCTTGCACAGTCTGGGGCACAGGTCGCACTGGACCCGGCCATCATCAAGCGTATGCCAGTAGCGGCCCGTGTGAACATCCGAATCCATCGCCATCGTCCGCTTTGGTAAGGCGTGCTATATTAAACCCAAAGCCGAGGAAAAGCGCCATGGTATCTGTCAGGCAAGCCGCCGTCGCCGGCCAGTTTTATCCGGATAACGCCGCCGAATTGAGCACGACGGTAAAACGCTACCTTGCCGTCGCGTCCAGAGCTTCGGGGCCGGTTCCCAAAGCGATCATCGCGCCGCACGCCGGTTTCGTTTACTCCGGCGCGGTCGCGGCAAGCGCCTATGCCCGCATTGCCCCCGCCGCCCGCCAAATCACGCGGGTCATCCTGTTGGGTCCGTGCCACCGTGTGGCGGTTCGCGGAATGGCATTAAGCAGTGCTGATGCCTTCGCAACGCCGCTGGGCAACATCGCGATAGATGGCCACACCCAAAAACGCCTGCTTGAATTGCCACAGGTCCAACTGTTCGACGAGACGCACGCGCAGGAGCACAGCCTTGAGGTTCACCTGCCTTTTTTACAGGTCATTCTGGGAGATTTTTCGCTGGTTCCCATCGTCGTCGGCGAAGCCAGCCCGGACGACGTTGCCGATGTGTTGGAAGCCGTATGGGGCGGGCCGGAAACCCTGATCGTCATCAGTTCCGACCTAAGCCACTTCGAGGATTATGAAACGGCACGCGGGATGGACAAGACTACGTGTCGAGCCATCGAAAACCTGGACCCGGCCGGGATCGGCAGACATCACGCCTGCGGGCGAAACCCGGTTGGCGGCATTCTGGCCATGGCGCGGCGGCGTGGCCTGGAAGTTTCTACCGTCGATCTTCGCAATTCAGGCGACACAGCGGGAACCAAGGATCGCGTGGTCGGCTACGGCAGCTGGGTTTTCGTCGAGCGCGAGAAAACCGGTGGGGATGATTTTGCCGCCAAGACACGTGCCCTTCTGGCCGATCACGGAAATACGCTTGTGCATTTGGCGGCGGCCTCCATTGACTACGGACTTGAACGCGGCAGGCCACCGATTGTCGATTTGAACCAATCGGCTCCCATTTTGCGCGAAAACGGGGCCTCCTTCGTAACCTTGAAACGCGATGGCAAATTGCGCGGCTGCATCGGCTCTTCCGCAGCCAGCAAACCCCTAGTCCGGGACGTATCAGAACATGCCTATGCCGCAGCTTTTCAGGACCCGCGATTCCCGCCGTTGCAGGCGTCGGAACGCGATGGACTTTCCCTTTCCGTGTCCGTTCTAAGCGCACCCTCGCCTATGACCTTTTCCGACGAAAACGACCTCCTAACCGCATTAAAACCGCACGTCGACGGATTGATTATTGCCGATGGCGGTCGTCGCGCGCTATTCCTTCCGTCCGTTTGGGAACAGCTTCCCCAGCCGCAAGTCTTTCTCAGCCATTTGAAACAAAAAGCCGGGCTGTCGGCGGGTCATTGGTCGGATGGGTTAAAGGCATGGCGCTTTATCGCCGAGGAGGCCTCTTCTAATCAACTCGCCGATCCGGGCTCAATCTGGAAGCAATCCAACGATACATAACGGAGAAAACGCGTGACCCTGAATATCGGAATGGGGCTAATCAAGCAGGTGCGGGAACTCGCGGTCCTGGCGGGCCGGGATATCATGGAAATTTACAACAGCGATTTCACCGTCGACACCAAGGACGACGCTTCGCCCGTCACCGAGGCCGACCGGCAAGCCGAAATGCTGATAACGCAAGCGATCCGAAAGGACATCACCGATGCCTTTCCGATTGTCGGCGAAGAAGCCGTTTCGGAAGGGATCATCCCCAACGTCGCCGGGCAACCCTTCTGGCTTCTCGATCCGCTTGACGGAACCAAGGAATTCATCAAGCGGGGCAAGGATTTCACCGTCAACATCGCGTTGATCGAAATTGGCATTCCCGTGCTGGGCGTCGTTCATGTTCCGGCGACCGGAGATACCTATTGGGGCAGCCGAATGGGGTCGTTTGCCACAACAGGGAGAAGCGCCGAGCGCCAGATTTTCTGTCGCCCGCAACCCGACAACGGCGTTGTCGCCATCGTCAGCCGTTCGCATAGAACGCCCGAGGTGGACGAATACCTGAAACAGTTCACCGTGAGTAAGGAGATCAGCGCCGGAAGTTCGCTAAAATTCTGTCGGGTGGCCACGGGCAACGCTGATATCTATCCACGCATGGGAAGGACCATGGAGTGGGACACTGCTGCCGGTCATGCGGTGCTGAAATATGCTGGAGGAAAGGTCAAGACACTGGAAGATCAGAACCTTTTCTACGGCAAGGCGGACTTCGAAAATCCCCATTTTGTGGCCAGCGGCGCGGACCCGCTGTAACGTCAGGCCAATGATCATTCACGGTGCCTGAAAACGACACTAAATTGCCGCGAGTTTGCTTGACGAATCGCGAAAAAAAGAGGCATAATAATCATGGTGTTTTAGAGCAAACACCGCTTTAGCCGCCGCATTCCATGCGGTGACTGCCGAGCCGGATCATTACCGCGGATGGTCTAGCCTGACCGCAGAAAAAACGATAAAAAGAGCCGTCGGCCATACCGGCGGCTCTTTGCTATGTAAATTTGTTTTACAATTTGGGTTATGCCATTTTGACTGAGGGAAAAACGATAATCGCGACGGTCGATCCGAACGCGATCCAGAGGGCGGCAACCCTTTTGAGGAAAGGCGGTCTGGTTGCTTTTCCAACCGAGACCGTCTACGGGCTGGGCGCGGACGCCACCAATGACGCTGCTGTCGCATCTATCTACGCCGCCAAGAACAGGCCGGATTTCAATCCGCTGATTGTTCATTTCACAGATATGGGCGCCGCCGCCGACGCGGTCATTTTTGACGACCGGGCTAAGCGCGTCGCCCAAGCCTTCTGGCCGGGAGCGTTGACCCTGGTGTTGCCGCGTCGGGACGATTGCAATATCTCGCTTCTGGCCAGCGCGGGCCTGAACACCCTGGCCGTGCGTGTGCCGAGCCAACCGATCGCGCAGGCACTTTTCAAAGCAACCGCGCGCCCCGTCGCCGCGCCCAGCGCCAACCGATCCTTCTCGGTCAGCCCGACGACAGCCACACATGTTGTCGATGACCTGTCGGGTCGGATCGACCTGATTTTGGATGGAGGCCCCTGCCCGGTCGGCCTGGAATCAACAGTTATCGATCTGAGCACCCCGCTGCCCACGCTTCTGCGGCCCGGCGGAATTCCGACCGAGGACATCGAAGCGGTTACTGGCCCCTTGGCAGCAGCGGGCGAAGGCGCGCCGAAGTCTCCAGGAATGCTCAGCCGCCACTATGCGCCAAACCGGCCGGTCCGCCTGAATGTGGCGGTCCCACGGGAAGGCGAAGCGTTTCTGGCCTTCGGCCCGAACGCAGATAACGCAACAATGAACCTTAGCGAATCCGGCGACATAAGCGAGGCCGCGGCCAATTTATTTGCCATGATGCGAATCCTGGATCGCGATGAATTCGACGGCATCGCCGTCGCCCCCGTCCCCGAAAAAGGACTGGGCGTGGCCATCAACGATCGGCTACGCCGAGCATCAAACTCATGAACACGCAAGACACCGCCATCAAAGCAATTCGAGAGTTGGTCGGCCCGGCAGGTTGGATCGATGACGACGACGGCAAAGAGCCCTACCTGAAGGAGAGCCGAGGCCTTTTCCGCGGGGACTGCACGGCGGTGGTTCGGCCCGCGTCGACAGCAGAGACAGCAGAAGTCGTTCGCCTGTGCGGGCAGGCGGGAATTCCAATCACCCCGCAAGGCGGCAATACCGGCCATGTGGGCGGCGGCGTTCCCAGCGGCGGCATCATTCTTTGTACCGGACGGATGAACCGAATCCGGGACATCGATGCGCTAAATCATACGATGACGGTCGAAGCCGGGTGCATTCTGGCCAACCTGCAAGAGGCGGCAGCCGAGGCGGACTGCCTTTTCCCGCTGAGCATGGCATCGGAAGGCAGCTGTCAGATCGGCGGCAATCTTTCAAGCAACGCCGGCGGCATCGCCGTATTGCGATACGGGAACACCCGCGAACTGGTCATGGGCGTTGAAGTCGTCCTGCCCGACGGCCGGATATGGGACGGCCTCAGGGGTTTGCGAAAGGACAATACGGGTTACGATCTGAAGCACTTGTTCGTCGGCGCAGAAGGAACACTGGGGATCATTACCGCCGCCGTCGTGAAGTTATTTCCCTTGCCCCGGGCGACCGAAACCGCGCTGGCCGCGGCGCCGGATCTTGATAGCATCCTGGAGCTCTTCAAACGGGTTCGCGGCCGCGCGGGCGACACCTTGACGGGGTTCGAGATGATGCCGCGCATCGGAGTCGAATTCGCGTTGAAGCATATGCCGGGCGTGATCGACCCCTTCGCCGAACCTCATGCTCATTACGCCTTGATTGAGTTGACCAGTCCGCGCCCCGACGACCCCTTGCGCGCCACCTTGGAAAACGTCCTCGCCGAAGCGTTGGAAGACGGCCATGTCAACGATGCCGTGGTCGCAACCAGCGGATCGCAAAGCGATCAACTGTGGCGCATTCGCGAGAGCATTCCCGAAGCGCAGAAGCATGAAGGGGCCAGCATCAAGAACGACATCTCGGTTCCCATTTCGCGGATTGCCGAATTCATGACGCGGGCCAGAAAATTGGTTGAAGGTGAAATTCCGGGGGTTCGGCTTTGCGCGTTTGGACACGTAGGCGACGGCAATATTCATTTCAATCTGAGCCAACCGACCGGTTCTGATCGCGACGAATTCGTGGCCAAATGGCAACCGATCAACCGGCAGGTCAATGCCATACTGGCGGATCTTGGCGGATCTATAAGCGCCGAACACGGTATTGGCCGCCTGAAAACGGATCAACTGGCCGAATTCCGATCGGAGGTTGAGATGGATATTATGCGGCGGATTAAATGTGCACTCGATCCGGACAACATTATGAATCCCGGAAAACTCCTCAAAAACTGACCCAAAAACAAATTTCCGGCGGTTGTGCCAAAAAAAGCCGGGTCCAAAGAGACCCGGCGAGTCAACAGGGAGGCTTCATCGTCTGAGAGGGTCGGTGGCTGCCCAGCCAGGAGGGGGAGGGGGAGGGGGAGACTGGAAGGGGCGGACAGCCACCGTAGTATGTGATGTTGATCGCCGTTTCCTTGAGTAAACGAGAAATCAACACCCGTGCAACGAACCACGCCTAGGATAATAGGGAATACGCGTTTCGGGATTATGTCATTTACCAGTTTTTTTGTTTCATTTTGTAACACCCAAGAAATGATCCGTTGCAGTTTGCCCGCGTTAATTTCTCTTACACCAGAGATGTGTAACATTGTGGTTATTCCTTGATTCTTGGGAGCTTTTCGCACAGTTTGGCGCGGGATTCAGGCGATTGAAATGAAGAATGGGTAGGATTACGCGATACGTTTTCGGGCAGTTGGTCATGGGAATGATTCTCGTGACGGCGGGGCTGACCTGTGTCGTATGGCTAATGCAGTCGCTCCGGTTCGTCGAAATGATCGTAAACCGCGGACTTAGCGCCGGGACATTCGTTTACATGACGATCCTGATGCTGCCGAGTTTTTTCCCGATCGTCCTGCCCATTGCCCTGTTTACGGTCGTCATTTTTATCTACAGCAAATTGGTGTCCGATCGTGAACTCGTGGTCATGCGAAGCGCTGGTTTTAGCCAATCTGCGCTGGCTGGACCGGCGATTTTGCTCGCCCTTATAACGGTGCTGTTCACTTATATTCTTAACCTTTACGTCATGCCGGAATCTTGGCGAAAGTTCCGCGAGATGCAGTGGAATTTTCGTTACAGTTTCGCCCATATCGTCCTGAAAGAAGGCGCCTTCAATACGCTAAATCGGGACATCACCGTGTTCGTCCGCGAGCGCGGCAGCGAAGGCCAGCTTGACGGGGTCTTGGTTCACGACAATCGAGATCCGGAAAAGCCGACCACCTATATGGCGGAAAAAGGGGCCTTGGTATCAACGGAAGAAACGCCGCGGCTTGTCTTGTTCGACGGCAATCGTCAGGAGATGGATCGCAAGACGGGGCGGCTTTCAACGCTCTATTTTGATCGCGCAACCCCGGATCTTGGGGAATTCATTAAACCGCCGGCAAGGCGTCATCGCGAAGCGCGTGAACGAACCCTGGATGATCTTCTGAACCATCTTGATGAAGCGGATATTAGCGAAAGCGACATCGGGAAGTTCACCGTTGAGGCGCACAAACGGCTTTCATCGCCGCTACAATCGCTTGGATTCACAATCACCGGATTGGCTTGCCTGCTTTCCGGGGCATTCACACGGCGCTCGCAAACACGCAGGGTCGTTCTTTCCATCATGTTATTGGTGTTTTTGCAGGGCACGACCCTAGGATTACATTATTACTGTGCCCGTAATCTCGAATTAATTCCACTGCTGTACGTTAATGCGGCCTTACCGGTTGTTATTGGTTATCTGGTGCTTTTGCGGGCGACGGATTGGCGGCGGCGTCATCGCCAACCCGCCATAGCGGCATCTTAGGAGAGCGAGAGCGTGCGCCTTTCATCAACACTTTCGTTCTATATCGGCAGAAACTTTCTTGTGAGCTTCCTGACGTTGTTCGGCATATTCATGCTGATCATCCTGTTGTTTGACAGCATAGAGTTGATGCGGCGATCCGCATCCAAACCGCACATTTCCTTTGCCATCGTGATCGAAATGGCGTTGTTCAAATTGCCGCACATGGGTCAAAAAGCATTTCCGTTCGCCGCCCTTTTTTCGGCCATGGCTGTGTTTTGGCGACTGACGCGCCACCATGAACTGGTGGTTACACGATCAGCAGGAGTGTCGGCCTGGCAATTTTTATTTCCTGTCCTGACCACCGGATTTTTGCTCGGGATCGTGAAAATCGCGGTTCTAAACCCGCTGGCAGCAACGCTCTTAACCCGCTACGAACACCTAGAATCGGTCCAGTTTCAAGGAGAAGTCAGCCTGTTGGCCCTGTCAAAGGGGGGAATCTGGCTGCGCCAGGCGAACGATACCGGCCAATCGGTCATATTCGCACCCCATGTGCTTCACCAAGGCCGGGACGTCGAACTCAAGAACGTTATCGTCTTCATCTATAACAAGGATTACAAATTCGCCGGACGAATTGACGCGGAAACGGCACGCCTGGAGGACGGTTTTTGGCATATGACCAATGCGACGGTTTCAGCGCCAGAACAACTCGCCACCGTTGAAAAGGAGTATTGGCTGTCCACTGATTTGACGTTGGGCAAGATTCAGGAAAGCTTCGCAACCCCCGAAACCATGTCATTCTGGGATTTGCCGAGTTTCATCGCGACCCTTGAAAAAGCAGGATTTTCAGCGGTGCGGCACCGCTTGCATTGGCATTCGTTGTTGTCGGCGCCGCTGATGATTTGCGCGATGATTCTGATTGCCGCAACGTTCACGTTGCGGCATGGCCGACGTGGCGCCGCGACATGGGTGATCGGCAGCGGTGCTCTAACCGGATTCGTCCTATATTTTTTCCAGGACATCGTTTTCGCGTTGGGTTTGTCCAACAGTCTACCCGTAACACTAGCGGCGTGGACCCCGCCCAGCGTCGCGACACTTCTGGGGGTTGCCATGTTGCTCCATCTCGAAGATGGTTAGGTTGAAATGCTGAGATTGATGTTCATGCTCGTGTCCGCAATCGTCGCCACCACCTGGGTGTGCGGACAAACGGCGATGGCGGCTGATCCGCCGGATGAAAACATACCTGTTCTTTTGCGCGCCGACGAACTTAGCCATGATCGCGAATTGGGTATCGTCAATGCCCGTGGAAATGTCGAGGTCTCGCGGGACGATCGGGTTCTGCTGGCCGATTCGGTCACCTACAACCAAAAGGACGACATCCTTACGGCCAAGGGGAATGTATCGCTGCTTGAACCGTCTGGAGAGGTTGTCTTCTCGGAATATGTCGAGCTGACCGGCGATTTTAAAGACGGGTTAGTCAACGACATCCGCATGATCCTGAGTGACGGCGCCCGCCTCGCGGCAAACGGTGCGCGGCGAACCGGCGGGATCGTGCATGAAATGAGCAAGGCCGTATATTCGCCGTGCAATCTATGCTCGGAAAACCCGTCCGAGGCCCCATTATGGCAAATCAAGGCGATAAAGGTCACTCATGACAAGCGTTCGCGGAACATTTCCTACGAGGACGCGTGGCTTGAGATAAAAGGCCTTCCCGTCGCTTATACACCGTTCATGTCCCACCCGGACCCCACCGTCAAACGGCGAACCGGGTTGTTGGTACCAAGTATGGGTACATCGTCAGATTTGGGCGTTGTCGTAAAGGTCCCGTACTTCATTGATATCAATCCGTGGCAGGACATTACGCTCAATCCGATGTACACGTCGAACGAAGGCGCGGTGCTGGCCGGTGAATACCGCCACCGTCTTGCGACCGGAGAACTGGAAGTCGCCGGCAGTCTCACCAATGATTCGGAAGACGATATCCGCGGCCACATAGATGCCAGCGGCATTTTCGATATTGACAACACGTGGCGTTGGGGGTTTGAAGCGAACCGCACGACCGACGACACCTATTTGCGCCGCTACGGTTTCCCGTCCACCAGCACCCTGACCAGCCACCTGTTTGCAGAAGGGTTCCGGAAACGCAATTATTTATCCGCAGACGCCTACCCATTCCAGGGACTACAGGAAACGGACGATCCGGGGCAAACGCCACTGGTCCTGCCGATGGTCAATTATCATCACGTCGGCGAACCCGATTCTCTCGGTGGGCGAACACGTCTGGATGCCAATGTTCTGGCCCTTACGCGGAACGACGGAACCGATACGCAGAGAATTTCCGTCAACGCCGGATGGGATCTGCCCTATGTGGGTCCGATGGGCGACATTTATCTTCTTTCCGCTTCCGTGCGGGGAGACGGCTATCACGTGTCGGATCTTGATCGTGGCGCCGACAAAAGTAAATTCGATGGGTTTTCGGAACGTCTGCTTTACGAGGTTGCGCTCCATTGGCGTTATCCGTTTGTCCGTTCGCAGGGCCGTGCCGTTCAGATCATTGAACCGATGGCCTCGGCGATCATAAGCCCCTACGGTGGCAACCCAGATACCATCCCCAACGAAGACAGTCAGGATTTCGAGTTCGACGACACCAACCTGTTCAGCGCCAACCGGTATCCCGGCCTGGATCGTGTGGAAGGCGGGCCGCGTTTGAATTACGGCTTGAGATGGGGGGTATTCGGCCTGGGTGGCGGACATACGTCTTTCCTCATCGGTCAAAGTGTTCGCGCCAGGGATGATGACACATTTGCCGAGAATTCCGGTTTGGAGGATCGTTTCTCCGATATCGTGGCGCGGGCAAAGATATCGCCGGGCCGCCATCTTGATTTGACATACAGGACCCGCCTCGACAAAGAAGATTTCGCGCCAAGAAGAAACGAAGTTTCGATGGGGGCGGGTCCTGATGCTCTGCGCTTGAGCACCAACTACGTCTTCTTTGATCGCCAACCCGATAGTGAATTTTCGACATCGCGCGAGGAGTTTCGCTCTTCCGTTGCGGCGAAACTAAGTCGATTTTGGCGGTCCGGCGGGTCCTTCGTCTACGACGTCGCAGAAAGCGAAGTTCGATCCTATGGTCTCAATTTCACCTATGAGGACGAATGTCTGGTGTTTAACACGACATGGGGACGGTCTTTTTTCAGTGACCGCGACATCGAACCCACCGACACCATATTTTTCCGACTAAATCTCAAAACGCTTGGCGAGGTTTCGACGCAGGCCCTGTAATCGACCCACGGTCGGGAGAGAGTCTATTTTGTATATGCGGTATTTTATGAGAAGAACTCTGGTTTTTGCCATGTCGTTGGGCCTAGCCCTGTCTGCTGGCGCGGCTTTCGCGCAGCAATTCGATAAAATTGCGGCGGTCGTCAATGACGAAGTGATATCGGTATACGACCTCAATTCCCGACTTTCATTCGTTACGGCCGGAACGAAAGCACGAAAACAGCCGGAAACCTTACGTCGACTTGCGCCGCAAATCTTGCGGCAATTGATTGATGAGACACTCCAACTGCAAGAGGCCAAACGGCTTGGCGTTCGTGTGACCGACGCCGACCTCGAGCAAGCATTTGTCGGCATCGAACGGCAAAATAAATTGAAAAAGGGAATGCTTGATTCCTACCTTGCCGCGCAAGGGATCGACAAGATGGCGCTGATCGCCAAGATTGAACCCGAAATAGCTTGGGTCAAGGTGGTCGGTCGGCGCATTCGACCACAGGTTCAAGTCAGCGCCGAAGATGTGGATGAGGCGATGACCCGCATCGAGGCAGCGGCGGGCGCCCCTGAGCTTTTTCTTTACGAAATATTTCTGCGTGTGGACACCCCCGAAAACGAAAAGGAAGTCCGGCAGATAGCAAGCCGAATTGTGCAACAGCTGAAGGCGGGAGCCGGATTTTCGGCGTTGGCGAGAAATTTTTCGCAAAGCGCGTCGGCTCGAAGGGGCGGCGATTTAGGGTGGGTGCGACAAGGCGAATTGGAAAGCGAGTTGGCGGAGCCTGCAGCAAAGTTGAAAACCGGGCAATTTTTCGGCCCGATCCGCACCCTGAGCGGCTACCACATTCTCTTGCTCCGAGACAGAAGGATCGCCAAAGGTCTTGAGGCCCCGAATGCAACCCTCGAACTTCAACAACTGTTCTTTCCAATTGCGCTAGGCGCGCAAACCGATAAAACCGACGCGGAGATGGTCCGCGCAAATTCGTTTGCAGCGCGAGCAGAAAATTGTGACGGCATGGAAAAGCTGGGGGCTGAATTGGGCACCGAAATGTCGGGCAGCCTGGGAACGGTCGAACTCGCTGATCTTCCCGCCCCACTAAAATTGGCGGTTGAAACACTGGAACCGGGCCGACCCAGCAAACCTGTTCGCACCGAAACCGGCATTATCGTTCTTATGGTATGTAGCCGAACGGACGGTGGGGCTGGCGGGACCGAGCGTGAACGCCTTGAGAAAATGCTGACGGCCCAACGCGTCGACGCGGCGGCACGACGCTATATGCGCGACCTTCGCCGCGCCGCCTTCATAGATATCAGACTATGACCGATCAACTCGATACCCCCCCAACCGATGCTATGGCGCCACTCGCGCTAACCATGGGCGAGCCCGCGGGGGTCGGTGGCGAGACTGCGTTGATGGCTTGGAAGCGCCGCGATACCGGCGTTCCTTGCTTTTTTTCCATCGACAGCCCGGAACGCCTGCGCGCGCTCTCTGAGGAGACGGGTCTGGGTGTTCCCATCGCGCCGATATCGTCACCAGAGGAAGCAGCCGGGCAGTTTGACTACGCCTTGCCGATTCTAGAACAGCCGCTCGCCGCGCCGGTTTCGCCGGGGTCGCCGAACCCCGCCAATGCGTCCAGCGTTTGCGCGTCAATTGAACGGGCGGTCGGGTTCGTGAACGACGGAAAGGCCTCGGCCGTCGTGACCAACCCCATTCAAAAAGCCTGCCTGTATGACGCCGGATTTGAGCATCCCGGACATACCGAATATCTGGCCGCGCTGGCGAAAATTGATACACCCCCGGTCATGATGCTTCTTTGCCCGCGGCTACGGGTCGTGCCGGTTACGATTCACGTCAGCCTCGAAGAGGCCTTGAGGACGCTTAGCGCCGAGATGATCGAAACCACCACGGAAATTACCGCCAGAGCGTTGAAAAGCGACTTCGCGATCAACAACCCGCGACTGGCAATTGCCGGGCTTAACCCCCACGCGGGCGAAGACGGTTCCATGGGCCGCGAGGAAATCGACATCATCGCCCCGGCAATTGAAAGAATGCGCGCCAATGGCATCACGGCATTCGGCCCTCTGCCTCCTGACACCATGTTTACACCACGCGCCCGTACCACATACGACGCCGCCATCTGCATGTATCACGATCAGGCTTTGATACCGATCAAGGCGCTTGATTTCGACGGCGGGGTGAACGTTACACTGGGCCTCCCGTTTGTCAGAACGTCGCCCGACCACGGGACCGCGTTGGATATCGCGGGTCATGGAGTGGCAAATCCCGGAAGCCTGATCGCGGCCCTAAAAACCGCGTACGCCATGGCTCGCCGCCGGGCCTCAAATATCTAGATGCCCTCCGATCTGCCGCCGCTTCGCGAAGTCATCGCCCGTTACGGACTCGGCGCCCGTCATTCGCTGGGCCAGCATTTCCTTCTCGATTCAAACTTGTGCCGCCGCATCGCCCTGGTCGGTGGAGACCTAACCAATTGCAACGTCATTGAGATCGGCCCCGGCCCCGGCGGATTGACCCGCGCGATCCTGCAATCGGACGCCAAAAACGTAACGGCCATTGAAAAGGATCGGCGCTGCATTGCAGCACTGAACGAACTGGCTGAACATTTTCCGGGGCGGCTTGATATTGTTGAAGGAGACGCGCTTGCGATAGATGAAACGCAGTTGACGCCTGCCCCCAGACGGATCATCGCCAACCTTCCCTACAACGTCGCCACACCGTTGCTGATCAATTGGCTGAAACGCGTCGAAGCCTACGACAGCCTGACTTTGATGTTTCAAAAAGAGGTGGCCGATCGCCTGACCGCCAAGCCACGAACCAAAGCCTACGGCCGGTTGTCGATCATCACCCAGTGGCTGTGCGATGTCCGCTTCGTCTTCAATATCGACCGCCGGGCTTTCACGCCCGCGCCCAAGGTCACCAGCGCCGTGGTTGTCCTGACTCCCCGCCCGGCCCCCCTGGCCCACGCCAGGTTCGAAGCCATGGAAACGGTAACCGCCGCCGCCTTCGGCCAACGCCGGAAAATGCTGAGAAGCAGCCTGAAATCCCTCGGTCTGGATCCAGCGTCAGTGGGAATACCCGCCACCGCAAGAGCCGAAGAACTGGACGTCCCCGCCTTCTGCACCCTCGCCCGAGCTTGGACTGAGAAGACCAACGCGGAAAATCAGTAAACCCCGCCGACGACGCCGTCGATCAGGTTGGTGCGCAGGAGGTGTTCGGTTTCGCGGTTTGCGGAGCCCGTGGCGACCATTGATTCCCTCAGGTGTTCCAGGCCGTCCAACATGGTTTCACGCAAATTTTCGGCCTCGGTGATGGATATGGCCTCGAAGCGTACCGATTGGCCCGGTCTGCGTTGCGCGAATAATGGTAGATCGGCAGAAATGATGGTCGCGATTTTGGCGTAGCCGCCGGTGGTCTGGCGGTCGGCGAGCAAGACGATGGGTTGGCCGTCTCCGACGATCTGGATGCTGCCCCGCGCAATACCGTCGGAAACAATGTTGAAGTCCCCGGCATGTTCTACGACCGGTCCGTCCAACCGGCATCCCATGCGATCGGACTTGGGCGACACCTTATATTCGGAGGATAGCAGGGTCTCGATTCCGGCCTGCGTGAACAAATAATCCTGCGGCCCCAGGACCACGCGAATGGAGCCCTCGCCGTGAGGCCAAAGGGCGAAAGGAAGCGACAGGTCGGGACCGTCGAGCGCGCCGGGCGCACGCAATGAAATACGAGCGCCAGCGGAAAGCCCTTCGCCGTTCAGTCCGCCCAGAGCGGATCGGATATGGGTTGAACGGCTGCCTAGGTCTTCGGGAAGATCGAAGCCCCCGGCGACCGCCAGATACCCGCGGGCACCCGTTGTGGCATGTCCGATAGCGATACGATCGCCGCGGCCCAATGTGTGGCAGGCATGACTGCTGGCCGGAATATCGTTGATGGATACGGGAAAGTCGCCGCCTGCCACGGCCACCCGGCAAACGTCGGCTTCGACACGATAGCTTCCCCCTGCGAGGGTAAACTCGATTGCCGCTTCGCCTTCGCCATTTCCGACCAGAATATTGGCAACACGAAGGGCGTTTTCGTCCATCGCACCGGATACCGAAACACCGAAGCACTGATAACCGAAGCGCCCGAGATCCTGAATGGTCGCAAACGGTCCGGGATCAATTACGAAAAGGCTATCCATCAACTACTCTCCAGCCGCCGAGCATCTTTTTTTCTTTGAATAACTTTTTATTTAAATGTGATCCAAGTCACTGACTGCACGAAATCTTTTGGGCATTATTACATCATGAATTGAAGGTCGTTCCCTACTCTCCTAGAGTTCATTTGCCTCCCTGTTAAACTCACCGGGCCCTTTTTTGGCCCGGTCTTTTTTTTCAGTTAATTCCCATCGCACAGGCGCGCCACAAAGGCCGGAAGGTCAAGCCGGCGTTTCCGGCGCAGGCGTTCGGCGGCCAGGATAGCCTGCACGCTGGCCACGCTCTCGTCCACATCCGAGTTTACGATGATGTAGTCGTAGGCTTCCCAATGGCTCATTTCGGAAGCGGCCTTGTCCATGCGGCGGCGCACCACATCGTCGGGATCCTGGGCTCGTTTATGAAGCCTGCGTTCCAGTTCGTCATGCGACGGTGGCAATATGAAGACGCTGACCAGATCGTCGCCTGCGTTATGGGCTAGCTGTTGCGCACCCTGCCAATCAACATCGAACAGAACGTCACGTCCCTCGCTCAAGGCGGCTTCCACGGCCCCTTTCGGCGTGCCGTAGCTATGGTCAAAAACGTGAGCGTGTTCCAGAAACGCTTCGCCATCCACCATTTGCCGGAATTTCGCCTCGGAAACGAACAGATAGTCCTTGCCGTTTTCCTCGCCCGGCCGCGGCGAGCGCGTCGTTGCCGAAATGGAAAGCGACAAATTTTCGTCCCGCTCCAGCAGTGATCGCGAAATCGTCGTCTTGCCCGCGCCCGAGGGCGAGGAAAGAACGAGCATCAGTCCGCGCCGGGACATAACCGGAAGGTTTTCAGCCTCATTTACTTTGCTATTCAACGTTCTGCACCTGCTCGCGCAATTGGTCGATCACCGCCTTCAGGGCCAGCCCCCGTCGGCTCAATTCCAGGTCCGCCGCTTTCGAACACAGCGTGTTGGCTTCGCGGTTAAACTCCTGACACAAGAAATCGAAACGTCGGCCTATGGGTTTGTCTTCGCCCATAAGTCCGCGCGCCGCTTCAAGATGGGCTTTCAATCGATCCAGTTCCTCGCGCGGATCGGCCTTGGTCATCAGCACCGCCGCCTCCTGCGCCAACCGCTCCTCGGAAACAGTCGGGGTATCCTCGATCAGCGCCGAGATTTGCCGGTTCAGGCGTTCGCGGATGGTTTGGGGCTGCATCGCGGTCAGGGCTTCGGCCTCGACACAAAGCTCGGCGACCTCGTCCAACTGCGATGAAAGGATTCCGGCCAGACGCTCGCCTTCCGATTGGCGAGCCGCCAATAGAGATTGCAAGGCCGCGTCCAGACTTTCCAGTATCTCGACATCGAAAGCCGCCTGATCGTCCTCGTCGATGGAATCGTCCGCCGTTTCGATAACCCCGCGAAGGGCGAAAATACCATCCAGACTGGGCGCGCTGGCCCCGGGAATCCGCGCCTGGATTTCCGGCAGCAGGCCGATGACTTCGTCCAAAACGGCCTGATTGACCCGGTAAGCCACTTCCTTTCCGGTTCTCTCGATATTCAGATTTAAGGTAATGCTGCCGCGTTTGAAAATCGCCTGCGCGCGCCGCCGAACGGGCTGATCAAGGTGATCCAATCCACCGGGCATGCGGCAGCGGATATCCAACCCACGTCCGTTGACGCTTTTTACCTCCCAGACCCACGAGCTTACGTCGTTGCGGCCCTGGGCACGTGAAAACCCGGTCATTGAGGAAACGGCCAAGGGACCTCCTACACTTAATTGGGAAGGCCCCGTTATATCCTCGCACTCGCGGTTCAACAACCCGCGACGTATGCGTTTGACCTATTTGCGGCATGAATGATTTCAGAAATTTGATGCAACCGTACGACGGGGTGGCGCTTCAATTCGGCACGGCGGGTCGGCCCCCGTACCACTGAACAGTGTTGTAATGCGCCGTCTCAGGCGTTGTTTCTTTGACGCGGACGACACGCCCCGCCACAGCGGCCTTCCGGCCCACACGCGATACGGCAACGACGACGCATTGCTCATCGGCCTGAACAACGAGAGGCGTAAACGGTCCGACGGTGGTCGGTTGTCCGACCTGGACTTTCTGAGTTTCGTATCTGTCTCCACCAAGGCGGAAATGCACCACGCTGTGTGCCAGACCTTCGCGCCTCGGCCTGATCTCCAAGGGAAGACCGCCCTTGAGGAGGAACCTGAAACCTTCGCAAACGACAATGTTGTCTTGCTGCGGACGACCAGTCGGCCAGCCGCCAAGCGAACGAACAACGGGCAGGAGTTCCTTGCACCGTTCCCCGATTGCTTTTTGATCGGCCCCGACGCCAAGACCGAGAATTTCACTCATCGGCGCTTCGGATTCCGTACCGTCATAATAGTGATGAAACAGGTTGCAGTGATAATTCTGCCAACTCGCCGTTCTCTCGGCTTCCTTGGCCTTTAGTTCGATTTGTTGCTCGGCCGTCAACGGAGGCGGAGGCGGTGGGCCGAAGCGCTTCATCAGTTCCGGAGCGGCAATAACCAGCCATACGGACAACGCCGCGACCAGTGTGCCGACGCAGGAAATTACGAGATTGCGGGCCAGCTTGCCCGGCTTTTTGGACGCCGTAAAACCGTCCTCGGCACCGGGATCCGCATCTTCCTGTAGATCGTCTACTTTCGGTTCATCGTTCATGGATTGAAAAACCAACCTTCAATGTGGCACACAGAGCAAACGCTGAGGAATTGTAGGCAGGGCGTTGTTTGTGTCGTAAGTGCGGATTTCCCCCACTTTCGTAGGGAAATTCCCTAGTCCGCCCACCGCCCCCTACTACATCTTGTTACGCAGACGAGAAGCTGTCAATTTGACGGCAAGTCGGAAAAGCAACGCGGCGGGTGCGCAAAAATGACCAACCAATCCATATTGATCACCGGGGCGTCCAGTGGCATCGGGGCGGCGCTGGCCAAAGAGTACGCGCAACCGGGCGTTTTCTTGGCCCTTACCGGGCGAAATGCGGAACGATTGCAGGCGGTGGGGCGCGAATGCGAGAGCCTGGGCGCGCAGGTCACACTCAAGACCCTGGACATATGCGAGCGCGAAACCGTCGAAAGCTGGATCGGCGAAATCGACGACGCCCATCCCATCGATCTTTTGGTGGCCAACGCGGGAATTTCGTCGGGAACGGCAAGGGCGGACGAGAAGTTCGACAAGGTTCGTGAAATTTTTGCGGTCAATGTGGATGGCGTTCTCAATACCGTCCTTCCGGCGATCCCGCGCATGCAGGCTCGCCGCGCCGGGCAGATCGCGATCATGAGTTCCGTCGCCGGTTTTCGCGGATTGCCCGGAACGTCCGCCTACGCCGCCGGCAAGGCCGCCGTCAAAAGCTGGGGTGAGGGCCTTCGCGGGCAATTGTGGGCCAACGGAATTCGGGTTAGCGTGATTTGTCCGGGCTACGTGGTCAGCGCCATGACCGACACCAACCAATATCCCATGCCCCTTATTATGCCTGCCGATAAGGCGGCGCGGATTATCAGGCGAGGCCTGGAGCGCAACAAATCGCGCATTGCCTTTCCCTGGCCCATGCATTTTCTCGTTTGGCTGATGCAGGTGCTGCCAATTTCGTGGACAGACCCGCTGTTTCGCAAGCTGCCCAAGAATCCCGACTAATCTATTTTTTTTGCTGCTTCCGGATTTTGCGCCAGCGCGCGACGTTGCGGTTGTGCTGCGCCAGGTTGCTGGCGAAAAGGTGACCGCCCGATCCGTCGGCAACGAAGTAAAGCTCTTTCGTTTTCGCCGGATGCAACGCCGCGACCAGTGATTCCCGGCCGGGATTGCAGATCGGCGCGGGTGGCAGCCCCTTGTTCACGTAAGTGTTGTAGGGGGATGGAGTTTTCAGATCGGCCCGCGTCAGCGTTCGGCCCAGATCGCCCTTACCTTCGGTCAACGCGTAAACGACCGTCGGGTCCGACTGCAGGCGCATGCCCCGGGCCAATCGATTGACGAAAACGGCGGCGACGCGGGCGCGCTCGTCCGCCAGCCCCGTTTCCTTCTCGATCATTGAAGCCAGAACCACCGCCTCGAGTTCATTCTTCAAAGGAAGGCCGGGTGCGCGGGCGGGCCAAAGTTCGCGCAGCGTGCGGGTCATGGCTCCGGCCATTCTATCGACGACATCGTTACGGGTATCACCATAGGAAAAATGATACGTCTCCGGAAGCAGTTCCCCCTCGCCCGGAGGCTGCGCGATATCCCCGCTCAATCCGTCCAGCGCCGTCAGAAGTTTTACGATCTTGGCAGCCGTCATTCCCTCGACGACGGTAAAACGCCGGACAACGGTTTTCCCGCTGTTCAGGAGTTCCAAAACCTCGCGCATGCTGATCGCCACCGGGAACGCGTACTCGCCGGCCTGCAAGCCCTTGTCAGCTTTGATCAAGCGTGCGCCCAGGCGAAATATGATGGGATTGGCGACAACGCCGGCCTCGGTTAAACGCCCGGCAATGGCTGCCAGCCCTTTACCCTTTGGAATGACGATTGTGACCGGGGCCGCCAGCGGGCCGGGCCGCGTGAACTGGGCATGACCCCAAACGTAGACGCCACCCGCCGCGATAGCTGAAAGGACGAGTAGCGCAACGAGACTAAGGAAGACCCGGCGCATCGCGCCTTACGAAAAAGCTTTGAACACGAGCGACGCGTTGGTGCCACCAAACCCGAACGAGTTGGACAGGATGGCTCGAATTTCCCGCTCCCTGGCCTTGTGCGGCACCAGATCGATGCCAACGCAACTGTCCGAAGGATTGTCGAGGTTCAGCGTCGGCGGCGCGATGCCTTCGTTCATTGCCATGATCGAGAAAATGGCCTCGACCGCACCGGCGGCGCCCAGGCAATGGCCGACGGCAGATTTGGTCGATGACATGGACAGCTTGCCCGCCGCATCGCCAAACAGCCGCTTGACGGCGCCGAACTCGATTTCGTCACCCAGCGGCGTCGAAGTGCCGTGCGCGTTGACGTAATCGATATCTTCGGGGTTGAGACCGGCCCGGTTTACCGCTGCGGTCATGGAGCGGAACGCGCCGTTTCCGTCTTCGGCAGGGGCCGTAATATGGTTGGCGTCGCCGGACATGCCGTAGCCGACAATCTCGCCGTAAATTTTGGCGCCACGCTTCTTGGCGTGCTCCAGCTCTTCCAGAACGACGATGCCTGAGCCGTCGCCCATAACGAAACCGTCACGGTCACGGTCCCACGGGCGCGAAGCCCGCGCCGGTTCATCGTTGTATCCGGTTGAAAGGGCGTTGGCGCGGGCGAACCCGGCCATGCCGAGCCGGCAAATCGCCGCTTCCGCGCCACCGGCAATCATCACATCGGCATCGTCCCACATAATCAGACGGGCGGCGTCACCGATGGCGTGTGCGCCGGTTGAGCACGCGGTCACCACCGCGTGGTTCGGTCCCTTGAAGCCGTACTTGATGGAAACGTGGCCCGAAACAAGATTAATCAGGCTGGCCGGAATGAAAAACGGGCTGAGGCGGCGAATGTTTGTATCCACCGTCACCGCGCCCTTGGCAATTTCGGCAAGGCCGCCGATGCCCGAACCGATCATCACGCCGGTACGGCACTTTTGTTCGTCCGTCTCCGGCTGCCAGCCGGAATCTTCAACCGCCTGGGTCGCCGCCGTCATCCCGTACAGGATGAACGTATCGACCCGTCTGGCATCCTTGGGCGCCAGCCAGTCATCGGCATGAAACAAGCCGTCGGCGGTATCGCCCTCCGGCACCTGACCGCCAATTTTCGCGGTAATATCCGAGACATCGAAGCTTTCGATCGTCCGAATGCCGGACCCGCCCGCAATCAGGCGTTCCCAACAGGGTTTGACTCCGCATCCCAAGGATGTCAGGAGCCCCATACCAGTGACAACGACACGTTTCATGATGGCTGATGATCCGTTGCGACGGGGATCACCGCGGCACTCGAGCTACGAGGGCGGGTCCCCTTTCCGACCAAAACGAAATTTAAGAATCCTGGGACCCGATAAAATCGATAGCGTCCTTGACGGTGAGAATTTTCTCAGCCGCGTCGTCAGGAATTTCGCAGTTGAATTCCTCTTCGAACGCCATCACAAGCTCAACGGTATCCAGGCTGTCGGCGCCGAGATCATCAATGAAGCTGGCATTGTCCGACACTTTGGACTCATCCACGCCGAGATGCTCCACGACGATTTTTTTTACGCGATCAGCAACTTCACTCATCGTTAATTTCCTTAATTCTTTCTAGGCTCAAAACAAATGAACCGGACGCTTTCCGCCAGATTCAACACAAATTTCACACACACTCCGTATCGGCCAAACGGGCACCGATTTCGCCCTCTGGTAACACACTTTTCGGGCCTTGGCCAGCGCCCAAAAAGCCTTAGATCATCGCCATTCCACCATTCACGTGGATGGTCTGCCCGGTGACATAAGCGGCTTCGTCACTGGCCAGGAACGCCACCGATGCAGCCACGTCGTCGGACGTTCCCAAACGCCCGCCGGGAATTCCGGCGATCAGGCGGTCTTTTTGTTCGTCCGAAAGGGCGTCGGTCATGGGCGTGGCAATAAAGCCCGGCGCCACGCAATTGACGGTGATGCCCCGCGCGGCCACTTCCTGGGCCAGCGATTTGGACATGGCGATCATGCCGCCCTTGGAAGCCGCGTAATTGACCTGTCCGGCATTGCCGGTGACGCCGACGATGGAAGCGATGCCGACAACGCGCCCGAAACGCTGCTTCATCATCGGGCGCATGCAGGCCCGCGCCAGCCGGAACGCCGCCGTCAGGTTGACGTCAATGACCAGTTGCCAGTCCTCGTCCTTCATGCGCATGGCCAGGTTATCGCGCGTCAGTCCGGCATTGTTGACCAGAATGTCGATGCGCTCCATGGCCTCCACGGCCTTTTTCACCAGTTCGGCCGGAGCCTCCGGATCGCTCAGGTTGGCCTCCAATACATGAACGCGCTCGCCCAGTTCGGCAGCCAGCTTGTCCATGCCTTCGCGGTTCATATCGGTCAACGCAACGACCGCGCCCTGGCTGTGCAGCAGGCGCGCAATGGCCCCGCCAATGCCGCCGGCGGCCCCGGTGATCAACGCGCATTTACCCGTAAAATCCATCATTTGCTATTTTCCCTTCAAAGGGTCTTCACAAGTTCTTCGATGCCTTCCGGCGTTCCAACGGCGATGCCGGTGAGTTCGCGATCAATGCGCCGGGCCAATCCCGTCAACACCTTGCCCGCGCCGACTTCAACCAGCGTATCGACGCCGCGTTCCTTCATGGCCAGAACGCATTCGCGCCAGCGCACGGTGGCCGTCACCTGACGCACCAGAAGGTCGCGAATTGCCTCGGGGTCCTGGGCCGGTTCAGCCGTTACGTTGGCCACCACCGGCACCACCGGGGCATTCATTTGCACCGCGGCCAGAGCGTCACGCATGACGTCCGCCGCCGGAGCCAGCAATGAA
>JABGRG010000010.1:45585-56430 GCA_018648445.1 Rhodospirillales bacterium | reverse complement strand
CCGATTGGCGCGAACGCATCGCCCAGGGCGTGGCGGACGCCGACCTTCCCGTGCGTCTGGATGGCCCCGTTTGCGTACATGAAGACAGCGACGATTGCGCCGCCGCCATTCTGGGGGCCGAGGATAAGAAGTTCTGGCACGATCACAAGGCGGCCAAGATGAACGCCATCCGCATCCGCACCCGCACCCTGATCAGCGAAGCCGATATCGTGGTTGCGCGTTTCGGCGACAAATACCGCCAGTGGAACGCGGCCTTCGACGCCGGAACCGCCGCCGCGCTGGGCAAGGCCCTGATTTCCCTTCACGATGCACCGCTGACCCACGCGCTCAAGGAAGTGGACGGGGCGGCGAGCGCCGTTTGCGAAACGCCTGAACAGGTCGTACAAACACTGGCCTACGTCATTCGCGGCCAAATGCCTTCCAATTAGCAAAGGACACCCAGTTCATGACCAACTGCCCGTGCGGCTCCGGCCGAATTTTTGACGATTGCTGTGCGCCGTTTCTTTCGGGCCTGCCCGCACCAACCGCCGAAGCGCAGATGCGCGCGCGCTTCACCGCCTACACCCAGGGCAGCGTCGACTATCTGGGCAAGACGCTGGACGCCGCCGGGCGGGCCGAATACGACCCGGAAGAAACCGCGCGGGACGCGGCGGCTGCCGACTGGCAGCGCCTTGAAATTCGCGCAACCGAAGGCGGCGGCGAAGGGGACGACACCGGCTCGGTTGAATTCGTCGCCCATTTCAAATTGGAAGGCCAGGCGCGCATCCATCACGAACGGGCCATGTTCGTGCGCGAGGACGGCCAGTGGAAATGCGCCGACGGGCAGGTGGACCCCAAGGAACCGCCCAGAACGGCGGCCAAGGTCGGGCGCAACGAACCGTGCCCCTGCGGTTCGGGCAAAAAATACAAGAAGTGCTGCGGGACCGCCTGAGGAAGACGGCTTAATAAACACAGCCTGAGGAAGGCGGTCGATTCAGCGTGGCTTCGGGAAGCCAAAAAAAAACGCCAAAACGCATTTCGCGCACGGCGATTCACCACTTTAAAACGGAAAACGCCGCCTCTGACCAAAGCCGGAGGCGGCGTCTAACGAATTCTTTAGTCGACGACCGACAGATTTTCGGCAGAGGATTTGCCGTTCCGTCCGGGCTGAAGTTCGTAGTTGACCTTCTGCCCTTCGTTCAGCGTGCTCAGGCCGGCGCGCTCAACAGCCGAAATGTGGACGAAGGCGTCGTTGCCGCCGTCTTCCGGCTCGATGAATCCGAAACCCTTGGTGGGGTTAAACCATTTAACGGTACCAGTAGGCATAAATAATTCCTCTAACAGGCGTAACTTCGCGCACCGCACCATGCGGCAACGCGCTTTCACAAACGTTCACACTGTTAGGGTATAACCAAGCTAATCGGAACACCGGTTATTTTAGGTAACACAAAACAAATGCGACACGCCCGCGATTATGTAAAGAACATCTGCAAAATGTCAATGCCCCGTTGAAAATAGCGGAAATTAACCCGCATCCTCCCCTATTAACTACCCGTCACCGCGACGCCACGCGGCTGCGATTGAAAATGTAGAGCCCGCTGCCAACGATGACCAGGGCGCCAAGCAGGGTCCATCCGTCGGGAAAATCGTCGAAAACGATGTATCCAGACAAGGTCGCCCACAACAAGATGGTGTAGTTAAACGGCGTGACCGTTGCCGCCGGTGCCGCCTGGAAAGCCCGTACGCTGGCATATTGGCCCAGGAAACTGCACATCCCCATGCTGGCCATAAGCCCCCAACCCGCGGGTTCGGGCATCGTCCACACGAACGGAATTGTCATGCTGGTGGCGAGGAAGCCGATCAGGGCGGTATAGAAAACCGTCGTCATCGGATTGTCGATTGCGCCCAGTCGCCGGGTCGTCACCTGATTGATGGCGTAGAACAACGCCGCCGCCAGCGGTATGGCCGTGGCCGGATGCACCAGCCCCATGCCGGGCCTAATCACAATAAGCACGCCGACAAATCCGATCACCACGCCTAACCATCGGCGCAGCCCCACCTTTTCGCCTAACAACACCACCGACAGCGCCGTCACGATCAGCGGCGAAGCCGACGCAACCGCACTGACTTCGGTCATGGGAATGAACCGCAAGGCCGTTATCATGGACATGTTGGTCAACACGACCATGATCGCCCGCAGGCCCTGAAGCCGGTAGCTTTGGCTGACGACCACGTTCGGCAGCCCCGACAAGATCACCGGCGCCATAAACAGCAATTGAAACAAAAACCGCGCCCACACGATCTCGAAAACGGGGTAAGTCTGAGCCAACACTTTGCCGATGGTGTCCATTCCTACGAACAACAACATGGCCACCAACATCCAAAGAATACCCTGCCCGGCATTCTGGCCGGATATGGGGGTGCGCTGGTTCATGGCTTCGAAACGCAAATCTGAGTTGGGTCCAACCTGGACACGGGATACCACAATAGCCCCGTATCCCCCTGACCGGGCGGTTTTAAATTGGGTTGCGGGATAAAAACAGCGGCCACCCCCCCAACCTCGACAACAAGCCCGGAGCGCAGCGACTAGCGACCAAGCGGGAGCGCAGCGAAGCGTGGCGCTTGAACGCAATACAGAAGAAAAAGACCGGGCTCCGCCCCTATCCGCGAAGGGACTCGTCGCCGGATTTGCGTCGCCAATATGAGACGGCGACCGCCCCCAACAATAGTTGGAGGCGATGCTTCGCGTCGTATTTAGAGAACAGACAGGTTCTCGGCAGAAGATTTGCCGTTCTGTCCCGGCACGACTTCATAGGACACTTTCTGACCTTCGTTGAGCGTGCTCAGTCCGGCGCGCTCGACGGCCGAAATGTGAACGAAAGCGTCGTTGCCGCCATCTTCGGGCTCGATGAATCCAAAACCCTTGGTCGGGTTAAACCACTTCACTGTACCAGTAGGCATAATAATTTCCTCTAACAGGCGTCTTGATTCCCCACCCCACACAGCGTGGCGGCAAGGCCGTTCCAACGTTCACACCGTCAGGGAATAACCAAGGTAATCGAAAACTCGGCTATCTAGGCAACACTAAACAAATGCAACACGTCTGCGCGCTATGTAGAACAATTCGTAAGAATGTCAATGCCCCACAGCCCCGAACCCCTCGAACTACGCCGCAAACCCCGCCACACTCAAGCGCTCCCACACCCCCCATCGCCCGACAACAAGCCCGGAGCGCAGCGACTATGCGACCAAGCGGGAGCGCAGCCTGCGTGGCGCTTGAACGCGATTATCAAAGAAAGACCGGGCTCCGCCCAGATCCGCAAAGGGCCTCGGCCCTTTGATCCCGAACTAGTGCACTGTCACCGTAATCCGTGCACTGTCACCGAACCCCTGTCACCGAAACCCCAAGAGGCAAACAGACGTTTTGGAGTGAGGCGTCCGCTTCGCCCCGCAAAGCAGACTAGTTTTTAGAATGACGTTGAAGACCGCTATCGACCCCAAGCCGTCATTCAAGAACATTGAGTGTGAAGAAAAAAGTTGTGCCGACGCCTTCTTGAGTATCATAGCCAATGGTACCACCATGACCGTCGATAATCGATTTTGAAATGTATAAGCCTAGGCCTGTCCCCGATTGTTGACGGGTGTCACTGGCATCAGCTTGGGCAAACCTTTGAAAAAATTTTCTTTGAAAGTTTTTCGAAATACCGGGTCCATAGTCGGTGATCGAAACCTTGGCTATGTTGTTGTCCACAGCAAGCGAGACATCGACGGTTTTTCCTTTATCCGAAAACTTGGCTGCATTTGACAGCAAGTTGGCAATCACCTGACCAAGTTTCATACTATCCCCGTGCACATTCACGTGAGAAGTGGTCTCCGCAAAGCGAAATCCAATGCCGCACGATTGGGCGTAGCCTTGGTTTTCTTCTACGGCCTCTCGCGCAATGGCCAACAAATCAACGGATTGAAAATCGAACGCCATATTGCCGGAAACAAGTTTTTCGACATCCAATATATCGTTCACAAGGTTGTTTAGTCTGTCGAGGTTTTTGGTAGCAATAGCCAGCATTTCCTGAGCTTTCGCTGGCAAGTCTCCAAGGACGCCTCCACTCAGCAGGCCCAACGACCCCTTGTGGACGTTAGGGGTGTACGAAGTTCGTGGCTGACAGTGGACAGAAACTCTAGTTTAGCGGTATTCGCTTCCTGTATCGCCTCAACCATGTCGTTAAATACGCTGGCTAGTCTGCCAATTTCACCAAAGCCAGACGTGTCGAGTTTTTCCGGAAAATCACCAAGACTTACCAACTCGACAGAATGAGTCAGTTTTTCAATTGGGATAATAATTTTCTTCGAGAAATAGAAAATCAAAATAATTGCCAACATCAATGCAGCCGCAGAAATCATAGCGATGGAAAATAAAATACTGTTGTTGGTTCTCTCCGCATCTTCTATGGGTTGCTCAACAAATACATTCAGTCTTTCATCACCAATCACGATCGTTTCGACGGTCAAGACTACGTCCTGACCAGAAAGACCTGTCCCCCGGGCTTTGCGGTTCACATCAGTATCAATGTTTTTCAAAACAACGCTTGGATTGGCGTGGGCGATGACATGCCCTGAAGCGTCCGTTACATATACGATCTTGCTGTGTTGTAAATTCAACCCCGCCAATAAATTCCATATGGATCTGAAACGCAAATCAGCTTGGAATATATGAGAAGTTTTGCCCGTCTGACTGTTGGCCACAGGGAAATTCATTGTGATCAGTGGCTCGTTGATAGCCTCATCAAACCGCAGTTGGCTAAACCTCATCCCGTTTAAGTGTTGATCCAATTCTTTCGTATCCAATGGAGAAATTGCGACTTGCGCACCAGTCCGTGAAACAAAAACCTGCGCAGACGTGACGGTGTCGTAGAGGGATAAGGATTGATAGTTCTCGTTCCCAAGCAACACCGACAACAAGATGGCTTTTTGTTGTTCCCGAGGCTGCTCGGTCATCGCGGAGACCTTGAAGAGAAGGTTAGCATCCCGCGTCGGCACATTGAAAAATTCTTCGACCCGTGCCGCGACTTGCTTGGCTACCGTCCGCAGGTTTTCCTTTTCCAGATCGTCGACAGCGACAAAACTGATTTTGCTCGAAGCGACGCTAAGCAACACAATGGGAATGATGGCGAGACCGACAAAAATCAGTAGTAGAAGGGTTCTGAGGTTACGAGGCATTGTGCCTGCTCACCCTTCCGGCCGTATAATTTCTTCCGATTGCCTGATAATCTGGTCCGCGACGGAAACACCGATAGCATTCGCAGTTTTCAAATTTATGCCTAAATATGAGCGGGCCGTTTCCACAGGAACTTTGCCGGCATTACTTCCTTTAAGTACCTGGTCCGCAATGCGAGCAGCTTGCGCACCGACGTCATGGTGGCTAATGCCGTAACTCATAAGCGCACCCTGGCGCAATTGTGCCCCGCTTGGTCCGGACAATGGGATTTTTAGCTTAATGGCAACTTTAACGATGTCCTTGATGTGCTTGTTGACAAGGCTGTCAGGAACCAAAAAGACACTATCGGCTCGCTCATCCAAGGTCTTTAAGCTAGCCGTCACGGCATCGTTGTCGGGGCATTTGATCAGCAGCAATTCCGTCTGAGTGTCACTAATAATGCCCTTGATCTGGGCTACCGAACTCGTTGCGGCGCTATCGTTTGGATTATATAGAATCGCCATTTTCTTAATGTTGGGCGCAATCTGCAAGAAAAGCTCAAGACGCAACGCTTGGTTTTGACTCAGTTTCACCCCCGTCATGTTGCCGCCGGGCTCGGTCAAATCTGTCATAACGCCCGCGCGAATGGGATCAGCAATCACGCCAAAAACGACGGGAATGTCACTGCCTTTCGTCATGCGAAAAGCGGCAACGCCTGTCGGCGTGCCTGCGGTGAAGATCAAATCGACTTTATCATGCACGAACCCGGAAAGGGTTGCATCCAAGTCTTTGCCCTTCAAGTGTCTTTTTGCGTCAACGTATATGACGTTCCGACCTTCGATGTACCCCAACCGGCCCATCTCTTGCTGAAAACCTACAATATTTTTCAACCCATTGGGATTGTTCGTAACAACGCCAAGAGTAAAGGTTCTCTTCGGCGCGGCGTCCTCACCACATCCCACAAGGGCAACTGCGGCAATCAAAGCGCAAGCCAATCCGCCAAACGACCAAACACGACCAATCCGCATAGAACTCGCTCTCAATAAGTGTTCCAAGAATTGATAAGAAAGCGTCGGGACGCAATATTGCAACAAATTACAAGTTCAGGGGTCTTTCCGCAACTACGGAACACGGTTTCCGTTCTTGGGGCTGCAGTGACAAGGAGTTGCCGCTATCGGTTGCTGTGCCAGCGGTTGCAGTGACAGAGCACTAATTAGGGATCAAAGGAAAACAACCCATCAGCCGGTCAGGCGCAGAGGTGAACAACCTTATGAGACTCCACAGTTAGTCGCTCCGCTCCGGGCTTGTTGGCCAGTATTGGGATTAAGTTACCGCCGAATGTGGTTTCTATCCTATTTTCCTTGACATTTACCCCATTCTATGATAGAGTCCCTCTCCATTTCCCTTGACGGCCTCGTCCGCCTCGGGGAAACGGGCCGAAAAGCACCCATTACGCCCCTACCCACGGCATTGAAAACAAAGGAGAAAACGGCAAAATGACGATGATTGACGACGGATGACGATGAATGACGATAGTGTTTTCGTGGAATTCGAGGTTTTGCCTGTATCTTCAAAGGCGTAGCGGGACTCCCGGTGGGCGGAAAATCGTCATTTTGGGGGGTGAGTGAAGTCGCCGGGGGGACATTCCAGTTTCGGTTTTCGGGTCCAACTTCACCTTTTTTTTATTTTTTTGCGCTTTGGTGTAGGATGCCGCGGACGACTGGTTTTTCGACCGGCCATGTGTTTTTGAATTTTCTACAGGGAGAGACGATTTCATGATCGATGCCGGACCGTTGATGGCTGGGAAAAAGGGCCTGATCATGGGGGTGGCCAACAACCGCTCGATTGCCTGGGCGATTGCGCAGGCCGCCCATGCCCAGGGGGCCGAACTGGCCTTCACCTATCAGGGCGAGCAGTTGCAAAAGCGGGTCACGCCGCTGGCCGCTTCGGTGGGCTCCGATATCGTCCTTCCGTGCGATGTCACCGACGCGGGCTCCATCGACGCCGTGTTCGAGGCGATCGAGGCCAGGTGGGGCAAGCTGGACTTTCTGGTTCACGCCATCGCCTTTTCCGACAAGGAAGAACTGAAGGGCCGCTACATCGACACCACGCCCGAGAACTTCGCGGCGACCATGAACATCTCGTGCTATTCGTTCACCGCCATTTGCAACCGCGCCGCAACCCTGATGGTGGATGGCGGCAGCCTGATTACACTTTCGTATCTGGGCGCCGAAAAGATCATTCCCAATTACAACGTCATGGGCGTGGCCAAGGCCGCGTTGGAAGCCAGCGTGCGCTATCTGGCCGAGGATCTGGGCAAGGACGGCATTCGCGTCAACGGCCTTTCGGCAGGCCCCATGAAGACGCTGGCTGCCTCGGGCATCGGCGATTTTCGCTATATCCTCAAATGGAACGAGCTGAATTCACCGCTGCGGCGCAACACCACGCTTCAAGACGTGGGCGGCGCGGGGCTCTATTTGCTGAGCGATCTTTCCAGCGGCGTCACCGGCGAAACCCATCATGTGGACAGCGGCTATCATATCGTCGGCATGAAGGCCGTCGACGCGCCGGATATTTCGGCCGTGTAGGCCCGAGTAGGATACCGCCATGCCCGGCAACAGCTTCGGCGATCTTTTTCGCGTCACCACCTTCGGTGAAAGCCACGGCCCGGCCATCGGCGGCGTGGTCGACGGCGTGCCGCCGGGTATCGCCATCGATGAAGCCGACATTCAACGTGATCTGGATCGGCGGCGCACGGGCCAATCGCGCCACACCAGCCAGCGCAAGGAATCCGACCGCATTGAGATTCTGTCCGGCGTTTTTGAAGGGCGCACCACGGGCACGCCCATCGGGCTTTTGATTCGCAACGAGGACGCAAAGTCCAGGGATTATTCCGACATCAAGGACAAGTTCCGCCCCGGCCACGCCGATTTCACCTACGCCCAAAAATACGGCCTGCGCGACTATCGCGGCGGGGGGCGTTCCAGCGCACGGGAAACGGCGGTTCGCGTTGCCGCCGGCGCCATTGCGCGCAAGGTTCTGGGGGACGATGTTTCGGTTCGCGGCGCGCTGGTTCAAATCGGCCCCCACGCCATCGATCCCGAGAACTGGGACTGGAACGAGGTCGCTAACAATCCCTTCTGGAGTCCCGACCCCGCCTGCGTGGCAACGTGGGAAAACTATCTGGACGGGGTTCGCAAGCAAGGCTCCAGCACCGGCGCCATTATCGAGCTCAGCGCATCGGGCATTCCCGCCGGACTGGGCGAGCCCGTGTTTGACCGTCTGGACGCCGACATCGCCAAAGGCATGATGTGCATCCCCGCCGTCAAGGGAGTGGAGATCGGCGCAGGGTTCGCGGCGGCCGTTTTGTCGGGCAGCGAAAACGCCGATGAAATCGCCATTGGCGAGAACGGCGAGCCGGTCTTTCTGTCCAACAATGCGGGCGGAACCCTGGGCGGCATTTCGTCGGGCCAGGACGTCGTGGTTCGCTTCGCCGTCAAGCCGACCAGTTCGATCCTGACACCACGCCGCACCATCAACACATCGGGCGAGGAAACCGAGGTCGTCACCAAGGGCCGCCACGACCCCTGCGTGGGCATTCGCGCGGTGCCCGTGGGCGAGGCCATGCTGGCCATGGTGCTGGCCGATCATCTGTTGCGTTTTCGCGGCCAGTGCGGGGGTTAGGTTTCGACGCCCAGCCGCGCCGCGATCAGGAATTCGATATTGCCTTCGGGGCCTTTGATGGGGCTTTCGGTTATTCCCTGAACGGTCCAGCCCGGCAAGCTCGAAAGCCAGTCCGAAATCTTGACGCAGACTTCCTCGTGCAGGGCCACATCGCGCACCACGCCGCCCTTGCCGACCCGGCCCTTGCCCACTTCGAACTGCGGCTTGATCAAGGACACCAGCGTCGCACCCGGCGCGCATAAAGCCAGCGGCGCAGGCAGCACTTTTTCAAGCCCGATGAAGCTTGCGTCACAGACCACCATGGCCAGCGGTTCGGGAACCTGCTCGGTCGTCAAATGCCGGGCGTTGGTTTTTTCCAGCACGACAACGCGCTCGTCACCGCGCAGTTTCCAGGCCAGCTGTCCGCGCCCCACATCGACCGCATAAACCCGCCCCGCGCCCCGCGACAAAAGAACATCGGTAAATCCGCCAGTGGAAGCGCCCACATCCATGCAAACGAGGCCCTCGGGATGAATAGCGAAATGGGTCAGCGCGTGGTCCAGCTTCAACCCGCCGCGCGACACCCAAGGGTGATCCTGACCCTTTAGCTCAAGCGGCGCTTCGCCCGATATCTGGTGGCCCGGTTTATCCAGCCTGCGTGTTTCCGAATAGACCAGCCCGGCCATGACCAGCGCCTGGGCGCGCGCCCGGCTTTCGGCCAGACCACGTTCGACGAGAAGCTGATCTACGCGTTTCTTGGCTGTCATGACGAAACCTAAATCTCTCCGGCCTTTTCCAGCAGCGCCTGCAAAAGAACGTCGGCACCGGCGCGGATATCTTCCGGCGCGGTGTATTCGGTGACGTTGTGGCTGATGCCGTTTTGGCTGGGAACGAAGATCATGGCCGCCGGGCAATTGGCAGCAAACGTCTGGGCGTCATGCCCGGCTCCCGAATGCATGCGCCGCACCGAGCGCCCCTGCGCCCGCGCCGTGTCTTCAACCAGCGCCACCATCTCACCGTCGAACTCCACGGGATCGAGCCGCACGTGCGGATGAACGGCAATTTCGCAACCTTCCTCGGCGGCCGTATGCTCGGCAAACTCGATCAGTTCGTCAGTGGCTCGCTTAAGGGCTTTTACGTCGGTATTGCGAAAATCGATGGTCACCGTCGCGTCACCAGCCACCACGTTGACCAAACCCGGCCCCAGGCGCAGGAACCCCGCATTGGCCACCTGATTGCCCCCCGCTGCCCGGGCAATCTCTCGGGCCTGCACGGCAATCCGGGCAGCCACATATCCCGCGTCATGACGGTTTTGCATGGGTGTCGTGCCTGCGTGATTGGCAACGCCTGAAATCCTGAACTCGGTCCAGTAGATCCCCTGAACCCCGGTGACCGCGCCAATGGTTTCGCCCGCCAGATCGAGCACTGGCCCTTGCTCGATATGCAGCTCGAAATAGCAGTAGGCGCGGAAATCCCCAACCAGACCCTCACCCGCGTAGCCGATGGCGGCCAGGTCATCGGCCACAATGGTGTCGTCGATACCCGTGGTCGCCAACACCTCGTCCAGATCAAGAATGCCCTGGCTGACGGCACTGCCCATCATGTCGGGTGCGAAGCGCGCGCCTTCCTCGTTGGTGAAGAAAGCCACGGCCAGCGGCCTGCAGGTCGTGATCTCCGCCTCGTTCAACACGGCGATGGCTTCCAGCCCGGCCAGAACGCCCAGACACCCGTCATAAATGCCGCCGGTCGCCACGGTGTCGATGTGCGAACCCGCCACCACCGGCGGTCCGTCCCCGGTACCGGGGCGAACACCGACCACGTTGCCAATGCGATCGACGGTTACAGCAAGCCCAAGTTCCTTCATCCAGCCAACCACCAAATCGCGCCCGCGCCGATCCTCGTCGGTCAAGGCCAGGCGGCAAACGCCCCCCCCTTTAAGCGCCCCGACGCGCCCCAGTTCCTCCAGACGGCCCGATAGCCGGTCCAGGTTTATCCGCAGATTTCGACGG
>JABGRG010000010.1:0-45575 GCA_018648445.1 Rhodospirillales bacterium | reverse complement strand
CGACGGTCCTCACGACTTGTCATGCTTTCCCCATGGCGCGATCAATCTCCCTAGCCCCAACCCGCAAGCGGGCGGCAACGAAAGGAGCATTAACGGAAAACGCGTTTGTATTGCATGTCTGCGTCTAGCACATGCACGGTCATCCAGTTCCTAAGAAATTCGGACATTTCCGAAGTCAATTGACTCGCCTCGGAGCCCTTGAGGTAACGATCGCGAAATGCAAGAACCTGCTCCTGGAGGTGCGCGTGCAGTTCCTTTTGCGATCTGAAATGAGCGCCGCTTTTTTTGAAAAGCAGGTCCTCTTCATGTTTGAAGTGATACACGGTGTAGCTCAGTAAATTGTCAAAAACTTCCCCAAGGACGTTGATCTCGTCACCATAAATCCATGCCCGGTAGAGCCTGTTGATGAGGCCGAAAAGCCGCCTGTGCTGGTCATCGAGATCCGTCTTTCCAACGCGGTACGAATCCTTCCAGGGAATTAGCGTCACGGATTTTCCCCATTCCGTGCGTTTGGCGTCCCATTCCTCGGCCATCCGCTTGGCGCGTTTAAGGTCGTCTGGAGGAAGCCGTTTGGCAATCTTTGCACGGAGCGCCCGGGTCGATTTTCGTCCCTTGATGGGCAGATCTTTCACTGCGAATTCCAGCCACACGTATGCCTTTGCATCGTCCTTCGGCGTTCCCTGACCTTCGCTGTACATGATTGCAAGATTGTATTCTGCACGTGGATGGCCCTGTTCAGCGGCCCTGCGAAACCACTTCAACGCTTCGTTGAAATCCACCTCAACGCCAAGCCCGCGGCGATACGAGACGCCAAGATTGTTCTGGGCCGCGGGATTGTCCGCCTCGGCCGCTTTGCGCAGCCACTCCGCCGCCTTCGCCTGGTTTTTTCGAACACCCTTACCCTTTTGGTACATCACTCCGATGCCGTATTGCGCGCGGGCATCACCACTGTGGGCCATGGGCAGCCACACGTCTAATGCCTTATCAAAGTTACCAAGCCGGTAAGCGTCCATTCCGTCATCGAACCCTGCATGTGCCGGAATTGCGAAGAATAGTAGAAATACGACCGTGAGAATGATGCGTTTCATGTTTGCTCCTCCCTTGGTCATCGTACCAAAATTGCACCGCCGTTGTCGTGGATTTCAATCCCCCACAACATCGGGCAAATACCCCTTTCCGACCAAGTAACGAAAACGCCCGGCATGGAAGGCGGCGACGGTTATCAGGCCGATCGCCATACCCATCCAGATGCCCACCGCCCCGAGATCCGCTTTGAAGCCCAGAAGGTAGCCCGCGCTTAGTCCCAGGCCCCAGAAACCGAAGACGGCGAAGGTCAGGGGGACCGTGGTATCGCTGAGGCCGCGCAGCACGCCGCTGCCGATGGTTTGCGCGCCGTCGCCCACCTGAAAAACGGCGGCGACGAGGATCAGCGAGGCGGCCAGCGCGACCACCGAGCCATTGGCCGGATCGGAGGTATCGAGGAAAATGGCGACCATCGCCTCAGGCCAGGTCCACATGACGATGCTGGCCGCCACCATGAAGACGACGCCCATGACCAAAGCTGTCCAGCCCGCACGGGCAACACCGGGAACGTTACGGCGTCCAGCGGCGTATCCGACCCTTACCGTCGCCGCCTGTGCTATCCCCAGCGGCACCTTGAAGGTAAAGGAGGCCAGCATCAGGGCGATCTGGTGGGCGGCCAGTGCGTTGCTGCCGATCCATCCCATCATAACCACCGAGCCAAGAAACATGGAAAATTCCAACGCCAGAATGCCCGAGATGGGCAGGCCGACGCGGAATATCCTGCCGAAAACCACCCAATCGGGCCGCCAGAACCGGGCCAGAATCTGATAGCGGTTGAGCGGCCGAACGGCGAGCGATATCCAAAGCATGACGCCGAACATGAAGACATGCGAAATCAGACTGGCCAAACCCGCGCCCGCGATCTCCATGCGCGGCAGACCGAACGCACCGAAAATCAACCCGTAGTCGAGGGCCGCATTAAGCGGAATGGCGGCCAATATGACCCACAAGCCCAGTTTTGGCCGATCCAGCACGGTGGCGAAATTTCTCAACACGATGAAACAGACGGCGCCGGGCAACGCCCACGCCAAATAGTTCAGATACCATTGAGCTTCGCGCGAAGCTTCGGCGGGCTGATCCAGAAAAAGCATGATCGGTTCGGCGCGCATCAATAAAAGGCTTGCCGGTACGCTCAACAAAATCCCGATCCATAGCCCCTGGCGAATAACCCGGCGGACCTGACGCGGCTTGCGCGCCCCCATGGCCTGGGCGGCCAGAGGCGCTGTCGCCAGAACGACGCCCAAGGTCACCAGCAACATGCCAATAAACGCGGACGTTCCCAACGCAGCGGCGGCCAGAGAACCGGGCCCCAGACGGCCAATGAACATGACGTCTATCATGGCGATGCCGGTTTCGCTGAGAAAGGCCAGGACCAGCGGCCACGCAAGTGCCGCCGTCGCCCGCCCCTCGGCCCGCCAGGGACCGGCGCGCTCCGGCCAGGGAAGGCCCCTTGCGATAATGGTTCTTATGCGTTTCATGATGGCGGGTTCTCTCACGAAAAAAGGGCCGGACGCAAGCGCCCGGCCCCTCATTTTGACTAGGTCGCGATCAGGATTACATGTTTTCCTTGATCGACGCCAACATGGCGTTGAGCATGTCGGTGCCTTCCTGGCCGAGTTTTTCTTCGATCAGCTTGCGAACGGCAGGCTGGGAAGCAGCGGCGAATTTGGCGATCTCGGCCGGGGAAACGGCGTTGACTTCCATCTTCGCGGCGAGACGCGGCAGGCCCTTGTCGGACGCTTCGATGACGCGGGACATGGCGCGGCCGGCTTCGGTCGCGACGTCGGCAGCCCAGGTCACGAGGGCTTTGTGCTCGGCGCTCAGGCCGTCAAAGAACTCTCTGTTTATCGTCCAGACGTACGGAGTGATGACGTGGTTGGTCAGCGACAGGTACTTCTGGACCTCGTCGAACTTGGCGAAGCCAATGATCGGAACGGGGTTCATCTGACCGTCTGCAACGCCGGTCTGCAGGGCGGTGTAAACTTCGGCCCACGGCAGCGGGGTCGGCGAACCGCCCAGCGACGAGATGATGGTTTCGTGGGTCGGCAGGGTCATGGTGCGGATACGCAGACCCTTCATGTCGGCCACACTGGCGATCGGACGCTTGGAGTTGGTGAACGCGAAGAACCCGCCACTGTCGATCAGGCCGAGAACCTTGAGGCCGGTTTTGCCTTCGAGACCGGCAACAAACTTCTTGCCGAACGAGCTGTCCTTGTGGATGACCTTGGTCGCCACGCCGATGTTCGGGAAGGCGAACGGAAGATCAAACACGCCGACGACAGGATAGTGCTGGGCAACGCCGCCCGACGAAGAAATCGTGGACTCGACGATACCCTCACGAACCTGCTGGATCACTTCGTTGTCCTTGCCCAACTGGCCGTTGGGGAAAAGCTGGACTTCGATGGCGCCGTTAGAGTTGGTTTCGACCAGCGATTTGAAGATCGTGGTCATGGTTCCCGAATGGGATTCCAGCGGATCGGCCGGATTTAGGTGGCCGATGCGCATGGTAATGTCCGCAGCGAAGGCGGATGCCGACATCAGGGCGGCGACTGCCGTAGTGGCAGCCAATATTTTAAACGTCTTCATTAGTACCTCTCCTATGTTTCCCTCATTGTCCCACTATGGGACCCCTCTCGCACAGAACCCAAGCCACCTAATAGAACCCGAAGAATTTCGGAATGGCCAGGGTCATCCCCTCCCAGTACGCGACCAGGATGAGAACCAGAAATTCTGCCAGAATGAACGGCCACAGGGCCTTGGTTATCTCTTCGATTTTTTCGCCTGTTACAGACGCAAGGACAAACAGGCAAGCCCCCACCGGCGGCGTCATCAAAGAGATGTTCAAGCACAGAATAAATACGATACCGGCGTGAACCGGGTTCATGCCGATGGTCACCGTCAACGGCGCCAGCACGGGCGCCAAAATGATCAGCGTGGCATTGATGTCCATGAACAGACCGATGAACAACAACAGAATCAAGATCATGCCGATGATCACCTTGGGATTGCTGGAAACAGCCAGGAACCCCGACGCAATGGCCTGCGGAATTTGGTTAAAGGTCATCCACCAGCCCAAAATGGTGGCCGATGCGATGATGACGAAAATGATGCCGGTAATGCGCGTCGTGCGAACCAGCATCTCGTACATGTCGGTCCAGGTCAGCCCCCGGTAAATGATACCGCCTACAACCAGGGCGTAGGCCACCGCAATGGCTGCGGCCTCTGTCGGCGTGGCAAACCCGAACAGGATCGAACCGATGATAAAGACCGGAAGGATCGCCGCCAGAAAGCTTTCCTTAAAGGCGATGCCGACTCTTTTGACGCTGAATTTCTGATCCGCTTCCGGGAAATTCCAGCGCTTCCCGTTGATCGCAATCAGCGCCATGCAGACGCCGCAGATCAGCAATCCGGGAAGGATGCCTGCGGCAAACAAACCGGCGATGGACACGCCCATGATCGAGCCGTAGATGACGGCCAGGGTCGAGGGCGGAATGGTCGGGCCGATGATGGAACCCGCCACGGTAACGGCGCAGGCCATGGGCCGCGAATATCCGTTTTTCACCATGGCCGGAACCAAGGTGTTGCCGAAGGCCGCCGTGTCGGCGGTGGCCGAACCGGTAATGCCAGCAAACAACACGGACGCGACCATGTTGGAATGGGCCATGCCACCGCGCAGCCAACCAACCAGAGCGTCTGCCAGCTTCACCAGATTGGTGGTGATGCCCGACCGGTTCATGATCTCGCCAGCCAGAATAAAGAACGGCATGGCAAGGAACGGGAACAGATCAAGTCCGGCGAAGAAGCGATCCGGAACCATGGCCAGAAAACGTCCGCCGCCCATGTCGAAGATGCCAACGACGCCCGCGACACCCAACACAAAACCGACCGGCATGCCGATGGTGAGAAGACCGAAAAACGTAACTGCTACGAAAACCATATCAGGCCTCCTCACCAACGCTTGAAGAATGCGAGAAATGGATAAAGTCGCGCACGGCAACCAGGGCCAGCTGGATGCAGGCGAAGCCGGCCGCCAGCGGCACACCGATGTAGGGGTAGCCCTTGGGAACCCCGAAAATCATGGTGAAACGACCGAACCCACGCTCGACGAAATCGATGCCGTAAATAAAGATAAAGGCAAAGAAGGCGAAGGCGATCAGGTCAAACATCAGGGCCAGCCAACGCTGCATGGGGCGCGGGAAACGCGTGAAAACGAACTCGACGCCGATATGCTCGCGGTGCGCAATGCCACTGGAAACCGCCAGCAGCGCCATCCAGATCATCAAATAGCGGGCCAGTTCCTCGGTGAACGTCAACTGCCACGGCAACGCATAACGAGCCATGATGCCCAGCCAGACATCGAAAACCAGCAGGACCATCAAAGATACGCAGATGCGCTCAATGATCCAGTTGACCTTCATACTTATCGCGTGAGCGGAATCGGCGTGTTTTTTCATAGCCATTTTCCTGCAGTTTTCCAGAAAAGATATGTTTGGATGGTTCAGACCATTTCAAAGTGGCCAAGAGCACAATTATAGGGGCGGAAATCATCCGCGTCCCCCCATTATCGACTACGCGTCGGGCACGATATGGGTGCCGGTTTCGCCGCGCAATGCGGGAAGAGCTTCGTCGAGGTGGCCGATAACAGCACGCTTTCCGCCGCCTTCGATAAAGCGGATTGCGGCCTCGATCTTCGGGCCCATACTTCCCGCCGGGAAATGACCGGCGTCCAGGTATTCGCGGGCCTCGGAAACGGTGATCTCGTCCAGCTCGCGCTGGTCGGGCTTGCCGAAATTGATCGCCACTTTCGAGACAGCCGTCAAAATCATGATATCCTCGACGCCCAATATCTTGGCCATGTGGGCTGTCGTCAGATCCTTGTCGATTACGGCTTCGACGCCATGGCGAACACCGCGCGAGTCGCGCACAACCGGTACCCCGCCGCCGCCGCCGGCAATCACCACGGTACCGCGACTGGCCAAGGCCTCGACAAGCGAAATGTCGCAAACATGTGTCGGTACAGGCGAGGCGACGACCATGCGCCAACCGCGACCGGCATCTTCACGCATGGTCCATCCCATCTGTTCGGCAAGGCCCTTGGCGTCTTCTTCAGTGTAGAAATAGCCAACCGGCTTGGTCGGATTGGTGAAGCCGGGATCGTTAGGATCGACCTCAACCTGGGTCACCAGGCCAACCACGTGGCGCGGATTTCCGATCTCGCGCAGCGCGTTCTCAAACGCCTGAACCAGAAGATACGCCGTGGCGCCCTGAGTATTGGCGACGCAGATATCCAACGACATGGGAACGACCTTGTCACGCGCCAGCGCCTGACGCATCAGCACCTTGCCGACGCCCGGACCGTTTCCGTGAGTGACAATCAGCTCGTTGTCCAGCTCCAGCAACGGCAGCAAGGCACGCGCCGTATCTCCGGCGATCGACACCTGCTCTTCCGACGTGCCCTTGATGCCCGCCGGGTGGATCGCATTTCCGCCGATAGCGATGATAATGCGCTTGGGAATTTCACGTTTTGCGGCCACGACAAATACTCCTTATCGAGATCAGCCTGAAAAATGCTCAAACATTCCGGCGATTTCCGAGCCATCGAGGCCCGTCATCAACGCCAGAGACAAAAGAACCGCTGATTTTTGGGAATTGAGGAAACCGGACGGGATAATCCCGTCCTTGGCGTCGGTCGTCGTCGAATGAGACGAAACCATAACCCGTCCCACCCGCGAGGAAACGACAACCACGGTTCCCGAACCGGCCGTTTCGATAGCCTTGGCGGCAAGGGGTTCGGGCATCGTTCCCGCCCCGAAACCGGCAATCACCAGCCCCTTGCAATCGCTTGTATTCGCGTTTGAAAGCGGACGGTCGCCACAGCCGCCCCGCAACGCGACAATATCCACAACCGGCAGATCGTCATCGGCATCCAAAATGCCGTGGAACCTTCCAGCAAGGGGCGACGCCTTATGTCCGCCGACAACCACTGTTTTTTCACCAACCACACGCCCCACCGGCCCGCCGGGATAGGAGCAAAAAGACTCCAGGGCGACGGAGTCGGTCTTGATCGCCTGCCATCCAGCGATGACCTGGCCATTCATGACCACAACGACACCGTCGCCCTGGAAAAGTGGGGAGGTAACACTTAGGGCTGCTTGAAATAGATTTGCGGGACCATCGGCGCTAAGCGCCGTGGCCGGACGCATGGCGGCGGTCAACGCCACCGGTTTCTTCGGACGACACACCAGATCGAGGAAAAACGCAGCTTCCTCAAGGGTATCGGTTCCGTGGGTAACGACAACGCCATCCACGTCGTCCGACGCCGTCAATTCCTCGATCCTGCGCGCCAACTCGCGCCACTGGACCGGACCCAGATTTTCGGAGCCCGTTGCGAACATGGTCTCGGCGCTGACATCAGCCAACGCGTCCAGACCGTCAACCGCCGCTATCAGTTGGGCGGCATCGACGCTGCCCGACTTATAAGCCCCCGCGGTCGCCGTATCACCGGCACCGGAGATCGTGCCTCCGGTGCCAATGACGTGGATTTTCGGCTTGTTCGCCATCGGATTGCCCTAGGCGCCGCAGATGTTGGCCAACAGCGACATACGCAACGCGACCGAGAAACCGATCGACTTGAAGTACAGCTGATGCTGGCTTTCATCGATGGCGAAGTCGAACTCGCCTGCATTGCGCGGCAACGAATGGGTGATGCCGACGACCTTGCCGGTTTTCTTCTCGATCTTCTGAAGACCGTCCAGAGTGAAGTAGAACTCGGCCATCTTTTTCAGGAACTCGTCGCGTCCCGGATCGCCCTTCTTGACCGAGCAGCCCGGCAGGTACACGTAATCGACGCCTTCATCGGCGATCATTTCTTCGTGCTGGGCGATGGTCAGATCGTTGACCTCGGTGAAGTTGGCGTTCATGGCTTTCAGCTTGTCGCGGATCACGTCGGGCGTTTCCAGGCCCGTGGTGCCGGCATAGATGATCTTGGCGCCCATGCGGGCCAGACCAAGGCCGAAGGACTGCCCCGAACGCGCCCGCGACAGATCCGGCGTGGCGATCATCACTGTCATTTTAGTGAAATCGCCGCCGAATGCGCGGTAGGCCGTGTACATGTCGAGCAGGCCCTGGGTCGGATGGGTGACGTTGCCATAACCGCCGCTGATGATCGGAACGGTCTTGCCGGCCAGCGCAGCGACTTCATCGGCAACGGCGTCGTCGGGATGGCGCAACACGATGACGTCGGCATATTCCGACGTGACAATCAGCGCGTCAGACAGGGACTCACCTTTCGCCGCCGACGAACTTACCAGCGGGTTCGATTCGGTGATGACGTTGCCGCCCAGGCGGAACATCGCCGTTTCGTGGCTGAACCGCGTGCGGGTGCTGGGCTGGAAGAACTGGGTGCACAGAACCTTGCCTTCCAAGAGCGGAATGCGGTTGCGGTAATAGGGCTCCAGCATCTCGGCGGTTTTGAAGATGTTCGCCAATTCTTCTTGCGAATAATCATCAATGAAGATCAGGTTCCGGCCCTTAATACCGGTACGTTCGATCTGTTTGCAAATATCACGGGGACCAAAACCTGCGGTCAAAGCCATAACTCTTTTCCTTCTATTCCAACGGCTATCAATTCCGGGCAACTAAATCTCGGCGTCCCGGTTCATATCCTTGCTGTAGATGTACCAGAACGGCTCGCGCCCCGTGGTGTAGGTGCCCTGCTGGGTAAAGGGACCGAACCAGACGAAGTCTTCCTTCTTCAACTGCAGCCAGTCTTCGCCCAGCAGATATATTCCCTGCCCGCCCAGCACATAGGCGCCGTGTTCCTGAACGTGGGTTTCCACGAACGGATGGCAGCCGTCGGGCAGGAATTTCAGGGTGTGCATGTTCATGTCAAAGGCAAGATCGTTGGGCAACAAATCACGCAGGAAAACATTTTCCATGCTGTCGTAAATGTTCTCATCGATCTTGTTGATGTCGCCAAACACGATCCAGGGTTTCAGGTCGCCCAACGGAACGAAGCGCTGCTTGTAAAGAAGAACGCGGACCGGCGCCTTCGAGGTGTTTTCAAATTCGATTCCGTCATCCGGCGGCGCAAAAGCATACCCGCCAGCCTTCAGGTTTTCCGTTTGTCCCCCGACGGAAACCCGAAGTTCGCCGTCGCCGTCCATGACAAAAAGGAACGATTCGACGCCCGGAGCGTCGACGAACGGGGTCGTCGTTTTCCCGCCCGGCTCGACCGTACCCATGTACTGCACGAAGCTGGCGCCGTGTTTGGGCGAAGCGATGATCGTCAGGCGGCATCCCTCGAAACCGGGAATGGAGTTGATGACCCTGCCTTCCGGCGGAATCACGGTATAGATACCGGGCTTGATGACGGCGCGGCTTTCAAGAAACCCTTTGGGATACGGCACTTGTCTCTCCTTTATATCGAACTAGGGACGTTCCAGGACCAACGGGTCGCCGGATTTCGGAAAATGAAAAAGATCGCAATTGGTTTCGGCCTCGCTGCGGTCGATCACCAGAAAGTTCATGGGGTTCATGACGATGACCGGGTGATGCCAAATTCCCTTCGGGTAATTAACACCTTGTTTCCCGGTGGCGAGAAAGATCTTCATATCCTCGGGGCTGACACTTTCGCCCCTCGGAGCGACGACGACGAAATAGGGATGATCATCCAGCGGAATGAACGCCTGACTTCCCTTGGGGTGGCGTTCCAGCATGGTGATTTGCAGAGGAAAGTCGAAGGGGCTGCTCTCGAAAATGCTGACCACCGGACGACCGCCGTCCTGTGCGACGTCGACATTCGCCAGATCGTCGTGGCGCACGGTCGTTCCGTCGTTAATCAATACCCGCGTTCCGGCGCCGACTTCAATCACGTCGCCGAAATTTGCGAAATTCTCGCGGCTCAATGGTTCCCAATTTAATGACATGACGCTGGCTCTTCTCCCCAAACCCAACCCGGCAATGTCTCTGTATTAAATTCTTTGATGGACATATTTACGATTGGCGGAAATAATAACACCGGCAGATCGGACTACGCAAGCATTTTTTTACGTTCGCCGGAAATAAATGGTTAGATGAAAAAAACGCCATGAGCATTCAGTTTAATATCGACGATATTTTCTCGGACGGCGCGGCCCGGCGCACCGATATTGCCAAGGCTCGTATCTTTTTTGCCATCGGCGATGGTAATGGGGAAGCGCCCCATACGCGCCGAACCTTGAACCAGAAATTGGGGCTGCGCCCGGCCACCGTTTCGGCCATGGTCGGCGAACTGATAACCGACGGCCTGGTCGTTGAGGGACAAAAGGTTCCGGCCACCGGAAAGGGGCGTCCCGAGGTCAGCCTGAACCATCTGCCGCAACGAATCGCGACCATCACCCTAGAAATCCTCGCGCGGACGATCCGCGGCGTTCTCGTCGATATCGACGGACAGGAGATGGCCCAATCCTCGACCACGGTAAATGAGGAAGACGCCGAACGAGAAATCATCGCCGAAGCATTTGACGGCATCGTCGACGACCTTCTTTCGCAATGCCCCGACGAAAGCAAAATTTCGGGGATCGGTATCGCACTGCCGGGAATCGTCGATGAAAATGGGCTCAGGTGGATTTCGGCGGCGCGTTGGCCCCGCATTTCAGGATTGGACTTCCATTGGCTGGCCGAAAGAACCGGGCTGGAGATCCATATCGAGCGCAAACGTCAGGCCGAACTTCGCGCACGCATGCAACGGCACCCGGACGAACAAACACAAAGCGTGCTCCACGTTGTCTGGGGCTATGGCATCAGTTCAGCGTTTGCGCAGAATGGCGTTGTACTGTCTTCGGCCATCGGCGGTTTTGGCGATCTGGGACATTGGCTGGTCGACCCGGAAAGCCGTCAAAAATGCCTGTGCGGTCAAATGGGTTGCCTTGAGGCCCATGCCGCTTTATGGGCGCTGCAGCCGGAAATTCGCGCGAATTTCCCCGAAATCCCCGATCAACCCGGTGCCGTGGAAAAGTTCATGCGCTCCCACGATATTTCCGGCCTGACACGCGTGGAACGGGGCACCCGCCTGTTCACGCTGTCACTTTACAACATGTTCAAGGCCTTCTTCCCCGACAAGATTGTGTTGTCCGGGTGTTTTCCGCACAGTCCCGGGATGGCGGAGCGCGTGCGCTCATTCTTTACACGAATGCCCGAATATGCCGATGGCCGCGTAACCTTGGAAATAGAGGACTCGAATGCCGACGACGCTGTTATCGGCTTGGCGACGCCATTGTTCAATGTAAGCCTGCGGCCATTATTAACGGCAAAAGACGCCCGAATTTAGATCGGAAATTAAAATTCGCGGCCCGCGCGGGCAAAACTGCGCATCACCGGTTCGATCACAAAATCCAGCACCGTTCGTTCGGCAGTCACCAGGAACACTTCCGCCTGCATGCCCGAGGTCAGGCGCGAGGCGTCGAAGCCCGGCTCATCCAGTTCAGGCAGCACGCGCCCCTTGAAGTAGGCGGCGCCGCTTCGCGGGTCCACCGTGCGATCTGCCGAAATCGTGCTTACCTTCCCTTTAAGCAACGGCGTCGTTCGCATGTTGAAGGCGCTCAGGCGAACCTGCGCAGGCATGTCACGGTACACCGCGTCGATGTCCTTGGGGTCGATGCGCAAATCGATCACCACCCGGTCTTTCTCGGGAACCAGATCCAACAGCCGCTCGCCGGGCTGCACCACGCCGCCGGGGGTATGCGCCTGCAAACCGACAACGAACCCGTCGATGGGGGCACGCACGACGGTTCGTCCCATCACGTCCTTGGCGGCGCGGATTTTCTCGCGCAGTTCGGCAATGCGTTCACGGGTTCGCTGATAGTGCTCGTTCACCTCGTTAAGCCGCCGTTCACCCGGCAGCGCCAGCTGCATTTGAATTTCCGAGATGCTTTCACCGGCTTGCGCGATACGCGCCCGCAGATCGCCCATATCACCATCGGTTTCGGCCATCTTGCGCTTGATGGAAAGAACCCGGTTCTTGGCCACCAACCCTTTGCTGAACAACGGCTCCATCATGGCCAACTCCTCGGCCAGCAGCTTACGCCGCTGGTTCGCGGCCGACAGCTGGGCTCTCAGTCCGCCGATCTCGGTTTTCTGCTTGGCGATGCGTTCGCGAAATATGGACCTCTGGTTGGCGATGTTGGCCTGACGGCTGCGCAGGGCGTTCTTTTCACCAGTCAGCAGCTTGGCAACCTCGGGGTCCCGGGCACGCTGGAGAAGTTCTTGCGGAAACGTCACGGCAGCCTCGCCGTCGCGCTCGGCCTGAAGCCTGGCTTCCCTGGCCATGGCGGCATCATAGCGCCCCTGAAGAAGAGCCAACGTCGCCCGCGCATGGGTGTCGTCCATAACGATCAGGGGTTCTCCGGCGCTAACGGTCTCGCCTTCCATCACCAGAATATCGGCGACGATGCCCCCTTCCAGATGAGCGACCGATTTGCGGTTGCTTTCGGTGCCGACGACACCGTGAGCGACCGCCGCCGAATCGAGGCGCGTGACCGAGGCCCAGGCCAGCCCCCCTCCCACAAAAAGGCCGATAACCACCCAGCCCACCAGTCGCCAGCGGCGTAGCCGCGCTGCCAAGGAAATCGTGCCTTCCATCATTTTCTCCCCCCACGCCGGGAAATCCGTTTCACCGGCTTGTCTTCAATGGCAAGAGGCAGCTTTTCCGCGCCGCCACTCAACAGTTTCAGTTGACTTTCGTTTCGCGAGCGCGCGAGGCGAGCGCGCCCATCGGCCAAGATAAGAACGGCGTCGGCTTGGGCCAGAATGCTGGGCCGGTGCGACACGATAACGGTGGCCGCGCCGCGCGCCTTCAAATTCTCCAACGCCTCGATCAGGGCGGCGATACCGTCCGAATCAAGATTGCTGTAGGGTTCGTCCAGGACCACCAGACGCGGATTTCCGAACAGCGCCCGGGCCAACCCAATGCGTTGAACGAGGCCACCGGCAAGCGGATCGCCGTCGGGCCCCACCCGCGTGTCGTAACCCTTGGCAAGGGCCAGGATGATGTCGTGAATACCGGCTTCCCGCGCCGCCTCGATTACCGCGTCGGGCGAAGCGTCGGAAAAGCGCGCAATATTTTCACCAACGGTTCCGGGCAGCAGCTCATTGGTTTGCGGCAAATACCCCACATGGGGACCAAGGTCGTCGCCATCCCAGGCGAAAACATTGATGCTGCCCAGACGCACATGTCCCTGATCGGGCTTGCGCACACCGACCAGCATCCGGGCCAGGGTCGATTTACCGGCGCCCATGGGACCGGTAATACCCACCAGTTCACCGGGGCGAACCTTGAAGGAGACCCCCATGAACAAAGGCTCGGCCAAACCCGGCGCGCGCGCCGACACGCCCTGAATATGGACAAGGGCTCTGGGTTGCGGCAAAGGCATGGACAAGCCGTCTTTCTGGCCGTCTTCCCGTTCGTCCATCAGGGCGGAAGCCAGACGTTGCAGGGCGTCGCGCGTGGCATTGAGCCCGCGCCAGACGTCGATGGCGCGCTCGACCGGAGCCAGTGCACGCGAGAGAATGATGGCCGCTGCGATCATCGCACCCGCCGATATTTCCTGCGATATCACCAGCCCCGCGGCAACCGACAGAATAATCACCTGAAGGGCCAGCCGCGAAAACCGGCTGAGGGCCATTAACGTGCCCGCCCGGTCACCGGCGGTATCGAAGCCGCCACGGGCCAGCGCATCAAAATTCGACCAACGCCGGGCCAGGGCATCGCGCATTCCCAAAGCGCTGAGGGTTTCGGCCTGGCGGGCCGCTACCTCGGCAAACACCAACCCTTCCGATTGCGCCTTGCCCGCCGCTTTCAAGGGTTTTCGCGCGAGAAACTGATTGGCGAAGGCGAGCCCCAAAAGCACCATTGCGCCGACGACGCCGATCCATCCCAATGCCGGATGAAGCAGAAAGATCACGCACAAAAACACGGGAATCCACGGCGCATCCAAAATCGCCAGAACCGACGCGCCGGTCAGAAACCCCTGAACCTGGGAAAGGTCGTGGTGCAGGCGGGCTTTACGCGAGCCGCCCCGCACCGAGGGATCGCACAAGGCGCGCATCAGGGCCGGGCCGAGTCGCTCGTTCAACCACGATCCGATTCGCACCAGAAGGCGCGAACGAACAAGTTCCAGCATGGCCATGACGCCGAGCGCCATGAGCGCAGCGACGGAAAGAACGATCAAGGTGTCATCGCTGCGGCTGACCAGCACGCGGTCGAACACCTGGATCATGAACAGCGGGATGGTCAGGACCAGCAGATTGACGAAGAGACTGAACACACCGACCGAGACCATCGCCCGGCCACAGGATTTCATGACGCTTTTCAATACGCGCGATTGAACAGGTTGGGTCATGGCTGTGCTTCTCCGTCAAAAAAGGAAATCGGCGTCCTGCAGGTCTTCGGAAGCGACGCCAACGAGGCGAAGCTGATCGCCGCCTTCGAGATGAAGCAGGGTGTCGCCTTCGGCGGTGTCCTCTTTCACAAGGTCGTCGAAACCGGCGAAGCCGAAATCCGAGATGTCGATTTTGTCGGCGTAGATCGCCCCGGCGCTAAGCGTCGCGAAATCCGATACAACGTCGGACCCGTAGCCACGTTTCATGACGAACGTATCGCGCCCCGTTCCGCCGCTGAGCGTGTCGGCCCCGGTGCCGCCGTCAAGGGTGTCATTGCCGCTGAAACCGTCGACGATATCGGCCCCGGCGTCGCCATAGAGCGTGTCGTTGCCATAACCGCCACGAACATTATCCTGGCCCTCGCCGCCCCATTGACTGTCGTTTCCGAAACTGCCGAACAGGTAGTCGTCGCCGCCGTCGCCATACAGAAAATCGTTGTTGTGTTCGCCCAGCAGCCGATCATCGCCTTCGCCGCCGCGAAGGGTATCGTCGCCGAACCCGCCGTAAAGAACATCCGCGCCACTGCCGCCGTCGGCCACGTCGTCCCCTGACCCGGCATACACGGTGTCAGCCCCGTCCATTCCACTGAGATCGTCATCGCCTGCCAACCCATGAACGAAATCATCGCCCGCCGCACCGCTCAGCACGTCGGCGTCCTCGGTTCCCTCCACATACCGATCCGGATTGCCCGCCATGAAATCGGCAAAACTGATCGGGCTCGAGGCGTCGCCGTTCAGCAAATAGGATTGACCGTCGTAGGTGGCTTTTTCTATGGCGCCGACGCCATAGAAATCGCTGATGGTAAGCGAACCGCCGTCTTCGTAGTCGAAGACGAGACTGTCGCCCTGACGGGCCACCTGCCAGATCTCGGCAAACGGATCGAGACCGTCGAATTGAAGGGTTTCGGAACCGTCGGTATCGATTATGACGTCGTCGCCCGCCCCGGATTGTGAATCAACGACAAATGTGTCGTTTCCGGATCCGCCATCCAGCGTGTCGTTTCCCGCACCCCCCGACAGCGTATCGTGGCCGTTGTAGCCCTGAACGAAATCATCCCCCGCGCCACCGTACAGGCTGTCATTGCCGTAGCCGCCGCGGACCTCGTCGTTGCCGTCGCCGCCCCACTGCCTGTCGTTGCCGTAACTGCCGAACAGATAGTCGTTGCCCCCTTCGCCGTACATGGCGTCGTCATGCCATTCGCCCAGGAGCCGGTCGTCCCCGTCACCACCGTACAGCGTGTCATCGCCGCTCCCGCCGTAAAGCTCATCGGCAGCGGACCCGCCGGTCAATTCATCGTCGGCGGCCGTTCCGTGAAGGACGAGCGGTTCGTCGGACACCGCAGGTTCAGCGGGCGGCTCATCAACAACACCGGATTCCACCACGAACGCGTCGGACGAAGCTGTCGCGGTGTCGCTCCCGGATTCGTCTTCATCGTCAAATCCCGTGCTTACGGCAACGCTTGCGCCGGAACCCGACTGGATCGCGGATGCATTCGAGTTGATTGAAGCGATCCCGTCGGCAGCCGCGTCTGAAGAAGGCGATGGTTGGCCATGCAGATCCTCGCCGATCTCCGGATTTAGCAACGGAACTTCGCCGCTACCGCGCAACGCCGATTCTTCAACGTCGGTGAAATCATCGGTCTCGGGCTCAGTGAAATTTCCATTCTCCGCCGAATCGGTCGGGATCAGGTTTTCGTCGGCAGCCCCCGACTCTTCGAAGCCCTCCTGATCGACCAGTTCAGGATCAAGGCTAGGAAGAACGGCCTCCGCAAGGGTTTCATCGAATGAAAACACATCTTTCGGTATGCTTATGTTTTGAACCATCATTACACGCCTATTCACGGATTAGGGCAGGCAATTCAGCTCCCGCATAGGCGAACAATATTACATTTATGTAAACAACGCATAATGACGGCAATCACACCTATATTTATTTTATTATTATTAAAATAATAATTATTTATATAAAATTTTATTCAAATTTATTTTATTTTACGCTTTAAAAATGGGGATTCAAGAAATTGATTACTTTCACAATTTCCGGCTCCTCCCGAAACCTATCGGTTGGTTTGCACCCCTGCGACGCGGCCTGATCCATCCTTCGCAACAATAAGTTGGCACCGAATGTTGGATTTTCTCCGTGAGTCCATTAAGTTGTTGCGTTGATGCTTGCGTCCAAGGAACACACGACCATCTAAATGGCCGAAATTAGAAAAATAAAGGTTAGCACCGGTATTTTCTGGGTGGAATTCCCGGCCGTTGGCTTGCGCGTTCTCTGCGGTTGTCCCGCCGACGCCGTAAAACATCTGATGCGCCGCGGTTTGGTCGTCGAGGTTGAAACCGGCGGCGTAAAAACCGAGAGCGGGCCCAACGCCATTTTGCTGTCCGAAGTCATGGTCCAGGGTGGCGACTTTGCCAATCAGGCGGAATTTCCCGTTCTGCAAATGCTCTACCGCCAGGGAATGATCGTACCCGGCCATCCCAACAACACCGGCGTCAAACCGATGCTGATCGGTTCGCCGGAGCAAATCGACGCCCAGATCAACTACATCCACCGGGGAAATTACGGGCTGGTCTCAACCGAGGAAATGATGGCCGCCGGATGCGACGCCGATCAGGCCGACGAATTCATGCGCATGAAGCTCTCGTTCGCCTTCGGGAGCATCCGCCCGCCATCCGAATTGCTGGATACCCGCGAAGTCGTCGGTGGCGATGTTGATATCCGCGACGGCGTATCCATCCGCCGGATGAAACTCAACATCTACCGGTTTACCTTCAAGGACGAGTCCGTAACCGTTGACCTGAACCTTGATCCAACCGAAAGGTACGAGCCGCCCTACCCCTTGGGGTATCACCAGATTGAACGCGGTTATTTCTCGGTCATTCATTCGGGTGAAGGCGACGGCTGGGACATCAACCGGCCTTGCATGGGCAGCATTGTCTCTTTCCAGGGCAGGCTATATCTGGTGGACGCGGGACCGAACTTGCAGGCGACCCTTACCTCGTTGGGCATCGGCGTCAACGAACTTGATGGGATTTTCCACACCCACGCCCACGACGATCATTTTTCCGGGCTGACGACGTTGATGCGTTCGGACCACCGGCTGAAATATTTCGCGACGCCGCTGGTAAGAAGCTCGGTTACCAAAAAACTGTGTTCCTTGCTGTCCATGGAAGAAAGCAGGTTCAGCAGTTATTTCGACATTATCGACCTGAAACCCGACGAGTGGAACGATATCGACGGATTGGAAGTGAAGCCGATAAATTCCCCGCATCCGGTCGAGACGACGGTTTTCCTGTTCAAGAGCTTATGGGAAGGGGGATATCGTTCGTACGGCCATTTTGCCGACATCGCTTCCTTCGACGTGCTGGACAACATGGAAACCCCGCACACCGACGTGCCGGGTGTTTCGCCGGAGTTCGTCAGAAAGGTGAAAGCCGAGTACCATATTCCAGCGACGCTGAAAAAACTGGATATCGGCGGCGGAATGATCCACGGACAGGCCAAGGACTTTCGTGGCGACCAGTCGGAAAAAATTGTCTTGTCGCATGTGGCCGCCCTCTCACGCCGGAAGAAAAAGAGATCGGATCGGGCGCACCGCTGGGAACCTCGGACATTTTGATACCCAGTTACCAGACCTACGTCAGGCGGTTTGCATTCCGGTTCCTGGAATCATATTTCCCCAGTCTGCCGCGACATCGCCTGCATACCCTGCTCAACAACGAAGTTGAGACCTTCAACCCCGAAGCCATCCTTATTAAGCAGGGCGACCATCCACCGTGTATTTATCTGATCCTTACCGGCAGCGTTGAAATGATCACCGCCGGCGCCAATCGCACAAATCAGCTGTCATCCGGCGCGTTGATCGGTGAACTGGCGGGGCTTCACGCCATGCCTTCAGGAGAAACCTACCGGGCACTCAGCTTCGTCAAGGCCCTGCGCATTCCCGTGCCGCTCTATTCCGAGTTCGTCCGTCAGAACGAGCTTTTCACCGAGATATCCTCCCTGGCGGAGCGCCGCGAATTTTTGCAAGACACTTGGCTGTTCGGCGAGGAGCTTTCCTATCCGATCCAGAACAAAATCGCCAAGGTCATGAAACCGGTGGAAATTCCAGACGGCGAGTTTACGTTCACCGGCCCCGGCGACTCGTTGTTTTCCTTATTCATTGTCCAAAACGGCCATCTGAAACGGTTTATCAACGACTCGGTGGTCGAAACCTTGCGCCGGTCGGACTTCTTTGGCGAGGAAATATCGCTTTTCGGAGAAAAACCGACCACGACCATCCGAACCATCAGCGACGCCGAGCTATTTGAAATACCGATCGTTTCGCTGTCGGACATACCGGTCGTGCGCTGGAAATTATTCGAAACGCACCAAAAACGCATCCGCATGCTGATCGGCCATGACACCGCGAACGGAAACAGCTAGCGAACGGGTCCGTCAGGTAAATTCTTTCGGAAATACCGCTTCGAAGACCGTTCCACCATCTTCGGTCGACGCAAACGAAATGTTCCCCTTCAGGTACCTTTCTCCGATCAAACGCATACTGTAGGTTCCCAATCCGCGACCCCGACCCTTGGTTGAGAACGACCTGTTAAAAACCTGCAGGGCGACGTCGCGGGCCATGACCGACGAATTGTGGGTCCAGAAGCGGACCTCGTCTCCACGACAATCCGACCCGACACTCACGGTTCCGCCCGGATCCGTCGCCTCAAGTGCGTTTCGAACCATGTTTACCACGACACGCGAAAGCAAACCGCGATCGGTTTCAAACTCAAAATCGACGGAACCCTCGCTCACCGTGAGTTTTCTTCCTTCGGTGATTGCATGTCCATCGAACAAAAAGAAAATTTCGCGAATAAATTCCAGTGCTTCCACCCAAGTCGGTGAACAGTGCAGTTCATCGTTTTCAGCCGCCGCGATAACGCGTTGACTATTGATTTCGTCGATGAGCCGAGACGTGCCAACCGATATTCGATGGCGAAACTCGTTTTGCTTTTCCGGGGGCGCCAATTCAAAAATATCCGCCAATCCGCGAATTGCGCCGGCCGTATTCAGGATGTCATGGAAGAATAGCTGCTCAAGTTCGCCGCGCCGCTTTTCGTCGCTGATATCCTGAACCGCAAACAGGGGGAAGACGTCGCTCCCCAGCGGAACCGTTGTCGCCCGCACACGCAAATTCAATGCATCAACCCGGTCCTTGCGGATGATGCTGCATTCCTGAACATCCACGTCGTTTCGTTGACTCTCGAGGATCGCGTTGACCGCACCACAGGTTTGGCAGAACTCGGACGTTCCGCACCCAGCCGGCGTATCGTCAGCCAATGCGTGGATGCAGCCAACCGCTTCCCCCGGGCGTAATCCGAGAACCTTGGCCGAATCATCATCGCCGCGAAACTCGAGGAACCGGCTGTTGGCAAAAACAATTTGCCGCTGCTCGTTCAGGATCACCACCATTTCTTGAATGTTTTCAAGCGTCTCGGCCATGAGCGGAGCACCCAATATCAACCGTTTCTGCCGGTCGATATCGTCGTCGGAGGCTCTCTCCGGCGGCGCAAAAAAAGTTGTCGGCGTTTGTGACGGCATATTGCTCTTTCCGAACCAGCTCAAATTCGCTTTTGAGAAGCATCGCCCGCAGGAAGGCTCCCAAATAGATAATAAACTCTCCCGACGTGCAATTCAAAAAAACGAAAAAGAGAAAGCCCTCGGAAACCATGTTCCCGAGGGCTTGGAATTCTCTAGATCAACGCCGCTTAGTAAAAGCGGCGCGGATCGGGGTCGTTAGCCGACAACGCTGATATTCTGCGCAGCCATTTTGCCGTTGCGTCCACGGACCAGCTCGAATTCGACCTGCTGGCCTTCGTCGAGTCCGGACAGTCCGGCCTGCTCAAGCGCGGAAATGTGCACAAAAGCATCTTCGGAGCCGTCTTCCGGCGCGATGAAGCCATAGCCTTTTTGGCCGTTGAACCACTTAACGGTGCCTTTGATCATGTTTTACTCCATAGGTTTTGATGATCACATAAACCGACCCGCCAAAAAGCCGGGTCAAAAATAACCAGCCCAATATTTTTTTGGGAACAATTGCGCTTCACTCAAAGATGGCCGCGACCGCCGACATACTGGAAATGATCCTCTCTCAACGCGAGAGCGGCAACATATAGGCGGGTTACCCAAGGAATGCAAGAAATCGCGAAGCCCCTGCCATTTCGGTATGGCAAGTCAGTCTGCGGCGATTGCAGCGAACCTCGCATCCGTCAATTTTCCCAGGTCATCGGGCGATAGTTCGATCTCCAAACCGCGTCTTCCGGCACTAACGAAAATGGTTTCGAATTGCCGGGCCGTCGCGTCAATCACCGTCGGCAACTTTCGTTTTTGGCCCAGCGGACTAATCCCGCCCACCAGATACCCGGTCGCCCGTTGCGCCTCCGCCGCATCGGCCATTACCGCCTTTTTTCCGCCCAGGGCAGAGGCCAGCCGCTTCAGATCCAGCATGCCGCCGACCGGCACGACGGCGACGACAAGGGTCTCGCGCCCCGCCAACGACATGGACGCAAGCAACGTCTTGAACACCTGGCTTTCGGGCAGTTGAAGTTTCTCGGCCGCCTCGCCGCCGAAACTTTCCGCGTCCGGATCATGCTCGTAGCGGTGAATCTTGAATTGCACACCCGCCTTCTTCGCCATCGTAACCGCTGGTGTCATGGTCTCTCTCGTCCGCCCGTCTCGGCAGCCATGATAGAAGCCGCACCAAAAGCAATCCACCCCGTTCCGGCATAGGCTGGGATAATCGACGGCACGGTGAAAATGACAGGAGAGGTGTGTTCTGATGACGACAGTATTGACCAAAAGGGCTTCCGATGGCCACCAACACATTAAGTGATAGCTACCAACACATTACGTTATAGCATTGCACTTCAACGGAAAGAAAAACATACCAACCGTGGCATGATTTGTGTACGATCATTCAACGATTGGAGATCGCCTGGGAAATGTCGGGGATAGCAGCGCTAATCAACAGCGATTGAAACTGTCGATAGAATGGACAAAAAACTTCTCTACCTACACAACGGTGATACCCGAGAAACAACGGCATGGCTGGATGATCGTATCAACGAAGCCGGTTTTTCCGTTGATATGTATTGGGCCTACAATAGTGAGTTTCCGGAGCGGTTGGACGGTTATGCCGGTGTCGTTCTGTCGGGCAGCGGCCACGGCGCGTACGAGGACATCCCTTTCATTCATCAAGAGCACGAGGTCATTCGGGACATCGCCGCACGGCGCATCCCGACCTTGGGTATCTGCTTCGGCAGCCAGATTCTGGCCTCGGCCCTGTGCGGACGGGATCAAGTCTTTCGTCGGAGCTTCTGCGAGGTTGGGTACAAATGGCTGGATGTACACCGTGCGCGGTATCCCGACGACGCCCTGACCGCGGGGCTGGACGAGCGCATGTACATGTTCGTCTGGCACAACGACGAGGTCCGCGCCGAACACCCCGACATGGCCGTTCTGGCGTCCACCGATCTGTGCCCAAATCAGGTCTGGCGATACCGCGATCTTCCCATGTGGGGAATTCAGGGGCACGCCGAAATTACCCGTGACGGTGCCGCCGATTGGTTCGGCGGGCGGCGCCCGCGCCTGGAGGATGATGGCGCCGACGTGGACGATCTGATTGCCAACGCCGATGACGCCCTTCAAGCCAAAACCATGTTCAGCAATTTCCTCGCATTTTGCGGGGAAGACAACCGAGCTTTAACTGAGCCAACATAGGAGGATACGACATGCTTCGCAGAAGTTTATTGAGTCTTTGCATTGCGTCCACGGCAATGTTCTTTTCCGTCGGGACACAAGCCTCGGCCGAGGAGTTTGTGTTCGCCAGCTGGGGCGGAACTTACCAGGAAGCTATTCGCAAAGCGTGGCTGGAGCCCTTCGCGAAGGAAACCGGCATCGAAATTCTCGAAGATACCCAGCCCGAGACCGCCAAGGTCAAGGCCATGGTCGACACCAACACCGTGTCGTGGGACATGGTGACCGGCGGCGGCGGGACCCTGATGCGCGGTGTTGGACACGGCCTGTTCGAGGAGATCCCCGCCTCGGTGGATCAGAGCGGCGTCCTTCCCGGCGCGCGCAACAAGTACGGCGTTCCGTCCGAAATCTTCTCGACGGTTTTCGCGTTCTCGACCAAGGCGTTCCCCGACGGAAAGCCCCAGCCGAAGAATTGGGCCGACTTCTGGGACGTCAAGAAGTTCCCCGGCAAGCGCTCCGTCTATAATCGTCCGGTAACCATTCTTGAGGCCGCTCTGCTGGCCGACGGCGTGGCCCAGGCCGATGTCTACAAAGAGCTGAACACCAAGGCAGGCCAGGATCGTGCCTTCAAGAAGATCGAGGAAATCAAGCCGCACGTGGCCGTGTGGTGGAACAGCGGCGCCCAGCCCGTTCAGGCGCTCGGCAGCGGCGAAGTCGTCATGGCCACCGGCTGGAACGGTCGCTTCCAGGCCGGACTCGACAACAACCTGCCGATCAAGATGGTCTGGGGTACGTCCATCGCCCAGGTCGGCTACTTCATGATCGTCAAGGGCGCGCCCAACCAAGGCCCGGCCGTCAAGTTCCTGAACTTCATCCTTCAGCCCAAAGTCCAGGCCGAGTTCAGCAAGCACGTCGCTTATGGTCCGGTGACCGCGAAGGCGTGGGAATATATCACCGACAAAAAACGCCTCAGCGAGTTGCCCTCGACTCCCGAGCGGATGGCCGAAGCGGTGTTCATGGACATCGAATTCTGGGCCGACAAGCAGGGTGCGTTGACCGAACGCTACAAGTCGATCCTGCAGCAGTAGGGCTCGGCTGAATGACCGAAACGGAATATTGGTTCTCTTCGGAGGAATACGCCGCCCGTCTGGTGCGTGTTCAGGAAGAAATCAAAGCCAGGGGCGCGAAAGCGCTCCTGGCGTTCCAACCGGAGACCGTCACCTGGGTGACGGGCTTCTTCACCCGTGGCTATTCATCGTTCCAATTCGCCGTCATCCCCGCCGAGGGTGACCCGGTCATCGTCTGCCGGGATGTTGAGGAATATTATCTGGATCGCACGTGCATCTTTGCCGGGCGCTATCTGTGGTCCGACAGCGACAACAAGGTCGAATTGACGGCCCGCGCCGTTCGCGAAACGGTTGGCGACGGTGGTGTCTTGGCCATTGAAATGGGATCGTGGCAGCTCAACGCGGCCCGCTACGCCGCCTTAATTGAAGGTTTTCCCAACACGAAATTCATCGACGCCGGCGCCATGGTCACGACCATGCGTTTCATTAAGTTACCGGCGGAAATTGCCTATCAGCGTCGCGCGGCCAAGGCCGCCGAGGCCGGTATGGAAGCCGGGCGCGCGGCAGCCGGACCCGGGGTCACCGAGCGTGAAATGGCGGCCGAAATCTGTGCGGCCATGATTCGCGCCGGCAGCGATTTGCCGGGACCGGGCGTTCTGTCCTCCGGCGAACGGGCCTTCCATCTGCATGGTGGATACGGTGACCGGGTTTTGGAAGACGGGGACGTGGTACAATTGGAATGCACGCCCAATGTCCGCCATCATCACGCCCGCTTCATGCGCCCGATCAAAATCGGCGCGCCGACGGCTGAGGAATTGGATTTCGTCGGCAAGATGATCGACATTCAGGACCGCGCCATCGCCGAGGTCGGCCCCGGCGTTCACAATCAAGTTCCCGACCGCATCTATCGCGAGGGCGCGTTGTCGGCGGAATTGGTGAAACGCTACACCAACAAAAGCTTCTATTCGGTGGGTTTCTTGCTACAACCCAGCGGCGGCGAGCCATTGGAAGCCGCGCCCGGCGCCGAATGGAGTTTTATGCCGGGCATGACGTTCCACACCTATATTCTGGCCGCCAATTTCGGTATGTCGGAAACCATTACCATCACCGAAACCGGCTGTGAGCGCCTGACCAATTTCAGGCGTGAATTGTTGGTTGCCGGTTAACAACGCGATCGACGATAAGCGAAAAGGGATAACCTGGCGTCATGGCTACAAATCAAAACGTTTCGAGAAAATCCTTGGCGCGTTTCGGCCCTCATTTGGCGATCCTGCCCCTTTTCGCCCTCGTCTTCGTGTTCTTTCTGATTCCCTTGGGCAACGTGTTTATCGACAGTTTCGCGCTCAAAGACGGCGTGGGGTTGGGTCATTACCATCATTTGCTGATCACGCCGATCTATCGGCAGGCCCTGAGCAACACGCTGATCATCGCCACGTTGGTGACCGTGCTGAGCATCATTCTCAGCTATCCGCTCGCCTATTTAATCGCGACGGTCAAGGTGAGCACCGCGAAGATCCTGTTTATCGTCGTCCTGCTGCCCTTCTGGACCAGTGCCCTAGTGCGCACCACGGCCTGGATCATCATTCTGCAGCGCAACGGCGTGCTCAACGAGTTGCTGACCTCGACGGGAATTCTCGATGAGCCCATGGCCTTCGTCTACAACCTCAATGGCGTTCTGGTGGGCATGACCCATGTGCTGATGCCGTTTGTGGTGCTGCCCCTTTACGCCTCGTTCCGAGGCATTGATCGGTCGCTGATTCAAGCCGCCGAGGGCATGGGCGCAGGCCCCTATAGAATTTTCGCCCGCGTCATCGCGCCCCTGACCGCACCGGGCGCCATCGCCGGGGGCATCATCGTTTTCCTGATGTCCATCGGTTACTACATCACGCCGGCGTTGATGGGCGGCGCGGGACAGACCATGATCGCCCAGATGATTTCCTTCAACGTGCTGGAGCAGCTCAATTGGGGCCTTGCCGCAGCGCTGTCGGTGATTTTGTTGTGCGTGACCTTGATTATCTTCTGGATATTCCAGACGTTTTTCAGCATCGAAAAGTTGTGGGGCGGCGAAGGCGGAAACGCGCGTGTCGGCGAGCCGCTGTCGGGAACCATCACCCGACGCACCCTCGGCGGTTGGTCGTCGGTGGCGGCAGGATCGTTGGTCGCGTTTTTCCTGGTCCTGCCGGTGATTTTCGTCTTTCCCATGAGCTTGGGCTCGTCGCCGTTCCTGGCCTTCCCGCCCGACGATCTCAGCCTTAAATGGTTTGAGAACTTCTTCTCCAATCCGAAATGGATTCGGTCCATCTATACCAGCTTGATCATCGCCGCCATGGCCGTGACCATGTCGGTGACCCTTGGAACCGCGGCGGCCATCGGCGTTCATCGGCTTCCGGGCGGCAACAAGACGGCGGTGGAGACCCTGTTCATCTTGCCGATGATCATTCCCCACATCGTGCTGGCGGTGGCGCTCTATTATTATCTGGTGCCGCTGGGCTTGGTAAACACCAAGATCGGTCTGGCCATCGGGCACACCTTGATGGCGACGCCCTTCGTGTTCATCACGGTGCGCGCGGCGTTGAAGAACTTCGACACCAATCTGGAACTGGCAGCATTGGGCCTTGGCGCGTCGTGGGGAACCATGTTCCGCCGCGTCATGCTGCCGGCCATCATGCCCGGCGTTGCGGCCGGGGCGATTTTCGCCTTCATCACCTCGTTCGACGACGTGATCCTGGCAATTTTCCTGACCAATATCCGCTCGCGCACACTTCCCAAGTTGATGTTCGAGGGCATCGCCCATGAAATTGATCCGACGATCATCGCGGTTTCGGCGCTACTCATCATCTTCACCGTCGCGGTACTGACCCTTAATTTGCTCGTACAAAGGAAGCGCTCATGACTTCTGAAAAATTGTTGACGGGAAAAGGTGTTTCCTTTCGAAATCTCTACAAGCGGTTCGGCAACTTCGAGGCTCTCAAGGACGTCAGTATAGACATCCACGCCGGTGAGTTTTTCACCCTGCTTGGCCCGTCGGGATCGGGCAAGACGACATTGCTCAAGGTCATCGCGGGCTTCGAACCCCATAGCGCGGGAACCATCACCATCGACGGTCGCGACGTCTCGAACGTTTCCGTCGCCAAGCGCAATATCGGCATGGTGTTTCAGAACTACGCATTGTTTCCGCATATGACGGTGAGCGACAACATCGCCTTCTCGCTACAGACGCGCAAGATGGATCGGGACATCATCGGCAAGAAGGTGAACGAGGTGTTGGAACTGGTCGACCTGGTCGGCTACGAGGACCGCCTTCCCCGCGAGTTGTCCGGCGGCCAGCAGCAACGCGTGGCCTTGGCGCGGTCCATCGTTTTCGATCCGGATATCCTTCTGATGGACGAGCCCCTGGGCGCCCTGGACAAAAACCTGCGTCAGAACATTCAGGTCGAGCTGAAACAGCTTCACCGCAAGTTGGGCGTGACGGTGGTTTATGTCACCCACGATCAAGAAGAAGCCATGCATCTGTCGGACCGCATCACGGTCATGAACGAGGGACGCATCGAGCAGTCCGGCTCGCCGCAGGATTTGTACTATCGCCCCATCAACAAATTCGTCGCCGGGTTTATCGGCGAGGTCAATTTCGTGACGGCGCCCGATGGTTCCCTGCGCGGCATTCGTCCGGAAAGCATGATCCTGGGCCAAGCGGCCGAAAACGCCGCCATCCGGGTTCAGGCCCGCATCACCGAAATGATTTTCCTGGGCGCGGGCTACAAGGTGATCCTGAACGACGGCAAGCAGCAATATTTGGCGCTGACGACCGGCGGCGAGGCCGTCGAAGGACTGTCCATCGGCGATTCGATCTGGTTCGGCTGCGCGGAAAACCAGGCCTTCGCCGTCGACTGACAGTCAAAACGGGCCATAAAAACATCGCATGGGCGAAGCATGGGTTCTCCGTTTCGTCCGTTGTGGTGCCGCCAACGCTAATATGACATAACCCGTGATTATGGACAGCGCGATGGAAAACCGCGCGCCGCCGAACCCGTCGAGCGGCGTTCTTTTTGGCTGGCGGGGAATTCTGGCGATGCTTTGCGTTGCCGGGCTTGCCGCCTGGAACGACTTCGGCTTGCCTGTTCTATTGAGCGGAACCGTCGCCGTGCTGGCTATTGTCGCGCACGCATGGAACCGCATCGCCCTGACCAAATTGGCCTTTGAGCGCACCCTCGAACGAACGCGGGTTTTCCCCGGACAATCGGTGGATTACTCGGTCCGTCTGGACAACAGAAAACTGTTGCCCCTGGTGTGGATCAACGCCAAAGACCGCATTCCGCGCGGCATTGCCCCGACCGCCTCCCAACTTCCGGACGGCGTCGTATGGACGAAAGGGGAGTTGTCGGTCTCGGCATCGCTTCTGTGGTATCAGCGCGCCTCCTGGCATTGTCGCCTCAACTGCCGCAAACGCGGCTATTTCCGTTTGGGTCCGGCGAGCCTCACCTCGGGTGATATCTTCGGGCTTTTCGATAAATCCCGGTTGGCCGGGGGTATCGAACATGTGATCGTCTATCCTCGGATTTTCCCGTTATCGCAACTGGGTCTGCCGTCGAAATTTCCGCTGGGCGAGGCCCTTTCGCCCAACCCGGCATTTGCCGACCCGACCCGCACCCGCGGCATACGCGATTACACGCCGGACGTCCCCTTCCACCATATTCACTGGAAAGCCAGTGCACGCACCCAAAGGCTCCAGACCAAGGTGTTCGAACCGAGCTGCGCCTTGCGCGCCTCGTTGTTTCTGGACAGCTCGGCCTTTTTGGGAAACGCTCAGGAGCCCGATATCGAAGGGTTCGAGCTGGCCATCTCAACGCTCGCATCCATTGCGCGCCACCTCATTGAAGAGCGTCACGCGGTCGGCCTGTATTCCGACACGGAGCTGGCAACCGGCGAGGCCTTCGTTGCGATCAGAGCCGCCTCGGGGACCGAACATCTTTCGCACATGCTGGAGGCTCTTGCCAAAGCTAAGGCGAAATCGATCCCCTTTCCCCGGCTGCTGGCCACGGTCCGGCCGCAGCTCACGGGCGGCGGGACGCTGGGGATCGTGACCGGCGGTCTGACGCCCGAGGCGATTGCGCGGTTGACGAAGTTGCAGCGACACGGATTTCCCGTCGTCGTTTTTCACGTCGGCGATCAACCCGCTCCACAAACGCCATTTATGACCAGAACCGTTTCACCGATGGCCGCGATGCCGGTAGGAGACGGCTGATGCGAGGCGTTTCCCTGACCATCATTCGGCGCGAAACTCTTTACGCCCTGTTCATCGCGATGGAACTGTCGTGGATCGTCGCGCTCGTCAACCTGACCCAACATCTGGCTGAGTTTTCGACCATGGCGCCACTGGCCTGGACAACATGGCTGTACCCGGCGAGCTTTCTGTACATCAAGGCCGAACGACGGCTCGACCTGCGAAAAACCTGGCGTGTCGGATTGCGAACCGTGGTTGGGGGATTGGCTCTTGGCGGCACGGCGTTCGGGCTTTTGGGGGATAATTCGCCGTCTTATTTAAGCTGGCCGTTGTTCACCCTGGCGCTGGTAGCCGTGTTCGCGGTTCTTCGCGGCTGGATTCTCGGGCGGCGGCAAATCGACCCCAGGGGGTTTGTCGCAGGGTTTCAGGTTGGCTTTCTGGTATTGCTGCTGATCTTGTTTGCGCAAACCGCATTGCCGCCGGATCACAACATGTTCCTGAGCCTGATCGCGTTTCTAGGCATCGGGTTGTTCGGCCTTTGGCTGGCGCGCTGGCTGGATTCAGATATTTCGGCGCGCAGGCTGGATCAGGCGGGATGGCCGCTCCTGGCCTGCGCAATCATCGCCATCGTCCTGATGGCCGGCATGGGAATTTGGACTTTTCTCGACCACCGGGGCGTCCTTCTCATTCTGAGCCCGGTGTTCTGGTTGTGGGAACTGGTTGTCGCTCTTGTTCAATTCCTCATCAGCCTTTTGCCGCAAGGCAAACCGGTTGAACCGATTGAGCTTCTTGTCGGTCCGCAAATGCCCGCTCCCAAGCAGGTGGGGCCGAATATGATCGATTTCTTCGGCGACTGGGTCCGTCCCGTCGGCCGGTTCATGTTCTATCTCTCCATGGGCGCAATGGCCGGGGCAGCGCTTTTCAGGAGCCTGCTCGATCTTCTCAGGTGGCTGAACCGCCACCGGACAACCACGCCGGCGATAACATTTGAGCGATCCCAGTTCGGCCTGATGGATGACTTGAGAGACCTTCTGGGCGCCTGCGTCGATTTGTTCCGTCGGCTCTGGCATCGCATCCTGAAACTTTTCGGATCGCCAAGACATCCGCTGCCCCGCGGCGAACGGACGGTCAGGGAAATATACGCGCAGATCATGCGCTGGGCGGCCCGGCACGGCTCCCCGCGCGCACCCCATCAGACGCCCTACGACTTCCTTCCCGTGCTTCAGGGGTTATTGCCCGATGCCGAAGGGGACTTGACGCATCTCACGGAATGCTATGTTACGGTCCGTTACGGCACGGCGCGGGCCGACCCGGAATTGATTCGCGCCATGAAACACAGTTGGTCGCGAATTCGCTCGAAAAGGAAAAGACAATTATGAGCGTTACGCTCCTGACCGAAACCGACTCGGCGATCCAGCGCGCCGCCTCCGCCGTCATCGAAAATGTTGAAAAGGTAGTGGTCGGAAAGCGCGACACCATTGAATTGGTGGTCGTCGCATTGTTATGCGAAGGGCATGTGTTGCTGGAGGACGTTCCCGGCGTCGGCAAGACGTTGTTGAGCAAAACCGTCGCGCAAACGCTGGCCTGTGAATTCCGCCGCATTCAATTCACGTCGGACCTGCTTCCATCCGATGTCACCGGCCTGAACGTCTTTAACCAGAAAGAACAGGATTTCCGGTTCATTCCGGGACCTCTGATGGCCAATATCGTTCTGGCCGACGAGATTAACCGGGCGACGCCCAGAACCCAGGCCTGCCTTCTCGAAGCCATGCAGGAACGGCAGGTGACAGTGGATGGCGAAACACGCCCCCTGCCCCGCCCGTTCATGGTCATGGCCACCCAGAACCCCATCGAGCAGGAAGGAACCTTTCCCCTGCCTGAAGCCCAGCTGGACCGGTTTTTGCTGACCCTTCGCCCGGGCTATCCATCAGCCGCCGAGGAAGAGGAAATCCTGACCCGCTTCGCCGATCACGATCCGCTGGACGACGTGGCGGGTATTGCTTCGGCCAACGAGTTGATCGAACTGCAGGCCATGCGCCGTCAAATTCACGTAGGCGATGACGTAAGAAACTACCTTGTAAGCCTCGTTCGCGCGACACGGGATGACAATCGCATCCGGCTCGGAGCCAGCCCGCGTGCTTCGCAAAACCTGTTTGCTGCCGCGCAGGCGTACGCCGCCCTTCAGGGCCGCGATTTTGTTGTTCCCGACGACGTGCAAAAGTTGGCGGTGCCGGTTCTAGCCCACCGTCTGGTGCTTGGCATCGACGCGACCCTGGGCGGCCAATCCAAGGAAGCCATGATCGCGGATTTGCTCCGTACGATACCCGTTCCCGTCGATTGACGGCAAACCATTGGCAGTTTGAATAAATATTTGGAATCAGTCTCTTTTCCGCTTTGTGCGATGATAGCTAAGTGCCATGGCGATACAGATGCCCAACGGTTTTTCGTCCAGATCGTCGGTTACCTTTAGAAGGATCGCCCGATTTCCTTCAAACGAAAGCCGATCCGAAAAGAGCCGCCGATAAGTTTCCACCAGACTTGTTCTGCAATTGAAGTAGATTGCAAAGGAACCGAGCATCGACGGTTTCCAGCCAAGCCTGATCGTACTTCCGGCCTTCGTCTCTTCCGTGAGATAGGCTGGCTCTCCCCATTTGAGGGTTTCCATGATCGGACCAACCCCCTCGGTCGCCGCTGCGCTCTCGAAAATCAGCTGTCTTATCGCCAGCAGTTTAGAGCGAACGGGGGGTGGGTAAGCACTAAATACTTCCGCAACTTCGGGCGGCTGTAACGGATCGGTTGTTGCCATCATTCAGGTATTCCAAGGAAGGCACAATATTACGTTAGCAACAAAAAGAAGGCGAGCCCCGTTTCCAATCGAGCCTGCGTGGAATAGATTGTGATCGTGGGAAACACGTCGCTGGCGGGCTTTCGTTCACCGGCACGAGATCGGGGAAATAATGCTGGAAATCTATGTGGACGCCGATGCCTGCCCGGTTAAAGACGAGGTGATCCGGGTCGCCGAACGGCACGAACTTAAGACGTATCTGGTGTGTGACGGCGGGATCAGGCCGTCGGCCAGTCCGCTGGTGCAGTTGGTCGTGGTTTCGCAAGGTGCGGACGCCGCCGACGACTGGATCGCCGAACGCATCAGCAAGGATGATATTGCAATCACCGCCGACATCCCGCTGGCCGCGCGTTGCATCCAAAACGGGGCGCGGGTGCTGCGGCCCAATGGCGAGCCCATCACGGAAGAATCCGTCGGAATGGTTTTGGCGACGCGCAACCTGATGACGGATTTGCGCGAGGCCGGGCAGATAACGGGCGGCCCGCCGCCATTCGCCAAAAAAGACCGCTCGCGGTTCTTGAACGCCCTTGAAACGGTCATTCAGGCCATTGGCCGAACTTAAAATACAAAGAAGAAGGAAACGTCATGAATATGTTCGATCTTTCAGGCCGGGTGGCCATTGTCACCGGCGGCAACAGCGGCATTGGGCTGGGTATTGCCAGGGGACTGGCGCGGGCCGGCGCGTCGGTGGCCATTAACGGGCGCAATCCCGAAAAAACCGAAGCCGCCGCCGAGCAAATCCGTCAGGCGGGGGGCGAAGCATCAACGGTGATCGCCGACGCGGCAGACGGCGAAGATGTCAAACGCATGGTCGCCGAAACGGTCGAACGCTACGGGCGGCTCGACATAATGGTGAACAACGCAGGCGGCATCATCCGCAAGCGTCCCGAGGAACTCAGTGACGAGGAATGGCATTGGACGGTGGACGTTTGCCTGACCAGCGCCTTCCTGTGTTCCAAGGCGGCCTACCCTGAATTCAAGAAAGTCGGCGGCGGAAAAATCCTGAACAACGGCTCCATGGCGTCGCTGTTCGGTGCACCCTTCACGGCTGCCTATGCGGCGGCCAAGGGCGGCATGGTTCAATTGACTCGCTCGCTGGCGGTGGCCTGGGCAAAAGAAAACATCCAGGTGAATTGCTACTTGCCCGGCTGGATCGAAACCGGCCAGACCGCCAACATTCCCCAGCAGGTTCCCGGCCTTTACGAGAAGGTCGTTGAGCGGTGTCCGACGGGCCGCTGGGGCCAGGGTGACGACTTTTCGGGCATCGCTGTTTTCCTGGCGAGCCCGGCCTCGGATTACATAACGGGAACGGCCATCCCCGTGGACGGCGGATATTCGGTCGCCGGTTGAAATGAAGTATTCAGAAATTGTCCAACAACGTGCTAATTTGCAGCGATTTTTCCAGCAACGAAGATCCAGGGAGGATTTTATCTTGAAACTGTTTTCTCTCAAAAGCCTTAGCGTAGCTGCGGCGGTGGCAATCGCGGTGCCCATGTCCGCAATGGCAGCCGACCTCAACTTCTTCACCATTGGAACGGGTGGCACGGCGTACACGTACTATCCCGTCGGCGGCATGATCGCCAACGCCATTTCGAAGCCTCCGGGCTCTCGTGAATGCGGCAAGGGCGGAAGCTGCGGCGTTGACGGCCTGATCGCTTCTGCGGTTTCCTCGCGCGGGTCCGTTGACAACGTGAACGCCATCACGTCCGGCATTCGCAACTCCGGTTTCGTTCAGTCCGACGTCGCCTTCTGGGCCCATACGGGCACGGGCGTGATGGACGGCAAAGCGCCGATGAAGGATCTGCGCGCGATCTCGGCTCTGTTCGCCGAACACATTCATCTGATCGCACTCAAGGATTCACCCATCAACTCGGTTGCCGACCTCAAGGGCAAGCGCGTCTCCATTGATGAGCCCGGCTCCGGCGTTTATGTCGATTCCAAGCTGGTGCTTGAATCCTATGGCCTGGCGGAATCCGATCTCACCGCCGAACACCTGAAGGGCAACGCCGCCGCCGATGCGCTGCGCAATGGCAAGATCGACGCCTATTTCGTGGTCACCGGTTATCCTTCGGGCTCCATCGTCGAACTGGCTTCAAGCGTGCCGGTCAAGATGGTTCCGATTGACGGCGCTGGCGCACAGAAGCTGATGAAGAATTACGGCTTCTTCGCCGAAGGCGTTATCCCGGCTGGCGCCTATGAAGGCGTGGGCGAAGTCAAGACCGTGTTCGTTGGCGCGCAGTGGATTACGTCCGCCAAGGAAAGCACGGACCTGATCTACGGCATCACCAAAGCCATGTGGAACAAAGAATCCCGCAAGCTTTTCGACGGCGGTCACGCCAAAGGTAAAGTGATCACCGTTGAAACCGCTTTGGACGGTGTTGGCATTCCGCTGCATCCGGGTGCCGAGAAGTACTACAAAGAAGCCGGCGTGATTAAGTAAGCAGGCTGAATTTTCAGGGCAGCGCCTCGCACGGAAACGCGGGGCGCTGCCTAATTTTTTGTTTTTTCGATTTGGACCTGCAATGAGCAATCCCAAGAGTGAAGTTTACGATCCGTCAGTCGCCTTCCGGCGCACGGGGCCCATCGTTGCCGCCTTCGTGACCGCGTTGCTCGTTGCCATGTCCGTTTACCACTATTACGCTTCGGGCTTCGGCCTGCTGCGCGAGTTGGTTCATCGCTCCATCCATTTATCGTTCGTGATGGGGCTCATCTTTCTGGTTTTCGGATTTACCAGCCGAAACCTGACGCAAATCGCGCCCAAGGCGTGGTACCGTTTTCAGGGCGTCGCCATTATCGATTTTATTTTCGCCGGTCTGGCCGTTTGGGCGGTTTTGTACCTGCCGATGATGACCCCGGAGGAATTGTCCAACCGGGTCGGCAACCCCTTGCCCATCGATGTTTTCATGGGAACTGTTCTTTTGGTCGCCGTACTTGAAGCAACACGGCGTTCGGTCGGAATTACCCTGCCGATAATCGTGCTTATCGCCCTTACCTATGCGATTTTCGGACAACAGGCCCCCGGCGTCATGAAACACTCGGGCGCAAGCTGGCCGGCGTTGATTAATCATCTTTATCTGACCAACCAGGGGATCTACGGCATCGCCATCGGGGTGGTCGCCAAATACGTTTTCCTGTTCGTGCTGTTCGGCGTTCTGGCAACCGAGATCGGGCTCGGTCGATTGTTTATCGATCTTGCGCAGGTGCTGGCCGGGCGTTTCGCGGGCGGCCCGGCGAAAGTCGCGATCTTCTCGTCAGCCCTGCTGGGAACCATATCCGGATCCTCCATCGCCAACACGGTCACCACCGGGGCCCTGACCATTCCGGCCATGAAAAAGATCGGATACCCGCCGCATTTCGCAGGCGCGGTCGAGGCCAGTTCTTCCACGGGCGGACAAATCACACCGCCCATCATGGGGGCTGCCGCCTTCATCATGGTGGAATTCCTGGAAATTCCCTACCGGCAGATTTTGCTGGCCGCGACCTTCCCCGCGATGATGCATTACTTCGGCATTTTCGTGATGGTTCATCTGGAAGCCAAAAAACTGGGGCTTCGCGGCCTGACGGCGGATGAGTTGCCGAAATTCGTCAAAGTCTTCGCCGAACACTGGATGACCGTTTTCCCGGTCGTCATCCTGCTTTACATGATCATCGACGGATACACGCCGGACTATGCCGCGTTCTGGTCCATCACGTCCTGTGTCGTCATCGGGTTCATCAATCCGCGAAACCGCCTGACCATCAAGACCCTGATCGGCGCGCTGGCCACGGGCGCGAAATATGCGCTGTCCGTTGGCGCGGCCGCCGCTTCGGTGGGCATTATCGTTGGTGTCGTAACGCTGACCGGAACGGGTTTCCGCCTGAGCTTCATGGTGATCCAGTCGGCCGCACAACTGGGCGAATGGTTTACCGCCGGATATCTGGGTTACTTCTTCACCGTCGAGGCCCTGACGCTGTTCTTCTCGCTGGTCTTCACGGCCATCGCCTGCATCATCATGGGCGCGGGCATTCCAACCACGGCGACCTACATCATCCTCGTCTCCATTGCCGCTCCCGCCCTTAACCAATTGGGCATCGAGCCGTTGGTGGCGCACTTCTTCGTTTTCTATTACGGCGTTCTGGCCGACGTGACACCGCCGGTGGCGCTGGCGGCTTACGCGGGCGCGGGCATCGCCGGGGCCAACCCGTTTAGAACGGGCAACACCGCATTCCGTCTCAGCATCGCCAAGGCGCTGGTTCCGTTCGTGTTCGTCTATTCGCCCGCACTGCTGATCGTGACCAGCGATTTCAACCTGACCGACTTCTTCATCACCCTGTCGGGTTGCGCCATGGGCATCGGACTGCTGGGTGCTGCTTTCGCCGGTTACGCGCTGGGCATGTTGAAGCAGTATGAAAGATGGTGGATCGCCATCGCCGCGCTGTTCTTCGTCGCGCCCGGACTGCAGACCATGGCCATCGGCGCCGTCGCCGCAGCCCCGGTGTTCGCCCTGCAGATCATGCGAAACCGCAAGGCGGCGCGGGCGGCGGGGTAGAGTTCAGCCCGCGAACTCGGCGCTCTGCAACCCACGGATTCCAGTCGGAATTTCAAACAAGCCGCCCGCGAGCGGCTGGCCGAGCAGTTCGTCTTCGTCAAGGGTCTGGGTAGCGGTGGTCACATAAAGGGTTTCGAGGTCCGCACCGCCGAAAACGCAGCTTGTGACCTGGGCGACGGGTAGGGCGAAGGCGCGGTCCAACCGGCCATCGGGTGAAAAGCGGCTGACCCGCCATCCCCGGTAATGGGCCACCCACAGATAGCCTTGCGCATCGACCGTCATGCCGTCGGGGTAGCCGTCTTCCTCGCTGAATTTGATGAACACGCGTTTGTTTGAAATGCTTCCGGCGTCATCCACATCGAAGGCGTAGATCGTGCGGGCGGGCGAATCCGTATGGTACATGGTTTTCCCGTCGATGGCGAAGGCGGGGCCGTTGGTGACGCCGTATCCGTCGTCCATTTCCCGCCACGAGCGGTCCGGGTCGAGCCGGTATAAAACGCCGGATTTCTCGCCGCTTTCGGTATCGTCCATGGTCCCGGCCCACAGCCGCCCCCGCCCATCGGCCTTGGCGTCGTTGAAGCGCATATCGGGGTTGTCGATATCGACCGGCGCGATTTCTTCAACCTTGCCCGCAGCCAGATCAAGAAAGGCGAAGCTGTGGCGCGTTGTGGCCACAAACCCGCCCCGCGATCGCCGTGTCACCGAACATATCTGGCGCTCGAACTGCCACGTTTTCGCCTCGCCCGTCGATGGCGTATAGCGATGAACGCAATCTTGCTTGATATCGACAAAATAGACGGCTTGTTCGGCGGCATCCCAAATAGGCCCCTCGCCCAACGTTGCGCCCAGGTCCCACACACATTTCGCCTCGGCCATCGGCTTTCTCCCTCTATTCCAAGCGTCCAGATTATACTATCAATTCAGCAACTTCTTTTGGGGGAGAGAAATGGCCGAAGCCAAAGAGACGCCCGGACCGCTGAACGGCATCACGGTGATTGACCTGACGCGGGTACTGGCAGGCCCCTATTGCACCATGGTGCTGTCGGACCTGGGGGCGCGGATCATCAAAGTGGAGGCCCCGCAGGGCGATGACGCGCGCGCGTTCGGACCCTTCGTGGACGGCGAGTCGGCTTATTTTGCGTCTCTCAACCGGGGCAAGGAATCCATCGTTCTCAACCTCAAGGATGACGCCGACCGCGCCGTTTTCGAACGCCTGTTGGAAAAAGCCGACGTGCTGGTCGAGAATTTCCGGCCCGGCGCGCTTGAGCGGCTGGGGTTCGGCTGGGAGGCATTGCACGCCCGCTATCCGCGCCTGATCTACGCGGCGGCCTCGGGCTTTGGTCATTCCGGGCCTTACAGCGAACGCCCGGCCTACGATCTGGTGGTTCAGGCCATGGGCGGCATCATGAGTTTGACCGGGGAGGTGGGTTCGCCGCCTGCGCGCGTCGGCACCAGCGTCGGCGACATCACCGCCGGGCTGTTCACCGCCATCGGCGTGAATGCCGCGTTATTTCATCGCACCCAAACCGGCGAAGGCATGAAGATCGACGTCGCCATGCTGGATTGCCAGGTGGCCATTCTGGAAAACGCGCTGGCCCGCTATTTCGCCACCGGCAAGGTTCCGGGACCGCTGGGCACGCGCCACCCGTCGATCACGCCCTTCGAGGCCTTCGCCACCAATGATGGCCATATGGTGATCGCCGCAGGCAACGACGCCCTTTTCGCCAAGCTATGCGAGACCTTGGAACGGGCGGACCTTGCCGCCGACGGGCGCTTCACCACCAACGCGGCCCGCGCCGCCAACGCCGATGCCCTGAAGGGCGAGTTGGAAGCGGCGCTATCGGCCCGGCCCACGGCCCAATGGCTGGAAGCCCTGGAAGCCGCAGGCGTTCCCTGCGGACCCATTAACGATGTCGGTCATGTCGTCGCCGATCCGCAAGTAAGCGCCCGGAATATGGTCGTCAGTGCGCAAAGCGTCGGCGGCAAAACCCTGCGCATGGCGGGCAACCCCATCAAGATGTCGGCCTTCGCCGATCCAGATACCCGTCAGGCCGTTCCGGCATTGAACTCGGCGCGCGAGGAAATTTTGCGGGAATTGGCCAAGGAAAATGAATAAACTGGCGCTCAGGGAGGAAGCATAATCATGGCAAAAATCAATATCATCGTGTCACGTCATTCGGCCTTTTACAGCCCGTTGATTTCGACCATTTCAGGCGGGTTTCTTGCCGCCGAAGGGCTTGAGGCAAACTACCAAGCGGCGACCCCCGACCGCACCGCTTGGCAGGCTTTGTCCGACGGCAGCGCCGACGTTGCCCAGATCGCCGTGTCGGCAAGCTGGGGGCCACTGGCCAAGGGCGAGACGCCGGAGTTGATGCACTTTTCCCAAATCAACGAACGCGACGGCTTTTTCATCGCGGCGCGCCAACCGGACCCGGATTTTGCCTGGAACAAAATGCAGGGGCGCGACGTTCTGGTAGATCATCTGGGCCAACCGCTGGCCATGTTCAAATACGCCGCCCACAAGCAGGGACTGGCCTATGGCAGCTTGAACGCCATTAACGCCGGTGAACCCGACGAAATGGAGCAGGCCTTTCGTGACGGAAAAGGCGACTACGTTCATTTGCAGGGTCCGGCGCCGCAACAGTTGGAAAAGGATGGCCTGGGTTACGTGGTGGCCGCAGTCGGCGACGCCATCGGCCCGGTCGCGTTCAGCAGCCTGACCGCCTCGCGCGAATGGCTTGGAACGGATGCCGCATTGGCCTTCATGCGCGCCTATCGCAAGGCCCGTGCTTATGTGAATGCAACCCCAGCCATGGAAATCGCCAAAGCCGAAGCCGATTTCTTCAAGGGCATCGACCCCGACGTTCTGGCCGCCACCATCGAAACCTACCAGGGCCTGGGCTGCTGGGCACCGGAGGTCGAAATTTCACCGGCGGCCTACGAAACCGCCCTCGACGTATTCCTGCACGCTGGGGTCATTTCGCAACGTTTCCCGTATGACGCGGTTGTCACCACGCCGCCGGACGCCACTTAAATCAGGAGAGACAAGCCATGAGCCATCGCGCCATCGTTTTTCGCGCCGAATGCAAACCCGAGTTTCGCGCCGATTTTATCGCCCGCGCCCAGCGGCACGCCGGAATCGTGCGTAGTGAACCAGGCTGCATGCGCTGCGACGTTCTGGTGCCGCAGGAAGGCGGCAACCTGATCTTTCTGTACGAGTTGTTCGAGGATGAAGCCGCCCTTGAGGCGCATAAGGAAATGCCCTACATGCCGGGCTGGCGCGAAGACATCACGCCAATGGTGGCAGACCGCGATGCGACGTTTGTGATCGTAACGAACGATTGACCGCCGTTTTCGGGCTAGGTTCTATTGACCGCCGTTTTCAGGCCAGGTTCCTCAGTCGAACATACTGTCGATGTCGTCCTGATCCATGCCTCCGGCCCCTTCCGATTGGGGGCCGTGGATCATTTCCTTATCTTCGCGCGCATCGTCCTCGGCGAAGGTCATCGCGTGCTTGTCAGCGGTACCCTGCTTGATATTCCAGATATCGATCATTTTGCTCAGGCGTTCCTCAATATAGTTGAGGGCGTTAACCACCTTATTGATACGCTGGCCCGTAATATCCTGGAAGCTGCACGCGGTCAGCAATTCCATACTGATAAACTCAAGCTTGTCGACATCCGTCTCGATATTGTCAGGGTCGCCTTCGGGTATTTTTGTTCGCAACCCGGCAACAAGCGCGTCGATTGACTCGGCATTTTCCAAAATGGCATTGGCCGCGCCCTCGGTGGTCTTAACCACCTCGCTCAATTCGTCGGTCGCCGCGGAAATCGACGTATTTGCTTCGTCGGCCGTTTTTAGAGCCGTGATTTCCTCTTTGGTGGCGGTGATATGATCGTTGAGGGATATCACCTCCGCCATGACTCGTTCGACGACGGCGGCATCCTGATCGGCACCAGCGGAAATATCGATCTTCGTCAAAAGATCCTTGATATCGGTCGAAATTTCTTTGCGGATATCGGCCCGCAAGGATGTCAGTTCTTCCATGACATCGCCGATCGTCGCATTCTTGAAGCGTTCAGCGCGCCTTAACCGTTCGGCGAAAAACATCGGTTTTTTTTTGGCCACAACAATCCCGACCGCCGGACATGTCCGCGATCGCCTCTGTCAATTTCGCCTGTCACCGGAAACCGTCCCATTCCCTCAAATTCGGGGACAGCCAAACCGATGCGACGCCCACCTCGTGACATCACCCTTCGTCTTCCCATCCTTTCCATGATTCCGGCAATGATGTCCAGCCCCATGTTTTGGGAAAACGCGACAAATTGGGACGGGCGCGGCCTGCCCGAAACCTACTGAGAGCAGGTAATGCCGCCGTCTACGTACATTGTCTGACCGGTAACGAACGATGCGCTGGGCGAACAAAAGAACGTAACCGGTCCGACGATATCCTTGGGGTCGGCAATCCGGCCCAGGGGAATTCGCTCGTAAAGGTATTTGCGGAATTCCGGATTCTCCATCACGTGACGAATCTGTTCGGTATAGACGAAGGTCGGCGCCACGCCGTTGACGTTGATGCCATGCGGCGCAAGCTCCATGGCATGCTGCTTGATCATCATCACCTGCCCGCCCTTGGTCGAGCAGTAGGCCGAATAACCGCGGTTGCGAATACCCAATTGCGAGCGCACCGACAGGAAATGAATGATGCGGCCCTTGCGCCCCGTTTCGATCATATGTTTGGCTGCCGCCTGCCCCAGGAACATGGAGGCCTTGAGGTTGACCTGGTATACCTGATCGAAGGCCTCTTCGGTGACCTCCAGCATGGGTTGCTCGATTTGAAGCCCGGTGCAGTTCAGCAGAATATCAAGCCCCCCGAAGGTCTCGACAACCTTATCCACCGAGGCCCGGATTTCGTCGACACTTGTCACATCGACGCCGATACCGGCGGCTTCAAAGCCCCCGTCCCTCAAATTCGCCGCCAACTCTTCCGCCTTCTCAACGTTGCGGCCGGATATCACGACCTTGGCCCCGTGCATGCACAAGGCCCACGCGCAGGCCTCGCCAATGCCGCCATATCCACCCGGCATGTAAACGACCTTGCCGGCGAGGTTGAACATGTCCGCAAGCTCGGCCTTGAAATCAACTGTGGGTGCGATGCGATCAGGTGCGTCGTTCATTTGCCGTTCTCCAACATTTTCCGGTCCGTTCGGGAATCGATGTCATTGACAGCAAATAAAAGAATTTCTAAATGTATAGTCAATTGGAAAATTCTTTTTTTGCTGGCGACGAAGCCATTGCCACTCTCAGGAGATCGCCTCATGACCCTTCATCTGACCCAAAATCGCGACGGCTTCGGCCCCGGATTGACCGAAATCACACGCGTTGGCGAAGCCCAGGATGATACGGGGATCGGTCTGGCGGTTCTGAAGATCGCCGCTGGCAAAACCTATGAAACCACGGCTGATACAGAAACCGCATGGCTTTTGATGGGCGGCAAGCTCACCGCCGAAGTGGGCGGGCGCACCGTTGAGTTCGAACGCGCATCCCTGTTCGACGAAAGTTCAAGCTGCATCCATGTGGCGACGCGCGAAACCGTGCGCTTCACCTGCCACAGCGATGTCGAGTTCACGGTTTATACGGTGGACAACCAAAAGCCGTTCGATCCGTGCGTCTTCTTGCCCACCGACGTTCCCAATGAACACCGCGGCGCGGGACAGGTGGGCGGCACCTGTCTGCGTTTCGTGCGCACCATTTTCGACAACACCAATTCCGATCCCAACACCGAAATGGTTTTGGGCGAAGTCATCACCATGCCCGGCAGATGGTCCAGCTATCCGCCGCACCACCATCCGCAGCCCGAGATTTATCATTACCGGTTTACCGACCCGCGCGGCTTCGGCCATGCCGAACTGGCGGACAATGTGCTGCGCGTGCGCCAGTTCGACACCGTGAAGATCTTCCCGCCCAACGATCACGCCCAATGCTCAGCACCCGGCTACGGAATGTACTACGCCTGGGTGATCAATCATTTGCCGCAAAACCGCTACACGGTCCCCGAATTCACCGAGGAACACACCTGGACCATGGCCGACGACGCGGAATTCTGGTCACCGAAGGGCCCCGACGAGTAAGGTTTCCTTTCGCCAGTGCGTTTGTGTCATATTGCTGCGGTTCCCGACCTGCAACGAAAGGCTGGGCGATGCCGATGAATGCGCCGAAGATACTTGAGCGTCCGGGTTTTACCGTGGGTGGGATTGACCTGCGAACCACCAATGCCGCCGAGATGGACCTCTCTACAGCCCGCATACCCGCACTGTGGGAGCGCTTCAGCTTTGAAAGCCTGCCCGGGCACATCCCCGGACAGACCGACCCGGGTGTTGTTCTGGGGCTCTATTCGGATTTCGACAGCGACGCCGACGGCGCCTACACCCTGATGGTGGGCTGCGAAATCTCGCCCGAAAGCAAAATGCCGGTGGGGCTTAGAACGACATCGGTTCCGCCCGCTAAATATGCGGTTTTCACCAGCGAAAAGGGCGAAATCCCCTCCATCATCTTTAGCGCGTGGCAGGAAATCTGGGCCATGACGCCCGAGCAACTGGGCGGCGAGCGCGCCTATAGCGGCGATTTCGAGGTCTATGACGAACGCGCCGTGAATTTGAACAACGCCCAAATCGAAATCTGGATTTCGATTAAGGGGTAGGTGCGTCTGCATATTTTTCAGATATTGTAACAACACCAAAGGAACACCCGCCCCATGGCGTTCGAGACCCTGGCCGCATTCGCGCTGGCCACGACCATTTTGATCCTGATTCCCGGCCCCAGCATCATGCTGACGGTCGCCCACGCCACGGTACACGGTGCGCGGCGCACGATGCTGACGGTTCTGGGCGCGGGTCTGGCCTGCCTGATCCATGTGCTGATCGCCGCCACCGGCATCAGTTCTCTGATGGTGCTGGCCGCCGAATGGTTCGAGGTCTTGCGTTGGGGCGGCGTTGTCTATCTGGTGTTTATTGGTGTGCAAGCCTGGCGGGCGGGCGCACTTGCCCAGGAAGACGCGACACAGCCGACGCGCAGCGGGCGCTTGCTCTTTGCCGAAGGTTTCGCGGTTACGCTGTCCAATCCCAAGGGGATCATCTTCGTCGCCGCCTTCTTTCCCCAGTTTCTGGACGCCAGCCTGCCGCCCCTGCCCCAGTTCACGGTTCTCAGCATCGTTTATCTGGTAATCGCGGGGGGATTGACCGCCGCCTACGCCTTCGTCGCCGACTGGGCCATGGCCATGTTCAAGGGCCCGCGCGCGGCAAAGCTGCGCTGCCGCCTGACCGGCGGGGTTCTGATCGGCGGCGGCATATTGCTGGCCGCCGCCCGGCGTTAATTCTTACGCTTTATGAATTGGCCGGGCCGGTTTCCGGTTGCTTCACCGTCGCGCCAGACAACCTGACCGTTGACCAGAACAAGAGCAATGCCCGCAGCCTGTTGCACGGATTCCTCATAGGTCGAGCGGTCAATCACGCTTGCGGCATCGAACACCACCACATCGGCAGCCGCCCCCTCAGCGATTGTTCCGCGCCCCTCCAGCCCGAAGACCCGCGCCGGAATGCCGGTCATGCGATGCACGGCTTCTTCCAGCGAGAACAGGCCAAGGTCGCGCGAATAGTGGCCCAGCACGCGCGCGAACGCCCCCCACAAGCGCGGATGGGGACGGGCGTCGTGGGGCAAACCATCGGACCCGATCATGGTATGCGAATACGAAAGGATGCGTTGAACGTCACCCTCGTCGGCCTGAAAATAGACGGCGCCCGCCGGATTTAACCGTTCGATGGCTTCATCCAGGTCGATGTCCCACTCGGCCATGATATCGGCCAGATCGCGTCCGCCCATTTCGGGATGCGGCTCACACCATGTGATCAATACCCGCTTGGAGCGCTCCGCCAATCCCTTGAGCAACACCGTGGACCCCGCCGCATAGGGGTAGGTGTCCAGATCAACTTGCAACCCCTCCGCCCGCGCGGCTTCAATCGCCGCCAGGGTTTCACGCGACCGGCCAAAATTCTCCTTGCCGCAAACCTTGTGATGCGAGATCACCACATGCACGCCCGCGCGCCGCGCGATGTCCAGTGTTTCCTCCAGGGCGGGGATGACGTCATCGGCTTCGTTGCGCATATGGGTGGTAAAGACGGCATTCGCCGGACCCAACCGCTCGGCCAGGGCAAGCAATTCCTCGGTCGGCGCGGCCGCCGCCGCCGGGTACGCGGTGCCGGTGCTCAAGCCCACGCAACCCGCGGCCAGGGCCTCATCGAGAAGGGCGGCCATGGCCTCGATTTCGTCCGGCGTCGCCGCCCGGGTCAAATCGTCCATGACGGCGGCACGAAAGGTCGTATGCCCGGCCAGAACCGCCGCATTGATCGCCGCCGGCGATTTTTCCAACGCTTCGGCATAGGCGGAAACCGTGGAATAACAAAAATCGTCGTGTCCGCCCAAAAGGTTCAACGGCGGCGGCGGATCGCCCGCAGGCACATACGGGGCCAGACTGACCCCGCAATTGCCGACGACCACGGTGGTCACGCCCTGGCTCGCCTTGGGCGCCATGGACGGGTCGGAAAACAAAAGGCGGTCGTCATGGGTGTGGGCGTCGATAAATCCGGGCGCGACGATCAAACCGGTCGCGTCGATCCTTTCTGCGGCCTGCCAATCGGACAAATCCCCGGTCGCGACTATACGCCCGCCGGTCACCGCGACGTCAGCCGAAAAGCGCGGCCCGCCCGCACCGTCAATGACCTCGCCGCCTTCAATAATCAGTTCGCATTCGTTCATGGGATTTGGCTTCCTTGAATTTCGAGGTTCGCTCTATAGCACGTCGCCGCGCGATGCTGCTAGAATAGGCGGGGTAAATTATCGCGCGCTCGCCACGGAGATAAAACCATGACCAGAAAATGGCACTTTAACGTCCACGACAAAACCGACGGTATCTTGCGGCATCTGACCGACGGGGTATCAGCCCGCGTTTTCGGCGGCGAACAGATGACGGTTTCCGTCGTCGAGCTTGAACCCGGCGCGTCCAGCCCTTTGCACAGCCACCCGCAGGAACAGTGGGGCTTTATGGTGGAAGGTGACGCCGTACGTATTCTGGGAAACGCCGAGGTCAGCATGAAGAAAGGCGACTTCTGGCATACACCGGGCGACGTTCCTCACGGCATGGTCGCCGGACCCAACGGCGCCATCGTCATCGACGTGTTTGCGCCGCCCCGCAAGGAATACCTGGAAGCTGGATCGGGATTCGGATCGGGGAGTGGCGGCGATCGCGAATAGTCGAACTTGTCTGCGCGGTATGTCGGAGGCGCGGGAATACGGGAAAACCCCTATGCGGACACACCGAAATTAGGGAAATCCACGATACATTGCGGGGACACCCCAATGTAGCCAACGACCGTTTCCCCGTATTGTCATTGAATAAAGAAAGATAACGAACCGGGCGGCGCTGCACCCCCCCCCTTCCACCCCCCCCACATGCGCGCCGTTCGGGACGAGCTAAGAATTACAGCCTCCCTGTAAAACTGCACCGGGCCCCAAAAGGACCCGGTGTTTTTACGTTGTGCGGTTGGCGTGCAGCGAAGGGGAACTAGCCTGAATTATTCACAGCAGCTCAGAAATTAAGCGGTGAGCGTAGACTAACC
>JABGRG010000130.1 GCA_018648445.1 Rhodospirillales bacterium | reverse complement strand
AGATCCTCTGTTACGAAACAGACTCAGGCGTCCCAAATGTTTTGATGACGGACACAAGGAATATTTCGGATCGGTCGAATGGATGCGGGCGACATCGGTTTCCCTAAGGGTCGCGATTTCCACCACCATTTGCGCCACCATGTTGGGCACCGCCACGGCTTACGGTTTGTTTGTCACGAAATTCCCGGGGAAAACAGCCCTGTACGGCGTTTTCATTCTTCCCATGGCGGTGCCTATCATCCTGATCGCCATCGGTACCCTGTTTGTGTTTGCCAAGCTTAAGTTGGTGAACACGATGTTCGGCCTGGTTGCCGCCCACACCATGCTGGCGATCCCGTTTGTCGTCATCATTGTGACTGCGGGGCTAAAGTCGTACGACCTCAATCAAGAAATGGTCGCGCGCAGCCTTGGTGCGACGCGTCTTCGGGCCTTTCTAACGGTAACCCTTCCGCAGCTGCGGTTTTCGGTCATTACGGGTGCCTTGTTGGCGTTTTTGACTTCTTTCGATGAAGTTATCGTTGCCATGTTCATCACCGGCGGCAAAGGATCGACCCTGACCCGAAAAATGTTTTCGGCATTACGGGATCAAATCGACCCGACCATCGCGGCGATCTCGACCTGCCTGATCCTGATCTCCATCGTCCTCATCCTGATTGGACAAAATTTCGGCGCTCGAACTGGCGATTAAGTTCCGCCTTGATCCATAGATCCTCAGAAAGGGGAATAAGGGCGCCAAAAATGCCGGTTGTTGTCCACCACAAATCCGCCGTAATTCTTGTCATCCTCAGCGGTGCGGTGATCAGCACCAGCGGTCTGTTTATCCGCCTGCTTGAGGAAGCCGAGGATTGGCAAACCATTTTCTGGCGGGGGCTGTCCCTTGCCACGGGGTTGTCTATTGCTTTGTTGGCGCAACACCGAAGTCGATTTCTATTTGAATTCAAAAGACTGGGCAGTGTCGGCTTCATCGGTGGCCTGTTCAACGGTGGGGCGCTGGTCGGCTTCGTGCTAGCGGTCAGCAATACGACAGTAGCCAACGCCGTTTTTACCATGGGGGCGACGCCCTGTTTTACGGCGCTGATTGCTTGGTTGGTTCTAGGCGAACGCCTCACACTGGCCACCGCCATCGCCATCGTGGCGACGTTTGGCGGCATTAGCTTGATGGTTAGCGACGGGATCGCCACGGGCACGGTATTCGGCAACATGATGGCCTTGCTTTCCGCCATCTGCATTGCAAGTTTCATTGTCACGCTGCGCAAAGGGCGCACCACCAATATGTTGCCCGCGGCCGTTGTAGGCGCCCTTTTTTCAGCTTTTTTGGCGGCGCTCATGATGGACGGGCGTCTTGTGATACCGTGGCACGATCTGGTGGTCTGTTTGATCCTAGGCGGTATCATCGCCAATGCGGCTCACATTTTGTTCATCATTTCCTCACCCTACCTGCGGGGTGCGGAAATGTCGTTGCTGGGCTCCCTCGAGTTCGTCCTGGGTCCGTTCTGGGTCTGGATCATCCTCAACGAGGAGCCCAGCTTCACTTCCCTGATCGGTGGCACAATCGTTATCGGCGCAGTAGGTGTTCATGCCCTGCTGTCCCTGATGAAGATCAGGCAGAAAAACGACATTGACAACTTTACCGCAGCAAAACCATGAAATCACCGACACGCCTCTGACTGGCGGTGTCAGAACAATTTGACTTGAGCCGGGGGGTGGGTGGTGTCAGAGGAAAGTGTACTGACCAGAGATGACGGTGGAGTGCTGGATCTCAGGCCGCAGGTAGCCACCACCGGGCAAGGGCAGCGGTGCGATTGAGCCCAATTCCGGTGCGTAGCGACACGCTTCTTCCTGATTTCCGCTGCAAACATGGGACCGAACCGGCTCCACCAGACGCGCACCGTCTCGTAGCTGATATCGACACCGCGTTCGTGGAGAATATCCTCGACCTGCCGCAACGACAGCGGAAAGCGGACATACATCATTACAGCCATCCGAATGATATCGGGCGATGTCATGAAATATGGGACCGGATTTCTCATCCGAGGACGTTACGGGACGAACTTCCGGCGCTCAACCGGTACTCCTCTGACACGGCCCGCTCCAATATTCACGCAACTTCAATTTGGCAACCTGACAACACCTCGAGGACGGTCTTGCGGAAGGCATCGGCATCATCCTCGTCGATTTGTTTGCGCGCTTTGATATCACTTAGGAAAGGGGGCGATACCGACCCCCGTTTAGGTTAGCTTCAAGGGATTGTATTTCATACCGCGTCGGATGCGTAGCGCCATGGCGCTTGATCAACTATTTCGTCAGGCGCCTTGTCGCAAAGCAGAAACCGACTGTTGGCCTGTATCCACCACTTCCGCCGTCCGGAAGTTGTTTCCCTCAATCAGATTGAAAACAAAACACGGCAAGTAGAAACGGCAAAGTGCCGAAATGGTGCGGACGGCGGGACTTGAACCCGCATGGCCTAAGGCCGACAGATTTTCATACCCCTACGGCTTTCGCCGCGACACGCCCTTACCAAGGGTGTGCATTTGTGGTCTGGACTATCCCTTCACCTTAGCAGCTGCTTTAAGAGCGTTTGCCTTAGGTGCTGCCCGTCTAGTCTCTACACCTTCCCGTTCGGAAGTCTCCGTTTGGGCTTGGCTCGGGATTGCCATCAGCCGGACCTGTTAAGGTTTCCCCGAATTTGAGCAGTTCTACGCCCGACGTTTCCACCGGGGCACTCAATTTTCATAAGTCTGTTGTGTATACCAATTCCACCACGTCCGCATCTGGTTGGGGCGCAGGGTATCGGGGCGGTGGCGCAAGTGCAAGTTATGGATTTATTGAACGGTGCGTCCGTCATCCCAATATGCCCAGACACTCGAAGGAACAAAGGGGGATAGAGGGTGATGATCGTGGACGAACTTAATCAGGCCGAAAAAGATACCCTGCGCGATATCGTCGAGAACGACCGGTTGCGCAGTGCAATCCCCACCGAACATTTGGAAAAACTGATTGATCTGGGTTACGCCGAGCAGCGCAACAGCGGCGTCATCGCCACGGGCAAGGCCCGCGTTCTGTTCCGCGGACTAGGGCGTCCCTAAACCATATCGCCTTCCAGCGGTTCGGCGCCGAGATCGCGGATCATGCGGCGCACGGCGTCGGCGGCCTGATCCAGTTCGGCGGCGTCAGACGAGCGCAAGATCAGGCTGGCCCCGAAAATTCCGTTGCCTTTCTTGAAGGGATAGCTGCCGATTTCAACATCGGCGAAGCGGGCCTGCACGGCGGCCAGCGGGCCGCCCAGAATGCCTTCGGGAATGCGCGCGGTGATCGCCGTGCTTAGGGTCGGCGCGCCGCCCTCGAGAATATCAACGATGCCTTCGAACATGGCCTGCATGATGCGCGGGATGCCCGCGAAAACGAAGACGTTGCCCATTCGATAACCGGGCGCGTGGCTGACCGGGTTTTCAACCAGTGTCGCGCCAACCGGGATTTCGGTCATTTTCAGGCGCGCTTCGGTCAGTTCGGTGGCGCTGGTATAGTTGCGCATCAGAAGCGCGCGGGCTTCGGCATTGCGTTCCAGCGCCACGCCAAAGGCCTTGGCCACGCAGACCGACGTAATATCGTCGTGGGTGGGGCCGATGCCGCCGGTGGTAAACACGTAATCAAACTTGGCCCGGCATTCGTTCAAGGATTCGATGATGACGGCCTCGATGTCGGGAATGACGCGGGCCTCCGCCATGCGAATTCCCAGTTCGGTCAGGCGCGTTCCCAGATATTGCAGGTTGGCGTCCTTGGTGCGGCCCGACAGGACTTCGTTGCCGATGAGGATCAGGCAGGCGGTGGGGCCAACGGTGAGATTAGGCATTACAGAAGATCCCGGAGCATGGCGACAAGGGGTATATCGGCGGGCGGCATGGGAAGATCACGCATTTTGTTGGGCCGCACCCATTTCAGTTGCTGGCCTTCTTTTGCCGTCACCTCGCCCTTCCACACCCGGCAGACGTATAGCGGCATCAACAAATGGAAGTCCGGGTAGGCGTGCGAAGCGAAGGTGAAGGGGGCGAGACAGGATTGCGTAATATCGACGCCGATTTCCTCGGCCAGTTCGCGCACCAGGGCGGCCTCGGGCGTTTCACCGGCGCGCACCTTGCCGCCCGGAAATTCCCACAATCCGGCCATGGTGGTGCCCTCAAGCCGCTGGGCCATCAGAACGCGTCCATCGGCGTCCACCAGCGCGGCAGCAACAACGAAAATCGTCGGGCGCGCGGCTTCCTTCTTGAGCCAGTCATCGCGGGAATAGGTGAATTCAACGGTCGTGCGGTCCTTGCATCGACCGCGCACGCCCGTTCCCGCGCCCACCCGGTCGAACCCGGCTTTTTCCAGCACCCGGCACGAAACCTCGTTTCCGTCCATAACCGATGCCCGAACGTCCGCAAATTCGAAAGACCCGAACATCAGCCGCAGAAGTTCGCCCAGCGCCTCGGTCGCGAACCCGTGGCCCCAGTGCGGCCTGCCGATCCAATAGCCGATTTCGGGCTCCGGCTCGGGGTTTCCCTCGCAATTTCCCGCAAGAAACCCGGCGCAACCGATCATTCCCGGCGCATCGCGGCGTTCGATGACGAAATCAATGCCGGTTTGCGTGGCTTGCTTGCGGGCCGACGCGGATATGAACGTGCGGGCGTCCTCGATGCCGTAGGGATGGGGAATAACGCCGGTATGGCGCGACACTTCCCAGTCGCCGGCCAGTTCAATCATGGCCGGAATGTCAGCCTCACAGACGGGGCGAAGGCGCAGACGCGGCGCTTCAATGACACGGCCTTCCCAGGCGCGCGCCGCGTTCATGCATCCGGGATCAGTCACCGACATCGAAATACTACCGCCGTCCAAATCATTTCAGCCAACTCCCGTTTGATACCATGCGACCGGCCGCATGTTCGACCGGTAAATAAATCGACATGGGGATCGCAGAAAAAAATCTCTACATCCCAACGAAAAACAGTGTTACGGTTTTTTGGCTAAGTACCCCGTAGAAAATGCCGTTCCAATCAAGGTTTGGGGAAACCTGAAAGCGGGAAGGCTGGTCGGCAATGAAGGTATTTCTGTCAGCGATTGCTTTTGTGTTCATGGCGCATCTTTCCGCCCACGCGGATACCATTGTGCTGGGTACCGGTGAATATGCGCCCTACACGTCCGCCGACTTGAAGAACGGCGGTTTTGTTACCGAAATCGTAAAACGCACCTTTGCCGAGATCGGCGTGGAAACCGATATCCGCTTCCTGCCGTGGCGTCGGGGCGAGGTGGAAGCCAAAGGGGGAAAAATCGACGGCGTTTTTTCGCATATCAGGTCGCCCGAGCGGGACACGAATTTTCTCGTCACGGTCCCGATCAACGATTACAGCACCGTGATGGTGGTGCGGGAAAGTTCCCCGATTTCATCGGTGGAGCCCCAGGATTTGAAGGGCAAGAGATATTGCCTTCCACTGGGATACGCCGATGTTGCTCAATTTGAGGCCGCCTACAAGGCGGGGAATTTGAAGCGACATCGGGTTGCCGGCATCGATAATTGCCTGAAGATGCTCAAAGCGGTCCGGATCGACTTTGCCTGGGAGGACGAACTCGTTCTCAAGGTTTTGTTTTCGGACGAATTTCCAAATTCAGCCAATGAGTTCAAAACCCTCCTGCCCCCAATCGATACGAACCCGGGGCATCTTCTCATCTCGAAGAAGCTCGCGGGCGGCCCGGCGCTGGTGGAGAAATTCAACCTCGCCTTCAAAACGCTGAAAGCGGACGGAACCATTCAGAAAATCTTCGATAGCCACTTCGCGCAATAGCCCGCGCGCTACGAACGGTAATCGGCATTGATCGCAATGTATTCGTGGGTCAGATCGCACGTCCACACGGTCGCGCTCCCGCGCCCCACGCCCACATCCACGGCAATGTCGATTTCCTGACCCTTCATATGGGCGGCGACCGGCGTTTCGTCGAAATCAGGAATGGCGCCGCCGTTTTCGGTCAGCGCAATGCCGCCGATGCTGATGGCCAGTTTGTCGCGATCGGCCTTCTCGCCCGCCTTGCCGACAGCCATGACAATGCGGCCCCAGTTGGCATCCTCACCCGCAATGGCGGTTTTCACCAGCGGTGAATTGGCGATGGCCTTGGCAATACGCCGCGCCGCAAGCGCGCTGGCCGCACCCGTAACGGTGACGGACACGAACTTGGACGCGCCCTCGCCGTCGCGCACGATCTGGCGGGCCAGCTCAACCAGAACTTCTTCCAGTTTCTCGCGAAAATCGCGAAGGTGCCCGTCGCTCTGGGCACGCACCGGGGCATGGGTCGGACCGGCCCCGGTGGCGAACACCAGAACCGTATCGCTGGTCGAGGTGTCGCTATCGACCGTAATCGAGTTGAAGGAGCGATCAACGGCGGGTTTCAGGCAGGCTTGCAGCACAGCCGACGGAACGGCGGCGTCGGTAAACACGAAAGCCAGCATGGTCGCCATGTCGGGCGCGATCATCCCCGCTCCCTTGGCGATGCCGCCGATGGTGACTTCGACATCGCCAATGCGCGCCGTGCGGACAACGCCCTTGGCGAAGGTATCTGTGGTTTTGATCGCCCCGGCGGCGGCTTCCCAGGCTTCACCCGAAAGTTGTTCGGGCATGCCGGGAAGGGCAGACGTGATGGGGCTGGGGTCCATGGGTTCGCCAATGACGCCGGTCGAGGCAACAAACACCTCGTCGGTCCGGCAATCAAAAACACCGGCAGCGGCCTTCACCGTCGCTGCGACCGTTTTGTCCCCCGCCGCGCCGGTGAACGCGTTGGCGTTGCCGGTGTTGACGATCAAAGCGCGGGCGCTGCCGCCCTGCACCACCTCGCGGCACCATTCAACCGGAGCCGAAGCCGTCAACGATTGGGTGAACACCCCGGCCACGGTGCTGCCGGGGGTCAGTTCGGCGACCATCAGGTCATCACGCTTGGCGTAACGAACACCGCATGCCGCCACGCCAAGGCGCACCCCGGCGATGGTCGGCATGTTCGGAAAGCCCGCAGGTGCCAACGGCGAGATTTTGGTCATGTTTCCCCCTTTTCGGGTTTCCCCTTAGCGCTACTTTTTAGCCTCTTCGGGCTTAACCTCTTCCGGTGTGCCATCCATCTTGAAGCGTTCAATGGTCGCCGTTTCGCGCAGGCCCTTGATGTAAACGGAACCGATCTGCTGCGACAATTGGGCCTTAAGCTGGTCTTGCGAAGCTTCAAAGCTCGGCGGCTCAGCCGTGCGACGGTCTTCCAGCTTGATCACGTGCCAGCCGAACTGGGTTTTGACCGGTTCCTTGGTGAACTCGCCGATTTTCAGCGCGAAGGCGGCTTCCGAGAATTCCGGCACCATCTGTCCTTTTTCGAAGTATCCCAGATCGCCACCCTTGGGGCCGGACGGGCCGGTCGACTTCGTTTTCGCCAGCTCGGCAAAATCGGCGCCGCCGTTCAATTCTTCGATGACCTGTTTGGCGTCAGCTTCCGATTCGACAAGGATGTGCCGGGCGTTGATCTGCTCGGCGGTTACGGCATCGGCGATCATCTTGTCGTAGGCCTCGCGCAGAGCCGTCTCGGTGATCTGCTCGTTGATTTGCCGTTCCAGCAAAACCCGCTGAAGCACCTGCTCTTCGAGCCGGGCCATGGTGTCCTTGACTTCGGCATCGTCCTGCAATCCCTGATCACGCGCGGCGAGCGCAGCGATACGGCGGTCAACGACAATATTAAGAAGGTCGCCGAAAATCATGTTGATCGGATAGCCCCGATACGGGTCGGGAAGCTGCTGATGGGCTTTTTGAACATCGGACAGCATAACCTGCGTCCCGTTGACGTTGGCCACAACCGGGTCATTGGCAGCCTGTGCGGTCGAAGAAAATCCGCTGACGGTCAGCAGAACGGCAAGCCCAATAACCTGAAGGGCCGGGGCAACGAACTTCGGCATATTTGTTTTTCCTTTTCAACGAACCGGCCTGTAAAGCGTCCTCACGACGCGTCCATCGGTCTGACCGGCATCGCGCATAATGCACAATGGAAAGGCCGCTGCAAGAGGGCGGCGCGCTTCTTCATATTGGTTTTATACGCAAGAAGCGCAAATCCCGCCCTTCAAAGTCAATTAATCGTGATTTCACAGGGGTCGGAAGGCCCCCGCCACATTGACACGGATGCACGATCACTCTATCTCTTGGCGCAGATTGTCGCGGGCCTGTTTTCAGGTTTGCGGCTGTGTGTTTTTTCCTGAGGTTTTTCTGATGATCGGTGCTATTGCGCGGCGGCTTTTCGGCTCGGCCAACGAAAGATACGTAAAGAGCCTTTATCAATACGTCGACGCCATCAACGCGTTGGAGCCGGAACTCGAAGCGTTGAGCGACGACGATCTGCGCGCGCGCACCAAATGGTTCGGCGAACGCGTCGCCAATGGCGAGACCCTCGACGAAATACTGGTAGAAGCTTTCGCCACGGTGCGCGAAGCGTCCAAACGCACCCTGGGGCAGCGCCATTTCGATGTGCAGCTTGTCGGCGGCATTGTTCTGCATCGCGGCCAGATCTCCGAGATGAAAACCGGTGAAGGCAAGACCCTGGTCGCCACCCTGGCGGTTTACCTGAATGCCGTTGGCGGCAAGGGCTCGCACGTCGTCACGGTCAACGACTATCTGGCCCAGCGCGACGCCGAATGGATGGGTCAGATATACAAGTTTCTCGGCCTGACCGTTGGCTGCATCTATCATGGCCTTTCCGACGACGAACGGCGCAAAGCCTACGCATCGGACGTCACCTACGGCACCAACAACGAACTGGGCTTTGACTATCTGCGCGACAACATGAAGTTCAGTCTGGAGGACATGGTCCAGCGGCCCTTCAATTTCGGCATCGTCGATGAGGTCGACTGCATTTTGGTCGATGAAGCGCGCACGCCACTGATCATTTCCGGCCCCGCGGAGGATTCGTCCGAGCTTTACAAAAACATCGACCGGATTATCCCCAAGCTGACGGACGAGGATTACGAAAAGGACGAAAAGGCGCGTTCCGTTACGCTTACCGAGGCCGGCAACGAAAGCCTGGAGCAACTGCTGCGCGCCGCCGGAATGATGGAAACCGGCAACCTGTACGATTTGCAAAACGTTACCCTGGTTCATCACGCCAATCAGGCCTTGCGCGCCCACCATCTGTTTACCCGCGACGTCGACTACATGATCAAGGACGGCAAGGTCGTCATCATCGACGAATTCACCGGGCGTATGATGGAAGGGCGGCGCTATTCCGACGGTCTGCATCAGGCGTTGGAAGCCAAGGAACGGGTCGAGGTTCAGAACGAGAACCAGACGCTGGCCTCGATCACCTTCCAGAATTATTTCAGGCTTTATCCGAAACTGGCGGGCATGACCGGCACGGCCATGACGGAAGCCGGGGAATTCCAGGAAATTTACAAACTGGAAGTCATCGACATTCCGACCAACGTTCCGTGCATTCGCGCCGATGACGACGACGAGGTTTACCGCACGGCAACCGAAAAGAACGCTGCCATCGTTGACGTGATTTCCGATTGTCAGACGCGGCAGCAACCGGCGCTGGTCGGCACCGTCACCATCGAGAAATCCGAAGAGCTTTCCAAGCTGCTGAAAAAGAGGAAGATTCCGCACAACGTGCTAAACGCGCGCCATCACCAGAGCGAAGCCTCGATTATCGCCCAGGCCGGTGCGCCGGGCGCGGTAACCATCGCCACCAACATGGCGGGTCGCGGCACGGATATTCAGCTCGGCGGCAATTTCGACATGCGCATCAAGCAGGAACTGGGGGACGCCGCTTCC
>JABGRG010000242.1 GCA_018648445.1 Rhodospirillales bacterium | reverse complement strand
CATGGCGAAATGAACGCCGTCCAGTTCACGTCCCGGTACCGGCAAATCGCGTGGTATTTCGGAACCGCCACACAAGGCGATGGCGTCAAAATCTTCCATCATATTCTGCAGCGGCACGTTCACGCCGACGTGGCTGTTGGGGAGAAACTCAACTCCCTCGGCCTGCATCTGCGCCATACGTCGATCAATCGCCGATTTTTCCATCTTGAAATCGGGAATGCCGATACGCAGCAAGCCGCCGATGCGGGCATTTTTCTCATATACCACGACCTTATGGCCAGCGCGCGCAAGTTGCTGAGCGGCTGCCAATCCGGCGGGACCCGAACCGACCACGGCGACACGTTTGCCGCTGCGATGGGACGGCAGTTGAGCCTTGATCCAGCCCTCCTGCCAGCCCCGGTCAACCAACGCGCATTCGATGCTTTTGATTGTCACGGGTTCATCAGTCAGGTTCAGGGTACACGACGTCTCGCACGGCGCCGGGCAGACCCGTCCGGTGAATTCGGGGAAATTGTTGGTGGTGTGCAGTAACGTCAGGCCTTCGCGCCACTTGTTGCGGTAGACAAGATCGTTCCATTCCGGGATGACATTGTTAACCGGGCAGCCCTGATGACAGTAGGGGATGCCGCAATCCATGCAACGAGAACTCTGAGTGCTGATTTCCGTACCCGTCAGTGGAACGAAGAACTCACCGTAGTGCTTAATTCGTTCATCAACGGGTGCATAACCGCGATCACTGCGCCCAAATTCCAAAAATCCTGTCGGTTTACCCATATACTTTAGCTCCCTGCTACAGCAACGCTAACGTCGTCGCGCTCGGGCGCTATAGACTTGGCCTGCATTTCTTGTAACGCGCGGCGATATTCAACCGGCATCACTTTGACAAACTTGGGCAGATACTGATCCCAGTTCTCGAGAATTTTCCTGGCAACCGAAGATCCCGTGTATTTCAGGTGGTCTTCCAGCAACTGCCGCAGCCGCTGCGCGTCGTGACGGGTCAGATCGGCCGCAAGTTCGGCATCGGTCGCCGGAGACCCCGCTGGCTTGATGGCCTCCAGTTCGACCATGGCGGTGTTGCAAAGCGTCTCAAAACTCTTGTCCTCGTCCAGGACATAAGCTATGCCGCCGGACATGCCAGCGGCGAAGTTTCGCCCCGTGGCACCGAGCACCGCAACCACGCCGCCAGTCATGTATTCACAACCGTGATCGCCACAGCCCTCGACGACAGCGGTTGCGCCGGAATTTCGCACGGCGAAACGTTCACCGACGACGCCGCGGAAATAGCACTCCCCAGCGATAGCACCGTAAAGAACGGTGTTGCCGGAGATGATATTCTCTTCCGGCACTAAAACGCTGTCAGCGGCGGGAGAGACGATAACGCGCCCCCCGGACAATCCCTTGCCAACATAGTCGTTGGCGTCGCCTGTCAGTTCCAGTGTCACGCCCCGGGCCAGCCAGGCGCCCAGGCTCTGACCAGCGTTGCCGGTTAGATTGATGTGGATTGCATCGTCCGCCAGTCCGGCATGGCCATGCGCCTTGGCGATTTCACCCGACAACATGGCACCGACTGTGCGATTGATGTTTTGAATTTCCGCATTGATAACAACGGGTTGTCCGGCATCGATAGCCGGTCGGGCCAGACGGATCAGTTCATGATCCAACGCCGCT
>JABGRG010000129.1 GCA_018648445.1 Rhodospirillales bacterium | reverse complement strand
CGTTGGCCAGCAAAACCTGCTCGAACTGCATGCGACTGAACTTGCCGGTCTGATCCATGAACGACTTGTCCTGGCGGATATTCGTGCGCACCGCGCTGTCGCTGGCCGTCACGCCAAGGGACTCGGCGTCGAGGTCAAACAGCGTTTCGCCCACAAGCCGACCCAGCGTCGCCTGTAAAATCCCCATAGCCCGTGCCTGTTCGCGGTCGATACGGGTTCTGAACAAAGCTTCCATCTGAATGATCTCGCGCTGATACGCGGTGGACAGCTCTTGCGGCGTTATCTCGATATCACCGATTTCCGCGATGAACTGCGCGGTGGCGCGGCCACGGATTAGATCGCCGATACCCCAACTAACGAAGCTGAGAATTAGCAGGGCGAATAGTATCTTAATGGCGATGGACGCGGATCTTTTGCGAATGGCTTCGAGCATGGTGAACTCTTGCTTTAGGACCGTACTGAATGTTCAGGGATCGGTCTGGGGTTTGAATGCAGGTCTTTCCAATTAACGTGATAGAACGCGCGGCATCATAGAAGCGCTGAATTGCGCCCGCAACACTGGATTGCCGCTAAGAAGAACCTTTGACGGACCGGGAGGCTATGTTAGAAAAAGTCGGTTGGCGCTCGGGGTATGCGTCTGACATGGGATAACTTCAAGAAATCAAGGAATTTTCAAATGGCCAAGGGTCGCCGCTTTCTTATCGCGGGCAACTGGAAAATGAACGGTCTCAAGAAGGACGGACGTGCGCTTGCCAAGGGCGTCGCCAAATTCCTGAAAAAGGCCAAAGGCAAAAAACAACCGTTCGATCTGTTGGTTTGCCCGCCGTTCACGCTGCTTGCCAGCATTGCCGACGAGATCAAGGGCTCCGGCGTCAAGCTCGGCGCACAGGACTGCCATGTGGCTGAAAAAGGCGCTCACACGGGCGACATCAGCCCCTCCATGCTCAAGGATGCGGGTTGCAAGTACGTCATCGTCGGACATTCCGAACGGCGTACCGATCACCGTGAGGGCGACGCGACGGTTAAGGCCAAGGCCGAAGCCGTGCTGGAAGCCGAGATGATCGCCATCGTTTGTATTGGCGAAACGCTGACCCAGCGCGAAGCGGACCGGGCTATGACCGTCAATCGGCGGCAGCTAAAGGGTTCGTTGCCCGAAGGCGCAACCGCCAAAAACACCGTTGTCGCCTACGAGCCCGTTTGGGCCATTGGCACTGGCCTGACGGCCAGCCCCGAACAGGCACAGGAAATCCATGCCGCGATCCGCGCCGAACTGCTCAAGGCCGTGGGCGAAGAAGAAGGCAATGGAATCCGGATTCTTTACGGCGGTTCCATGAACCCGAAGAACGCCAAAGAGCTTCTGGCCCAGCCGGATATCGATGGCGGCCTCATCGGTGGCGCTGCCCTGAATGCGGATGATTTCGGCGCTGTTGCCAAGGGCTGTAAATAATAGTTCGAAAAAAGTTTGTCGCCGGTGGCTAATTCTGCTCTAGCCATCGGCGGCACAACCTTGTAAAAACCCCGGCGGAAACTCCCGCGCCTAATGTTTGCGCGGGGGACCTTGTTGTTTGGAACGGAAAAAAAATGCTTACGGTCGTTTTAGTCATTCATATCCTTATCGCCATCGCCATGGTCGGCACGGTGCTGTTGCAGCGTAGCGAAGGCGGTGCCCTTGGTATGGGCGGAGGCGGCGGTGGAGGCGGTGGAATGGGCGGCTTCATGACCGGCCGTGCCACGGCCAATATTCTAACGCGGGCGACCGGCATTCTGGCCGCCGGGTTTTTTGTGACGAGCATGACACTGGCGATCATGAGCGGTTCCGGACGCGAATCCAGCTCGATTATGGATACGCCTGCGGCGACGGCTCCGGCGACGGAAGCGCCTGCCGAGCCTGCGGGGCCCGCGGCGCCCCTGGCGAAATAGGGGCGGGCCGGAGATGGCGAGGGAAATTTAAGAAATCAGAGGCGGCACTAGCCGCCTCTTCTCTTTTTGGCAGAAACTTTTTGGGGTAGATTGTCGGTCCATGGCGCGATTCATATTTTTCACCGGCGGTGTGGTTTCTTCCTTGGGCAAGGGTCTGGCTTCGGCGGCCCTGGGCTCGGTTCTTCAAACTCGTGGGTTCAAGGTTCGGCTGCGTAAGCTAGATCCCTATATCAACGTCGATCCCGGAACCATGAGCCCCTACCAGCACGGCGAGGTCTACGTGACCGACGACGGGGCCGAAACCGATCTCGACCTTGGTCATTACGAACGTTTCACGGCGGTTTCCTCGCGCCAGACAGACAACGTGACCACTGGGCGCATTTATTCCGACGTGATCGCCAAGGAGCGCCGTGGCGACTATCTGGGCGCGACCATCCAGGTCATTCCCCACATTACCAATGCCATCAAGGAATTTGCCCTCGGCGACGTAACCGACGAAGACTTCATCCTGTGTGAAATCGGCGGCACCATCGGCGATATCGAAAGCCTTCCGTTTATCGAAGCCATACGCCAACTGGGCAACGAATTGGGCCGTGGCGGGGCCATGTTCATTCATGTCACCTTGCTGCCCTACATTCCGGCCGCCGGCGAGATCAAGACCAAGCCGACCCAGCATTCGGTCAAGGAATTGCAGGGCGCAGGCATCCAGCCCGATGTGCTGCTGTGCCGCGCGGACCGTGAAATTCCCGAGGCCGAGCGCCGCAAGATCGCACTCTTCTGCAACGTCCGGCGCGATGCCGTCATTCCGGCCCTGGATGTGGACAGCATTTATCGCGTGCCCATCACCTATCACGAAGAAGGGCTGGACAAGCAGGTGCTCGACCATTTCGGTCTTGAGGCTCCGCCGCCGGACCTGTCGCGCTGGGAAAAGGTGGTGGAACGCGTGACCAAGCCCGAGGGCGAAGTCACCATCGCCATCGTCGGCAAGTACACCGGTCTGCAGGACGCCTATAAATCACTTGGCGAGGCGCTGACCCACGGCGGCATCGCCAACAACGTGAAGGTCAATCTGGACTGGATCGATTCGGAAGTGTTCGAGCGCGAGGACGCCGTCGAGTACCTGGAAAAGGTCAACGGCATTTTGGTGCCGGGCGGATTCGGCGAACGCGGGGCCGAGGGCAAAATCGCCGCCGTCAAGTTCGCCCGCGAGCGCAACGTGCCCTATTTCGGTATTTGCTTTGGCATGCAGATGGCGGTGGTTGAAACGGCGCGTCATCTGGCCGGAATTGCGGGCGCGGGGTCGACCGAATTCGGACCCTGTCAAGACGAACTGGTCGGCCTGATGGCCGAATGGGAGCGCGACGGCGTGGTCGAGAAGCGCTCCGTCGAGGGCGATATGGGCGGCACCATGCGCTTGGGCGCGTTCGAGGCGCACCTGACGCCCGGAAGCAAGGTGAGTAAAGTCTACGGAGACGAAGTTATTTTCGAGCGTCACCGCCACCGCTACGAGGTCAACCCGACGTTTGAGAAAGCGCTGACGGACGCCGGCATGGTCATTTCCGGCAAGTCGCCCGACGGCGTGCTGCCCGAGGTGGTGGAAATTCCGGACCATCCGTGGTTCATCGGTGTGCAATTCCACCCCGAACTGAAATCCCGCCCCTTCGATCCGCACCCGCTGTTCAGTTCCTTCATTGCCGCCGCCGTCGATAAGGCGCGCTTGGTTTAAGGCTACCGGGAGTAGCGTTTATGGCTCAGCCCCGACAAGTCCGTATCGGCTCCGTCACCGTGGGCAACGATCTGCCGTTGGCCCTGATTGCCGGGCCGTGCGCCATGGAAAGCCGCGAACACGCCCTGGAAACAGCAGGCGTTTTGTGCGAAATGGCGGCCGATTTGGGCGTCGGGCTGGTCTACAAAAGCTCGTTCGACAAGGCCAACCGCACCAGCGCGACAAGTCCGCGTGGGCTGGGACTGGATGCGGCGTTGCCGGTGTTCGCCGAAATTCGCGAGACATTCGGCTGCCCGGTGATTACCGACGTTCATGACGCGGGTCATTGCGCCGCCGTCGCGCAAGCGGTGGATATTCTGCAAATCCCCGCTTTTTTGTGCCGCCAGACCGATCTTTTGGAGGCCGCCGCCCAGACCGGCAAGCCGCTCAACGTCAAAAAGGGTCAGTTCCTGGCGCCGTGGGATATGGCGCAGGTGGTGGCCAAGATCGAGGCGGCTGGAAATTCCGACGTTTTGCTGTGCGAACGCGGGGCCAGTTTCGGATACAATACGCTCGTGTCCGATATGCGGGCCTTGCCGACGCTGGCCAAGACCGGGTGCCCCGTGGTATTCGACGCCACGCACTCGGTTCAACACCCGGGCGGGAAGGGCGCATCATCGGGCGGACAGCGCGAATTTGCCCCCGTGTTGGCCCGCGCCGCCGTGGCCGTGGGCGTCGCCGCCGTATTTATTGAAACCCATGCCGACCCGGACAACGCATTGAGCGACGGTCCGAATATGATCCCTTTGAATGAACTACCCGATTTAATGGAAACCCTTCTCGAACTGGACAAACTGGCGAAAGCCAGGCCGATCTCGGTTTAGAGGAAACGAAAAAGAGAGAAAGCCAATGACAGCTATTATCGATATCCTCCCCCGGCAAATCCTTGACTCGCGCGGCACTCCGACCGTCGAGGTTGAAGTCACCCTTGAGACCGGCGTTGTTGGCCGCGCCGCGGTGCCCTCGGGCGCATCCACCGGCGTGCACGAAGCGGTTGAGCTTCGCGATGGCGACAAATCCAAGTACGGTGGCAAGGGCGTCTTGAAAGCCTGCGAAGCCGTCAACGGCGAGATTTATGATGCGCTGGCGGGAATGGACGCCGAAGATCAGGTGGCCCTTGATGAAGCCATGATCGAACTTGACGGCACCGAAAACAAAGGCCGCTTGGGCGCCAACGCCATTTTGGGCGTCAGCCTGGCCGTTGCCAAGGCAGCCGCCGCCGAAGCCGGTCTGCCGCTGTATCGTTACATCGGCGGCACGTCCGCCCGCCTGATGCCGGTTCCCATGATGAACATCATCAACGGCGGCCAGCATGCCGATAACCCCATCGACATCCAGGAATTCATGATCATGCCGGTCGGCGCCGACAGCATCGCCGACGCCGTGCGCATGGGCGCTGAAATCTTCCAGGCCCTCAAATCCGGCCTCAAGGACGCGGGCCACAACACCAACGTCGGCGATGAAGGCGGCTTCGCGCCGGCTCTCGCCAGCTCGGAAGAGGCCCTTTCCTACATCATGAAGGCCACAGAGGCCGCCGGTTACAAGCCCGGCGAAGACATCGTTCTGGCCCTCGACGCCGCGTCGAGCGAATTCTACAAAAACGGCAAGTACGAGTTGGCCGGTGAAGGCAAGACGCTGGATGCCGCGGGCATGGCCAAGTACTACGAAGCTCTGGTCTCCAAGTACCCGATCTTCTCCATCGAAGACGGCCTGTCGGAAGACGACTGGGACGGCTGGAAAGTCCTGACCGAAGTGTTGGGCGGCAAAATCCAGTTGGTCGGCGACGATCTTTTCGTCACCAACCCCGTGCGTCTGGCCGATGGCATCTCCAGGAACATCGCCAACTCGATCCTGATTAAGGTCAATCAGATCGGCACCTTGACCGAAACCCTGGCCGCCGTCGAAATGGCCCACAAGGCGGCCTACACCAACGTCATTTCGCACCGTTCGGGCGAAACAGAAGACGCGACGATCGCCGACATCGCGGTCGCAACCAACGCCGGCCAGATCAAAACCGGCTCGTTGTCCCGCTCCGACCGCATCGCCAAATACAACCAGCTCATCCGCATCGAAGACGAGCTCGGCCCTGTGGCGCAGTATGCAGGTAAATCGATCCTGCGCTAAACTAAAGCGATATACGCGAACAGAAAGGGCGGTCTTCGGACCGCCCTTTTTTCGTGCGAAATTTGCAGAGAAGACCGGGCTCCGCCCGGACCCGCAAAGGGCCTCGTCCCTTCGATCCCTAATTAATGCGTTGTCACCGTAATTCCTCAGAATTTTCCGTTCTTGTTCTTCCACTCGCTAGGCGGCGCGATTTTTTCGGTCGTGTCCCAATGTTCAACCAGGTTTCCGTCGGCGACACGAAAGAGGTCATAGAAGGCGGCGTGGGCCCCACCGAAATACCCCTCGCTGACGCAAAGCACGAAGTTCCCCTCCGCCAGCACGCGGTGGAGATGCCGGTAGTCGATCCATCTGCGGTCGTCCTTCGTGGCCTCCAATGCATTCCGTAGACCGGTCAGACCGTCGTCGATCCGCGCATTGTGCTCGACGTAGGTCCTTTGGTTGAAAAAGCCCTCCAGCTTCCCAAAATCGCCATCGATCAGAACGGTTTCAACAAATAACCGAACGAACACGCGGTTGGTTTCCGTCCGCTCATGGTCAACGGCTTCGGTCGGTCCGTCGACCATGCTGCGGCCGGATCGGTTCGGCCCTTGTCTCTCTTGGATATTGTCCCAGTGTTCGACCGCGTGGCCGTTTTCAAACCGGAACACTTCGAAGCCGATTTTCGAACTCGCGAAATCGTACTCGGTGTGGGCGAAAACGAAATCGCCATCCTCAAAGGCCCGTACGATATTGACCCGGGGCGAGGTCTTGGAAAGCCGCTTGAACAGGGCGGCCAGCCCCGTGCTCCCTTCCTGGGTTTGCGGGTTGTGCTGAATGTACTTGTCCTCATCGACAATCGCGATTGGCCCCGGATCGCCGGTTTCGATACTTTTCAGCAATGCGCGGACCTGCTCTTTTTTTGTCGGCATGTCTGAGAACACCTTATTCAGTCAATCGCGGCGGGCTGCCAAAGCTCTATGGGGTTGCCTTCGGGATCGTGTATTCGGGCGAACCGCCCGATCTCGGAATCCCATTCCTCCCGGGTTTCGACGCCGATACCGGCAGCTTCAAGCTGTTCGATCATGGCGCCCAGATTGGCCACCCGGAAATTGATCATCCATTGCTGATCGGCCCGTCCGAAATAGTCCGTATCGTCGGCAAAGGGCTCGAACACCGTTGGTCGGGCCTGCTGTTTCCAGATGTTTGGAGACGGCTTACTTGATTCAAGGGGGACAGGCCGGGATAGTTCAATATGTCCTCTTATTGGGTCCCGGTCTGCTTTGCTGTCAAGAGTCGGCAGGCAAGCTCGAGGTTGCCCCAGCGCGTTGCGAAAGTGTCGGACACCTCAAACCAACTGCCATCATTTCTCATGCCGTGATAGAGGCCCATACATGAACATTGGCACACGTGTCCCTTTACGGTCTTTACGGTGACAGGGTTACGGTGACAGTGCACCCAATTCACCCGGCGACGAGTCTCGGCTTGATTGGACAGGGGTATCGCTGTTTATTGTGCCATAGAAAAGTGCTGCTTTTGTGGAAATCGAAAGGGCCACTTTATGGCGCGATCAACGACGTTTCCCATCGACACGATCCGCATTGATCCGAAATCGGATCGTCCGGTCTATCAACAGGTATTCAATTCGTTGCGTGAGGCGATACTGAACGGGCAACTGCGCGCGGACCAGCGGTTGCCGGCCAGCCGCGTTCTTGCTGGCGATCTGGGGATCAGCCGCAATACGGTCATTTTCGCATATGAAATGCTGTGGGCGGCGGGCTTCGTGGTGACCAGCCGGGGCTCAGGGACGTTCGTTGCCCACCTTCCCGAACAATCGCCGGAAGTCCATGAAAAGAACAACAAGGCCGCCCTTCCGCCCCTGTCCCAACGTGGCCGGTTGATGACGGGGCAACCGAAGGAAGGAACCCTGTTCGGTCCGCACACCTTTCACCCGGGGTTGCCCGACCTGCGGCAGTTTCCCTTCGCCGTCTGGTCGAAGTTGGAGACGGCTAATTCGCGCAGGCTAAATTCCGAGTACCTGGGATATTCGATGATCTCGGGTCATCCGCGCCTGAAGGAAGCCATATCCGGGTATTTGGCCGTATCGCGCGGGGTGAACTGCGATCCGGACCAGGTCATCGTGGTCGGTGGCGCCCAGGCGGCGCTGGACCTCATTTCACGCCTGATGGTTGATCCGGGTGACCCCGTGTGGATGGAGGAGCCGGGGTATGACGGCGCCCGCAGCGCATTGCTGAGTTCCGGTGCGCGGATTACACCCATGCTGATCGACGGCAGCCGCTGGGACTTCGATCCCGATGCGCCCCCGCCGCGGCTCATTTATGTCACGCCCTCGTGCCAATGGCCGAATTGCAACATCATGCAGATGGATGATCGCCTCAGGTTGCTGGAGCTTGCAGCGCGGCACGATAGCTGGATTATCGAAGATGACTACGACAGTTAATTCAGGTTCCGTGGACCGCCGATCCCAGCCCTTCATGGCCTCGATGGGGCCGAGCGGGTGATCTATGTGGGCTCGTTTTCCAAAACGATTTTCCCTTCCCTGCGAATCGGCTTCATCGTCGTGCCGAAAGTCCATGTCAACGATTTTGCTCGCGCCGTCAACATCACCGGACAGCATCCGTCGCAATTGCTCCAGGCGACGTTGGCGGATTTCATCAGCAACGGCCATTTTTCAACCCATTTGCGGAAAATGCGCCGCCTGTATCGCCAGAGAAAGATATTGTTCGGTTCGCTGTGCCGCGAAATACTCGGTGACTGGATGCACCTTCGGTCCGCCGACGCAGGCATTCAGATGGTCGGTTACCTGGTGCCGGGCATTGATGATGGCAAATTGCTGGAACAATGCATGAAGCGCTCCATCCAATTCAAGCGGCTGTCCACGCTCTACCATCACACCCCGCCAAAACAAGGCATGGTATTGGGATACGCGGCAAACGACGACTCGCAAATCCGCGCCAATCTCCAGACACTGCAAGCCGTTTTCAAAGACCTGGAATCGGCGAGATGCTAAAGCCCGTTGATGCGCATCAAAAGTGTGCAGGCAATATTGGCTCCTGCAATTTAAACATATGTGGACCTTTTGATGGGACCGCCATCTCCGCATTGTGCACTTGGAATCGCGCACGATCATGCGCCGTCCAAAGCTGAATAATGGAGAATGCCGTGTACAAGGTTGGTGAGGAAGAAATCGAGGCGATCGCCAGGGCCATTCGCGGCGGGGCGTTGTTTCGCTATGGGATCGGCGGGGAATGCGACCGCTTTGAGGAGCGTTACGCCGAATATCTGGGCGTGCCGCACGTGGCGCTGACGTCCAGCGGCACTTATGCGTTATCCGCCGGAATGACGGCGCTTGGGTTGGGGCCGGGGGATGAGGTGCTGGTTCCGGCGCATACCTACATGGCGACGGCCACCGCCGTGCTGACAACCGGCGCCATTCCCGTGATTGTCGATGTGGATGAAAGCATTACCTTGGAACCGGAAGCCATGGAAGCGGCGATTGGGCCGAGGACACGGGCTGTCGTTCCGGTTCATATGTGGGGTGCGGCGTGCAATATGGACGCCATCATGGAAATTGCCGAACGGCGCGGATTGTGGGTGATTGAGGATGCCTGCCAGGGTGTCGGCGGCAGCTATGAGGGGCGGCGGTTCGGCTCCATCGGTCATGTCGGCGCGTACAGCTTCAATTATTATAAAAACATGACCTGCGGCGAGGGCGGCGCGGTGGCGACGTCGGATGAGAAAATCGCCGAGCGGGCGCGCTGCGCCATCGACCCGTGCCATTTCTACTGGACCGGCCGGGCCGACACCGAAAAGCCGTTTGCCGGCAATGGCGGCCGGGCTTCCGAGTTGCAGGGCGCCATGCTGAATGTCCAGCTCGACCGGATCGACGGAATGGTCGAGAAAATGCGCGCCGAACGCCGCCAGATTTTGGCAGGAACGGAACTTCTCGGAAATCTCGGCCTGAAGCCGTCTCCCATGAACAGCGCCGATCATGACTGCGCGACCCACGTCATGTATCTTCTGCCGTCATTCGAGGCGGCTGGGCGGTTTACCGGCGTCTATCCCGCC
>JABGRG010000241.1 GCA_018648445.1 Rhodospirillales bacterium | reverse complement strand
GGCTCATTATTCGTCCAGGATTCGATTAAGGACGGTGTCACTCAGGAAGGCAACATGGTCGTGCCAATCGACATTCTGGAACCCATTCTCGGCGATCTGGCGACATCGGGCCGTTCGACCAAGCCCCACCGGCCCTGGCTCGGCCTGTTCACGGCGGAGACCGCAAACAAAGTCGTCGTCGCCGGTTTGTGGGACGGCGGCCCGGCAGAGGTTGCCGGTGTTGAAATCGGTGATCTGGTGCTGGAAGTGGATTCAACCCCGGTGACCGGCATGGCGGACATGCTGCGCCGGATATGGGCTCTGGGTGATGCTGGTGTCGAGGTGCCCTTCATGGTCTTCCGCGACCGCTCGGTCCAGGAAGTCATTATCCAGTCGGCCTGCCGCGAGGATTACCACAAGCGGCCGCGTATGCATTAACTCCCTTCGGGCGCTTCTGCCAATTCCATCTTGCGGTCCCGATCGGCTTTTTCCAACGCTTCTTTGATGCCGGGACAGGCTTCACAGACCTCATCGAAATCCTTGCGGCGAAGGGCAAATACCGCCGTCGGCAACACCGCGCGACAGGTAGCGACGCGCGGGTCGTCATGCAGCAACGCCATCTCGCCGAAAAAGTCACCGGCGATCAGCGTCGCCAAGTCACGGTCTTCGCCGTCGACGTGTTGCGAGACGCGAACTACTCCGCGCGCGATCAGATATAGAATCTGCCCCTTTTCATCCTGGCGAATAATGGTTTTCCCGGCGGGTATCGTGCGCTGGACCAAACGGGCCGCGACCCGGGTGAAATTGTCTTCGTCCATGTCGTGAAAAAACGGCACTTTTCGCAGCAACTCATTGGGATCGAGGCGAAGTTCGGCAATGTTCTCGCCCCTGAGAAGGCGAACTTCCTTTTTCAACTTTTCCAACACCATATCGCGCACGCCGACGGGGATTGATCCGACGCGGGCCTCGGCCTCGACGATTTCCGCCTCGGCATGAACCAGCAATCGCCGCGCTAGGCGTTCCTGCACGGCGCCGACAAATTCCGGAAATTGTTCGGCCATGGCATCGATATGATCCTGGGCCGATTTTTGCCAGATCCGGTAGCGCTTGCGAATTTCAGCGACGATGCCGGGACGCGCCGATTCCGCGAACACCAGCTTGTCCAGATCGCGCAAAATACGGGTGCAACCCTGATACCTGCCCCAGGCCTCCTCATATTCCCGCAACACATGGGACAATCGCTTGCGTTCCGGCAACCCGGTAAACCCAAGGATGGCATCGAACGCCTTGTACAGGGCGTCGCCAATGGGCCTGTCGAGCCGGAAATGCAATGGGTCGCGCGACAAGGCGAGATCATGGCGCAGCGCGTCCGCCTCATGGTCAACGGCATGGTGCAAATCGCGGTAAACGCGTTCTCGAATGTGGCCCCGGGTAAACAATTCGTAATAGATAGCTTTCTCGGTGGCGAATACGCGAGAGTAGAGCAACACCCGCTCATCTTTGGAATCCAGTTCCCGGTGGCGCAGTTCCTCGACCTCGGACCGCAACGTCTTCATTTCCGCCCCCAGCTCAGCTTCAAGGGTCTCGGAAATGCGGGACGAAAACAGGCCGCCTTCCTGAAGGTCGGGGATTCTTTCATACGCGCGGTGTTTGGCCGACAGTAACCCTTCGGCCTGGGCCACCTGATCGAC
>JABGRG010000240.1 GCA_018648445.1 Rhodospirillales bacterium | reverse complement strand
GCGGGTCCTGTTTCCCGGTGGCAGCTCCCGCAAATCCGCCGTCATCGTGACGGACGACGGGGACCGCCTGGTTATCACCCGCCGCCGCCACGAGGGTCGCGCCGAGTTGGAGGCGGAAGTCCTGGGCCAGTTGAAACGCCAGGGTGCGCCGGTGCCGGAAATAATCGCCCGGGACGGCAAATGGATCGTGCAGGAAAATCTGGGCAATCTACGCCTATCGGAAGCAATTGATGCGGCCGCGCCAAAACAACGCCCCGTATTGCTGCGGGCGGCGGTGGAAAGCTTGATCGCGCTGCATCAAGCGGGCCGGCGCGCGGGCCTGGTGGGCCGCGTCGTCAGCATCGGCAAGGAGCCCTCCTGGTTGGAAACCCTGGCCAACATGCCCGTACGGATCGGCGAGCATCTGAAAATCCCCGCGCCTGCGTTGCCGCATCAGGCGATCATGGCGCAGTTGGTCATCAAACAACCGGCCTTCATCAAATGGGATGCCCGTCCCGGAAATGCGGCGCTACGCGATGACGGTACGGTCGGCTGGTTTGATTGGGAACATTGCGGCTGCCGCTCGCCGCTTGATGACCTTGCCTGGTTCTTAGGTGACGAATGGTCACCCGATGAGCCTGAAACCGAAGCCATCCTGCTTGACGGATATTTGGCCGATTTCACCGGCAACGACTCGAGCGCGGCGCACGACTATCTGATGACGTTTGGAACCCTGCATATGTGCGTCCGACTGTCACTGATCCTCTCCCGCAAGGACGGTGGTGAGTGGTGGGACCGCGACTACTGCCTGGGCGGCGACAAGATCGGCGTCACCTTGTCCGAAGCCATCACGGTCGCCGGCCGTGCCGCCCGATGGTCCGCCGCCAGCCGGCTGCTCGCCTCCCTGTCACCCTGGTTCGGAGACGTCGCCGAACGGATCCATGAACTATAGAGATGGTGGGTTTATCTAGGTTATCATGGTTCGCTCCATGGTCTCGAGAACTCGCCGCATCTAGTGGTGCGAACCAAACAGAAGAGTCCTTCTGTTTGGTGTCTTGCGCACCACGATTCTATAGAGTCTAGTGGTCTTTCGATCCTCACGGATGGGTATCATCCGTTAGTATCGGACCACTAGGAAAACAAAAATCTAGCCGTCATGAACAAATCACCAAAAAACATCGCGATACGACCATTGAGCGGCTCCATCGGCGCCGCGGTTACCGGCATGAACTTATCGGAACTGAACGCCGATCAATTTTCCACACTGCACGAGGCCTTCCTCGACAATTGTATGTTGGTCTTCCCGGCGCAACATCTGGGCGTGGACGATTTCGTGGCCTTTTCCGACTGGTGGGGCGAGATCGTAACCACCTCTTTTCTGCAATATCTTGAAGGTCATCACGGCGTATCAAAGCTGTTCAATCGGGGGAAAGCCGGCTCGGTAACGGAAAACTGGCATTCCGACACGCCGTTTCTGCCCAAACCGCCGTCGATAAATTTTCTCTCGGCTTTCGATGTTCCCATTGGCGGCGATACCATGTGGTCGAACCAATACCTGGCCTATGAAAGCCTGTCGCCGGGCATGCAGGAGATGTTGAGCGGCCTCAGAATTGAATTCAACGGCGAAAGCCTCGCGGGGCTGATTAACAGTCAGGAAGAACTGCGTAACTTTCACCCGGTGGTGCGCACACACCCCGAAACCGGGCG
>JABGRG010000239.1 GCA_018648445.1 Rhodospirillales bacterium | reverse complement strand
CTGGGCGTCAAAACGTCGCTCAAATCCCTGGCCCAGGTGGGAACCATCCCCATCGTCATGATGGTTTCGCAAACCGCGTTTCTGGCGCTGTGGATTATCGGCGGAACCTGGATTTTGGGTATGGGATAGTCAGTCCGAAAGAATTAGCAACTCGTTGGGAACGAGGTCTTCGCGGTAATCATCGGGAAGCCCCAGCCATCTCTTGGCTTCCACCATGTCCAAGAACGGCATTCGTTCGACCGGTGATTCTTCCAAGATCAAACTGACCTGATTTCCGATACCGAAGTTGACGTCCGACCCTGTAACGTTGGCGAGCCTGCATTTCCCAAGTTTCTTATTGGTTTCACTGAATTTTTGCCGATTGGCGGAAATCAACTGGTAGTTCATACTGGGTGGAGCCTGCCCCCGGCGGGCGTCGCGCAGAACATTCATTCCCTTGCGGTGGTCCGGATGGTTGACCAGTTCCATCAATTGCGCCAAGGGTTCGAGGGCGTCCAGTTCGTCTTTGTGGATGACCACGACGCAGTTGAATTCTTGATCGATGTATTGTGTCCAGACCATTCAATTATATTAAGGCTATTGCCCAACCGGTTAAATCCTCTTCCATGATTTTCATCACTTCCACCATCAGCCTTTCCGAAGACGAGATCGAGGAGCAATTCGTGCGCTCGCCCGGTCCCGGCGGGCAGAACGTCAACAAGGTGGAGACGGCCGTGCAATTGCGCTTCAACGCCAAGGCCAGTCCCAATCTTCCGGATTTCGTGTTTCGCCGTCTAGTGATCCTGGCCGGTCGCCGCATGACCAAAGACGGGGTTGTCGTGCTGAACGCCCGGCAGCATCGCAGCCAGGAACGCAACCGCGCCGACGCTCTTGAGCGGCTGGTCGATCTGATCCGCGCAGCTACGGTTGTGCCAAAGAAACGCCGCCCGACGCGGCCCACTCTGGGCTCCAAAAAACGCCGCCTGGAAAGCAAACAGCGGCGCGGATCGGTCAAGAAAACGCGCGGGAAAGTCAGCGAACGCGAATAATTCACACAAAAACAGAATGGTCTCTTGACACTTTTGCGCTGCTCATATTGTATTACAATATGAGCAGCGGGACGACTCAACGACTAACCGCCAATCGCACTTATCCGCGACGCAGTCTGCATGACCAGATCGTGCACGGCATGGGTCGGCGTATCGCCACCGGCGAAATCAAGCCCGGCCAATCCCTACCTTCCGAAGAAGCCCTGTGTTCCGAACTGGACGTAAGTCGCACCGCTTTGCGCGAGGCGATGAAGGTGCTTCGCGCAAAAGGAATGATCGAATCGCGCCCGCGCCGAGGCATAACGGTTCTGGCACAGGAACACTGGAACGCGCTTGACCCGGACGTATTGTCCTGGGGGCACGACGGTCGGGTCGATGGCGACTGCATGCACAAACTGGCCGAGGTGCGGCGCATCGTCGAGCCGGCGGCGGCGGAACTGGCGGCCAAACGCGCTACGGACAGCGAACTGGCGGCGATCCAGAACGCCTTTGATGATATGGCGAAGAACATTGAAAATATCGACGCGTTTATTGATGCCGATCTTAGATGCCACGCGGCCATTATCTCCGCCAGTCACAACGAGTTTTTGCGGCCTGTAGCCAATGTCATTTGCGCGGCGATGTTGTCGAGTTTGCGCATCACCAACCCGACAGTGATTC
>JABGRG010000238.1 GCA_018648445.1 Rhodospirillales bacterium | reverse complement strand
TCCTAAACAGCTCAAAGCCCACCTGCACATGATCGAAGAGGCGGAAAAACGCGATCACCGCCGCCTGGGCCGGGAAATGAAGTTGTTCCACCTACAAGACGTCGCCGTCGGGTCCGCTTTCTGGCATCCGAAGGGCTGGACGCTGTACCGCACGGTGCAGGAGTACATGCGGAGGCGCCTGGACAATGGCGGATACGTTGAGGTCAACACGCCGCAGCTTGTTGATCGCGCCCTGTGGGAGGATTCCGGACACTGGGAGAAATTCCGCGAGAACATGTTTATCGCCGAGGTTGACGAAAGTCGTGGCGGCGGCGAAACACATGCCGATAGCGACGCGGATGTGGCCCACGCCGGCATGACGAAATTTCTGGCGCTGAAACCGATGAACTGTCCTTGTCATGTGCAGATATTCAAACAAGGCATTACCTCTTACCGCGATCTGCCGATCCGCATGGCCGAATTCGGATCGTGCCACCGCTATGAGCCGTCCGGCGCGTTGCACGGGTTGATGCGGGTGCGTGCCTTTACCCAGGACGACGCACACATTTTCTGCACAGACGACCAGATTGAATCGGAAACCAAGATTTTCATTGATCTGCTGGGTTCCATATACCGGGATTTCGGTTTCGAGGAATTTGTCGTCAAATTTTCTGATCGCCCGGAAGTGCGAGCCGGGTCCGACGACGTCTGGGACCGGGCCGAAAAAGCCCTGATGGACGCCACCACGGCGGCGGGGGTCGATGTAATCCTGAATCCGGGTGAAGGCGCTTTTTATGGGCCGAAGCTGGAATTCGTGCTGCGCGACGCCATCGGCCGCGAATGGCAATGCGGCACCCTGCAGGTCGACTTCGTGCTGCCGGAGCGGTTGGACTCGCACTACATCGGCGAAGACGGCGCCAAACATCGCCCGGTTATGCTGCACCGGGCCATTTTGGGCTCGTTCGAGCGGTTTTTGGGTATTCTTATCGAAAATTATGCGGGTAAATTCCCGTTCTGGCTGGCGCCGTTACAGGTTGTCGTCGCCACCATTACCAACGCCGCCGACGAGTATGCGAGCGAAGTCATGACTGAGCTGCAGGCTGCTGGCCTGCGGGCCGAGCTGGATATTCGCAATGAGAAGATCAATTACAAGATCCGCGAACACAGCCACGCCAAGGTGCCGGTGATACTGGTGGTGGGCGGTAAGGAAGCCGAAGATGGCACCGTGGCCATGCGCCGAATGGGTGGCAAAGATCAAGAAATTCTTGCGCTTAAAGAGGCAGCCGCTAGACTGCGGGACGAGGCGGCTGGTCCGCTTGCTGGGTCTTGATCCAATACCACCGTATATCACCGTTTAATACGGCATCAGGTTCCGGCGTTATTGGATTGAGCCATGTGCCACCTACAAGAGGAGATTTTTAAATAGCCCGACGACCTTTTAATCAGACGCCGACCCGAACGGGCCCGCGCGTCAACGAATTCATTGAAGCCGATCCCGTCCGCGTAGTTGGAGCCGACGGCGAAATGGTCGGCGTAGTTTCCAAAGAAGATGGACTTAGTATCGCCTTGGATGCGGGACTCGACCTTGTCGAAATTTCGCCCAATGCTGATCCGCCTGTCTGCAAGGTTCTCGATTACGGAAAATACAAGTACGAGGCCCAGAAAAAAGCCAACGAGGCGCGCAAAAAACAGAAGATCATTGAGGTCAAGGAA
>JABGRG010000128.1 GCA_018648445.1 Rhodospirillales bacterium | reverse complement strand
GCTGTGCCACGCGAATGACACATTTCGCGCAAAGTGAAAACACATTCAGCCATCATATAAGTGGCTCCCTGTTCCCCTTCGGACGGCTTGAAAGGGAACGAAGTTCGGACTAGATCACAAGCAGGCCTTTGAAATTACTTGAGGCGATGGAGATTTTTGAAGTGACTATTTCCCGCGTTAAATCGGTGTCCAGGGCGCGCGTCGGAGTTTCTCCCGTCGCATGGATTGTATCGGCCTTTCTGGCATTGGCATTGGTGCTGGCGGCCGCCGCCGCCCAGGCCAAGGCTCCGCCGGACGGTTTTGCCGACCTGGCTGAGAAACTGCTTCCCGCCGTGGTCAACATTTCGACGACGCAAACCATACAGGGACGTACCGGCCCCGAAGCGCCGCAGCTTCCGCCGGGGTTCGAAGAATTCTTCAAGGAATTTTTCGACCGCAATCAACCCAAACAGCGCAAGCGCAAGGCGACTTCGCTGGGTTCGGGTTTCATTATCGACGCCTCGGGCTACGTGGTGACCAACAATCACGTCATTCAGGACGCCGAGGAAATCACCGTTATCTTGCAGGATGACACGCGCCTTGACGCCGAACTGGTCGGGCGCGATCCCAAAACCGATCTCGCCGTTCTGAGGGTCAAGCCGGAGAAGGACCTGCCCGCCGTTTCATTCGGTGATTCGGATAAAATGCGTGTTGGCGACTGGGTGGTGGCCATCGGCAATCCGTTCGGCCTTGGCGGCACGGTCACGGCGGGCATCATTTCCGCCCGTGGTCGCGACATCAACAACGGCCCCTATGACGATTTCCTGCAAACCGACGCCTCCATCAACCGGGGCAATTCGGGCGGTCCGATGTTTGATCTGGACGGCGGCGTGGTTGGCATCAATACGGCGATCTATTCGCCATCGGGCGGCAGCATCGGCATCGGGTTCGCCATTCCCAGCGCCATCGCCAAGTCGGTGGTACGCCAGTTGATCGAAACGGGAACGGTGCGGCGCGGCTGGCTCGGCGTTCACATTCAGACCGTGACCGACGAGATCGCCGAAACCCTCGGCCTGGAAGAAGGCAAGGGCGCGCTGGTGGCCAGCGTGATCAAGGGCGGCCCCGCCGAAGAAGCGAAAATCGAGGCCGGCGACGTGATTTTGGATTTCAATGGCCGCGAAGTTTCCCAGATGCGCCGCCTGCCGCGCATCGTGGCCGACACCGGCGTTGGCAAGACCGTGGACGTCACCCTGTGGCGCAATAACGAGAAATTGAACGTTCGTGTCACCGTCGGTGAACTGGAGCCCAGCGAGAAGGAAATGGCGGCTGTGACCGATGGGCCGAAAATAGAAGAGGGCGGTTCGGAAAAAGCCATCGACGCTCTCGGCATGACCCTATCGGTCGTTACCGACGCGCTTCGCCAGAAATTCGAACTGGGCGAGGAAACCAAGGGGCTGGTGGTCACCGCCATTGCCGAGGGCGGCCCGGCGTCGGAAAAGGGGATCAGCCCCGGCGACGTGGTCGTCGAGGTCAGTCAGGAGGATGTGACCGGCCCCGATCAAGTGGATGAACTGGTTGGTTCGGCGGACAAGGCGGGCCGCAAGTCGGTCCTGCTTTTGATCGACGGCCAGGGGCGGCTGCGTTTCGTCGCCGTCCGAATCGCCAAAAGTTAACCCGTTTTCGCGCGTTCGAAGCGCGAAGATTTAGGGGCGTCTCCGGTCGGGGACGCCCCTTTTTTGTTGTTGTGTATGGAAATTTGTTCGCAGGCGGGCTACTAATTCGGCGTAAATAAACGCCCAACAGTCCATTTAAGGGGGGAGCAATGAGCGGTACGTCAAAATATTTTCTCTCGGAAGATCGAATTCCGAAGTCCTGGTACAACATTAACGCCGATCTTCCAGAACCGTTGGCGCCCGTTCTTCATCCGGGCACGCTGCAGCCCATTGGGCCGGAAGATCTGGCTCCGCTGTTCCCCATGGCCCTGATTGGTCAGGAAGTCAGCACCGAACGCGAGATCGAAATCCCCACACCGGTTCGCGACATCTACAAGGTCTGGCGCCCGTCACCGCTGGTTCGCGCGCACCGTCTGGAAAAGGCTCTGGATACGCCGGCCAAGATCTATTTCAAGAACGAAGGCGTCAGCCCGAGCGGCAGCCACAAGCCCAATACGGCGGTGGCGCAGGCCTTCTATAACAAGGAAGAAGGCGTCAAGCGCCTGACCACCGAAACCGGCGCCGGTCAGTGGGGATCGTCCCTCGCCTTCGCCGGATCGTTGTTTGGCCTTCCGGTCGACGTCTACATGGTCAAGATCAGCTACCAGCAGAAACCCTATCGCCGGGCGCTGATGGAAAGCTACGGCGCGCGCTGCGTACCGAGCCCCAGCACCGAGACCGAATCGGGCCGTCAGATTTTGGCGGAAAATCCGGATTCCACCGGCAGCCTCGGCATCGCCATTTCCGAAGCCGTCGAGATGGCCGCCCAGCGCGACGACACCAAGTACTCGTTGGGCAGCGTTCTCAATCACGTTCTGCTGCACCAGTCGATCATCGGGCTGGAAGCCTTCGAGCAGTTCGATATGGCCGGTGATAGCCCTGACATCGTGATCGGCTGCGCCGGTGGCGGCTCCAACTTCGCGGGTGCAGCCTTCCCGTACATTGGCCGCATGTTGCGTGGCGAGGGCGACGTGAAGGTGATCGCCGTTGAACCCAAGGCCTGCCCGACGCTGACGCGCGGCAAGTTCGCCTACGATTTCGGCGACACCGCCCATCACACGCCGCTGATCAAGATGCTGACCCTTGGCTCGACCTTCGTGCCCGCAGGCATTCATGCCGGTGGCTTGCGCTATCACGGCATGTCGGCCCAAGTCAGCCACTTGTGTGACTTAGGCTTTATCGAGCCGCGCGCCTATCACCAGAACGAATGCTTCGAGGCGGGTGTCCTGTTCGCCAAAACCGAGGGCATCATGCCCGCGCCGGAAACGAACCACGCCATCAAGGCGGCCATCGACGAAGCGCTGAAGTGCAAGGAAGAGGGCGTCAGCCGAACCATCTTCTTCAACTTCTCCGGCCACGGTCATTTCGACATGCAGGCGTATATGGACTATTTCGCCGGCAAGCTGGAAGACCACGAACACGACCACGAGGCGCTGGAACGCTCCATGCTGGGCCTTCCGTCGACGGATTGATTCGCGAAGGGGCGACGGGCCAGCCGTCGCCCCGCAACTTAGGATGAACGCTTTGGTTTTGCCCCTGTTAAGGCCGTTCCCGGCCCTTCGCCCGCTCGCCGATACGGTGGCCGAGATCGCGGCACCGCCCTATGATGTTTTGAATACCGAAGAAGCGCGGGTGAAGGCAGAAGGCAAGCCGCTCAGCTTCCTTCATGTTTCCAAGCCCGAAATCGATCTGGCGCCGGACACCGATCCGTACGCGCCGGAGGTTTACGCGAAGGCTGCCGAGAATTTTTCCCGGATGATCGATACCGGCGTTATGCGCCGGGACGGGCAACCTTGTTTTTACATCTACCGATTGGTCATGGGCGAGCAGGTCCAAACCGGCATCGTCGGGGCGGCTTCGGTCGAGGCCTACGACACGGGGCGTATCCGCCGCCATGAACTGACCCGCCCTTCCAAGGAAGACGACCGGGTGCACCAGATTCAGGCGGTCAACGGCCATACCGGACCGGTCATGGTCGCCCATCGCCCGAACACGGCCATTAAGTCGATTATTGAAGCCCAAACGACGGGTGCGCCCGATCTGGACGTTTCCATGGACGGCGTTCAACATTCTATCTGGGTGGTCTCGGAGGCTGGGGCGATCAAGGGTCTGCAAGACGCTTTTGAAGCCGAGGAGGCCCTTTATATCGCCGACGGGCATCATCGGTCGAACTCGGCTGTACGCGTTGCCAAAGCGCGCCGAGAGGCCGCATCCGACGCGCAAGGGGACGAATGGTACGAATCCTTCCTCACCGTCGTCTTTTCGTCCGACGAAATGCGGATTCTCGATTACAACCGCGTCGTTGCCGATCTGAACGGTCTTGCTCCGGCTGAACTTCTGAGCCGTATCGAAAAGGATTTTCGCGTGGAAAAGGTTTCGGGCGAGGCACGCCCCGGAAAACCACGTGAATTCGGCATGTATCTGGGCGGCGAATGGTATCGTCTGGGCGTGCGCGATGTTCCCGCGCCGGTCCCCGGAGACGCGGTTGTCGGTCTTGACATCAGCCTGCTGACCCGCTTGCTTCTGGAGCCGGTGCTGGCCATTGGCGATCCGCGCCTTGACCCGCGTATCGATTTCATCGGCGGCATACGGGGATTGGGTGAATTGGCGCGCCGCGTCGATTCGGGCGATGCGGCGGTGGCCTTTGCGATCTATCCCACATCCATGGAAGACCTGATTGACGTGAGCGACGCCCGTCAGGTGATGCCGCCCAAGTCAACCTGGTTTGAGCCCAAACTCGCCGACGGTTTGGTCGCTTTAATGCTGGATTAGAAGTGGTCGAACAGCCGATCATCGTCGTCGCCGGGCCGACAGCCAGCGGCAAGTCACGGGCGGCACTGGACGTGGCCGAGGAATTCGGCGGCGCGGTCATCAACGCCGATTCCATGCAGGTCTACCGCGAGCTTGATATCCTTTCGGCGCGGCCCGACATCTGCCAAACCGCGCGCGTCCCTCATTTGCTTTACGGGTTTATGCCGGCGGCCCAGGCCTGTTCCGCCGGTCGTTGGCTCGAAATGGCCGCGGCTGCCGTTTCCGAGGTTCGCGCCATGGGCCGAATTCCAGTCTTTGCGGGCGGAACCGGGCTTTACATCAAGGCGTTGACCGAAGGCCTCGCGCCGGTTCCGGAAATTCCAGATGAAATCAGAACCAGGGCCCGCGCCCTGCATCAGGAATTGGGCGGAGAGAGGTTTCGCGACCGGCTTGCGGCGCTCGATCCACAAGCGGCCTCCGATTTGCCCGCCGGAGATACTCAGCGGTTGATCCGCGCCTTTGAGGTGATGCAGGCCACCGGGCGGACGCTTAAGGAATGGCAGGCCGAGCACCCCAGTTCCCCGCCCATTGAAGGGGTTTTCGCATCCGTCGTTCTCATTCCTCCACGTGACGCCCTATACGCAACCATCAACACCCGTTTCTCGCGCATGATGGAAGGGGGTGCACTTGACGAGGCGCGCGCGCTTTTCTCCCTTGGCCTGGATGCCGGATTACCGGCGATGAAGGCGCTGGGCGTGCGTGAACTGGTCCGTCACCTGAGGGGAGAAACCGAGCTTGAGCAGGCGGTAGAGCTGGCCATGCGCGGGACCCGCCAATACGCCAAACGCCAGTTTACGTGGTTGCGCCACCAGATAGAGGGATCATACGTGGTGTCTGCGCAATATTCGGAAAGCAAAAAAGAAAAAATCTTTTCATTTATTCGTCAGTTTCTGTTGACCGCGCAATCCTAATTGATTAGCTTGCGCGTTCTCGTGGCCGGACGGGTCCGGGGCGGGCGTCTGATCAAGACGTGCGTTTCCGGGCCTAATTTCTACCTATTGAAATGCGGCCGCATTATTTTACTCGGAAGGAGAATTTGGAGATGCCAAAGGAATTGTACACCGGAGCGGAGATAGTCTTGAAGGTCCTGCAGGACCAAGACGTCGACGTAATTTTCGGGTACCCCGGCGGTGTAACCCTTCCGCTGTACGATGAAATTCATCGGCAGAACAGGCTGCGTCACATCCTGCCTCGTCACGAGCAGGGCGCCATGCACGCCGCGGAGGGCTACGCCAGATCGACGGGAAAGGTCGGCGTGGTTCTCGTAACCTCGGGTCCCGGCGCGACCAACACCATCACCGGCCTGACCGACGCCCTGATGGACAGCATTCCTCTGGTTTGCCTGTGCGGCCAGGTGCCGACCAGCCTGATCGGCAACGATGCTTTCCAGGAAGCCGATACGACGGGCATTACGCGCTCATGCACCAAGCACAATTACCTTGTGCGTAGCGTTGATGATTTGGCGCGAACCATTCACGAGGCCTTTTACGTGGCCCGCAACGGCCGTCCCGGCCCCGTGGTCGTCGATCTGCCCAAGGATGTGATTACCGGCCTGGGTGCTTACACGGTGCGCGCGGCGTCGCGTCATCGCAGCTACAAGCCGAAGGTCAAAGGCGACATCGGCGCCATCCGCGAGGCGGTGAAACTGATGGCGTCGGCCAAGCGTCCGATCATTTATGCGGGTGGCGGCGTCATCAATTCGGGTCCGGCGGCCTGTCAGCTTTTGGGCGATCTGGTCAAAATGACCGGTTATCCGTTCACCCTGACCCTGATGGGTCTGGGCGCGGCTCCGGCGTCGGACAAGCAGTACGTCGGAATGCCGGGCATGCATGGCACCTACGAAGCCAACATGGCCATGCACGACTGCGACGTGATGATCAACATCGGCGCGCGCTTTGATGACCGGGTGACAGGGCGGCTTAACGACTTCGCCCCCGATGCCAAGAAAATCCACGTCGATATCGACCAATCGTCCATCAACAAGAACGTTCTGGTCGAAATCCCCATCGTTGGTGATGCGGGCCATGTTCTTGAAGACATGATCAAGGTGTGGAAATCGACGCAAGTTAAACCCGACCAAAAGGCGCTGGACGGGTGGTGGAAACAGATCGACAAATGGCGGGCCAAGAAGTGCCTCGCTTACCGCAAGAACGGCAAGGTCGCCAAACCGCAATACGCGGTGGACCGCCTGTATGATGCCATCAAGGACAAGGACCCCTTCGTTGCCACCGACGTTGGACAGCACCAGATGTGGGCGGCGCAGTATATCCATTTCGATAGTCCCAACAGATGGATGACGTCTGGCGGTCTCGGCACCATGGGTTACGGCCTTCCGGCGGCCATGGGTGCGCAGATCGCCCACCCGGATGCGTTGGTCGTCTGTGTGACCAGCGAATGTTCGCTGATGATGAACATTCAGGAAATGGCCACGGTGGCGCAGTACAAACTTCCGGTGAAGGTGCTGCATCTTTCCAACAGCCGCATGGGTATGGTGCGCCAATGGCAGGACCTTTTTTATGAGGGACGTCTGTCGCAAAGCGTAATCGAGTCGGAACCGGATCTCGTAAAGCTGGCCGAGGCTTTCGGCATTAAGGGCATACGGGTGAAAAAACCGGCCGATCTGGACGCGGCCATCGCGGAAATGCTGGCCCATGACGGACCGGTTATTCTCGACGTGCTGGTCGATCCCACGGAAAACGTCTATCCGATGATCGCGGCGGGTGCGGCCCATCACGAAATGATGCTTGGTCCGAAAGACGAGGCGATGGACGGCGACGGCGACGTCGTACTCGCTTAAATTCCGGCCCCGCGTTTGGGGCCAGAACGAATTTCATGACGAACGACGGCCATGAGCCATGACGTTTGAGGCCGATAAGTTTGTCGAAATCATACTAAGGGTGTATACGCACCCGGAATAGACATAGGGCAAGTTCCATGATTGCACCTGACACGAAAACGAGATTCCACACCATTGCGGTTCTGGTGGAAAACGAACCCGGCGTTCTGGCCCGTGTGATCGGCCTTTTCTCGGGACGCGGTTACAATATCGAAAGCCTTACGGTGGCCGAGGTTGACGCGCGTGAAAACCTTTCGCGCATCACCATCGTAACCTCGGGAACCGAAATGATTATCGATCAGATCAAGGCCCAGCTCGATCGGCTGGTGCCGGTCCACAAGATCAGTGATCTGACCACGGAAGGCGACCATGTGGAACGTGAAATGGCCTTGGTCAAGGTTCGCGGAACGGGCGAGACCCGGGTTGAATCCTTGCGCATTGCCGATATTTTCCGTGCCCATGTCGTTGACAGCACTAACGAGTCCTTCGTGTTCGAAATTGTCGGCGCGGCGGCAAAACTCGATGCCTTTATCCAGCTAATGGAATCGCTCGGTCTGGTCGACGTGTCGCGTACCGGAACCGCCGCCATTTCCCGCGGGACGGCAGCTTTGTAACCATCATCATTTTCTGTTTGCAGAAAAATCCAAGGAAGATCTACGAAAGGAACAAACTATGCGCGTGTTTTACGATCGGGACGCCGACGTCAATCTGATCAAGTCCAAGAAAGTTGGCATCCTCGGCTATGGCAGCCAGGGCCATGCCCATGCCCTGAACTTAAAGGATTCGGGCGCAACCGATGTCATCATCGCCGAGATGGAAGGCAGCGACAACTGGAACAAGGCCGCGGCCGCCGGGTTCAAAGTCATGAGCGCCGCCGAAGTCGCCAAGCAGGCCGACGTGGTTATGGTGCTGACTCCCGACGAAATTCAGGCCAAGATTTACTACTCCCAGCTTCAAGACAACATGAAGCCGGGCGCGGCCCTTGGTTTTGCCCACGGTTTCAACATTCATTTCCGCTTGATCGAGCCGCGTGATGACATCGACGTCTTCATGGTCGCGCCCAAAGGCCCCGGCCACACGGTTCGCGCCGAATACGAACGCGGCGCCGGTGTGCCGTGCCTGCTGGCCGTGGAACAGGACGTTTCTGGCAACGCCCACGAGGTCGGTCTTTCCTACGCCTGCGCTTTGGGCGGCGGCCGCTCGGGCGTTATCGGAACGACGTTCACCGAAGAATGCGAAACCGATCTGTTCGGCGAACAGGTTGTTTTGTGCGGTGGCCTGACATCCTTGATCCAGGCCGGTTACGAAACCCTGGTCGAAGCCGGTTATGCGCCGGAAATGGCCTATTTCGAGTGCCTGCACGAGGTCAAGTTGATCGTCGACCTGATCTACGAAGGCGGCATCGCCAATATGCGTTACTCGATCTCGAACACGGCGGAATACGGTGATTACATTGCCGGACCGCAGATCATCGACGACGAGGTTAAGGAACGCATGAAGTGGATTCTGGACGACATCCAGTCCGGTGAATTCGCCAAGCGCTGGATGACCGAAAATGCGGTTGGCCAGCCCGCGTTCAAGGCCATGCGCCGCCGCGCCGCCGCTCATCCCATCGAGGAAGTCGGCGCCAAACTGCGCGACATGATGCCCTGGATCGGCGAAGGCCGCCTGGTCGACAAGTCGAAGAACTAAGTTTGTGTTGCGCGAAAGCGTGATCGCGAAGAAGGGCGGGGGAAACCCCGCCTTTTTTTTGCGCCGCTTAACAAAGATTTAGCCATTTTGGTTGAAAATTTGCGCTGACGCCTAATGTAATGCTGTGTTATAGGTTGCCTGCTAATTTTGGCAGCGATACTTGGATATCCGCGGAGCAAGACGTGCCGTCAGGTTTTGACATTGCCGTTTCAATTATGGGTTCGGGCCACCCGGTTCGTGCCGTTTCCGTGCGTCTGCCCCTCGCTTTAACTCAGCTAAACGGTCTCCTGCGACTTACCTGCCCCTGAGCGCGCCCGTCACTTCGTGACATTCGTTCAGGGGAGATACGCAGTCGCAACCAGTCTGTACGTCAGTCAGGAAGGACCAGTTTATTATGAGTAGTTCCAATCACGTTTATATCTTCGACACCACATTGCGCGACGGTGAGCAATCTCCGGGCGCTTCCATGAACCTCGATGAAAAATTGCGTATCGCACAGGTTCTCGAGGAAATGGGTGTCGATATCATCGAGGCCGGTTTCCCCATCGCGTCCGAGGGCGATTTCCAGGCCGTCAACGAAATCTCCAAGGTGGTGAAGAATTCGGTGGTGTGCGGTCTGGCCCGCGCCACCCACGGCGACATCGAGCGCGCCGCCGAGGCCATCAAACCGGCCAAGCGCGGGCGCATCCACACCTTCATTTCGACCAGCCCGCTGCACATGAAGCACAAGCTCCAGATGGAGCCCGAGCAGGTCTATCAGGCGGTCATTGACAGCGTTACCTACGCGCGGAACTTTACCGACGACGTGGAATGGTCGTGCGAGGACGGATCGCGCACCGAGCACGACTTTATGTGCCGGTGTGTGGAAGCGGCAATTGCCGCCGGGGCCACCACTATCAACATTCCCGATACGGTGGGTTATGCGCTGCCCAACGAATTTAACGCCACCATCGAAATGCTTTTTAACCGGGTGCCCAATATCGATAAGGCGATTATTTCGGTTCATTGCCATAATGATCTGGGCTTGGCGGTGGCCAACTCGCTGGCCGCCGTGGGTGCGGGGGCACGTCAGGTGGAATGCACCATTAACGGTCTGGGCGAACGGGCCGGAAACGCGGCCCTTGAAGAAGTCGTCATGGCGCTGAAAACCCGTCAGGACAGCGCACCCTTCAG
>JABGRG010000127.1 GCA_018648445.1 Rhodospirillales bacterium | reverse complement strand
GCCACGCGATCAACGGCATGGGGATCGAGTACAACTTTCCCCGCCAGCCGTTCGCGGCATGGTTCACAACCGTTCTGATGGATGTCTGGCACTGGACGTCGCTGGTCGTATTGCTGGCCTATGCGGGCCTGCGATCCATTCCAGAAGACTATTATCAGGCGGCCAAAATCGATGGCGCGAAGCCCTGGGCGGTGTTTCTTCATATTCAACTGCCGAAATTGAAGCGGGTTCTGACCATCGCCATTCTGCTCAGGTTCATGGACAGCTTCATGATCTACACCGAGCCCTTTGTGCTGACCGGGGGCGGGCCGGGAAATTCAACGACGTTCCTCTCCATCGATCTGGTCAAGGTGGCGCTGGGGCAGTTTGACCTGGGACCGGCGGCCGCCATGTCTCTGATCTACTTCCTGATCGTTCTGCTGGTTTGCTGGGTGTTCTACACGCTGATGATGAAAAACGAGGATCAGTGATGAAAAAGATTTCCGCCGTTCCGATCATTTACATCCTGTTCCTGATGCTGCCGATCTATTGGCTGGTCAACATGTCGTTCAAGACGACCAATGAAATTCTCGGCACATTCTCGTTGTGGCCGCAGGAATTCACCGTCGCCAACTACGTCAAGATTTTCACCGACCCCACCTGGTACACCGGGTACTTTAATTCCCTGACCTACGTGGGCCTCAACACGGTCATTTCGGTCACCGTCGCCTTGCCCGCGGCTTACGCCTTTTCGCGTTTCCGGTTTCTGGGCGACAAGCACCTTTTCTTCTGGCTGCTGACCAACCGCATGGCCCCGCCCGCCGTGTTTGCCCTGCCGTTTTTCCAGCTGTATTCGGCGATCGAGTTGTTCGATACGCCGTTGGCCGTGGCTCTGGCGCACTGCCTGTTCAACATCCCGCTGGCGGTGTGGATCTTGGAAGGCTTCATGTCGGGCGTGCCCAAGGAACTGGACGAAACGGCCTATGTGGACGGCTATCCGTTCTGGCGGTTTTTTATCCGCATTTTCCTGCCGACCATCGCCGCCGGCATCGGTGTCGCCTGCTTCTTCGCTTTCATGTTCTCGTGGGTCGAACTTTTGCTGGCCAAAACGCTGACGTCGGTGGCCGCCAAGCCCATTGCCGCGACCATGACCCGAACGGCCAGTACGGCGGGGTACGAGTTGGGCTTGCTGGCGGCTGCCGGGACCTTGACCATAATACCGGGCGCATTCGTCATTTATTTTGTTCGCAACTACATCGCCAAGGGCTTTGCCCTCGGGCGCGTGTGAGGAGAGAGAAATGGGTTTGTCCTGGATGGCCTGGACCTGGCCAACGGCGGCGTTCTTTATCTTCATCGCCTGCGCCATCAGTTGCATGGGATTTCTGGAATGGCGCCGTCCCGGCGGCGCACCCCGGCGCGGTATCCTGACGCTGGACACCACGCGCGGCGACCGGTTGTTCATCACCATCCTGGGAAGCGCATTCATTTTCCTGGGCTGGCTGGGGATCATGGGAACCCCGCTGTGGGGCGCGTTGGCGATTTCACTGGCTTACGGTTTCGCGGTATTCCGCTGGGTGTAGACCAGTTCGCGCCGTCGACGAAAAAAAGGGGCCCCGATCGGGGCCCCTTGTGCGAGTGGTGGTAAAACGCGCCCCTATCAAAGGGTAATGCGATATTGGGCGAAACCGTCGGCGCCTTCTCCGGCGGCTTCGATTTTGACGCCCTTGACCCCCGACATATGCGCCTTTGCGGCGGGCCCCGTTTCAAACAGAACCGTCGTGCCTGGAATTGGCTTGAAGTTCCAGTTGGCGTCGGCGGACGGGTTGATGGTGCCCTTATCCACGATGTAGCGCACGATCACGTCGCGGTTGGTGTCGGGGCCGACAAAGATGATCACATCGCCGCCGATACCCGGGAAGTTGCCGCCGCCACCGGCGCGATAGTTGTTGGTGGCGACCACGAACTTCTGGGCGGGATCGATGGGTTTGCCCTGATACTGCAAATCGACAATGCGGTTGGCCCCGGCGTTGAGCGGCTTGCCTTTGGGGCCGAACTTCGACGGTTGGGTCAGGTCGATCTGATAGGTCACCCCGTCGATCACGTCGAAATTGTAGGACGGGAATTTCGGGTTGACCAAGGGCTGGTCGGCCTTTCCGGCGACCACCTGATTGAAGATGCCCGCCGAACGTTCCAGCCAATCCTTGACCTGCGCGCCGGTAATCAGCACCGCGCGTACCGTGTTTGGGTACAGGTAAAGGTCTGAGACGTTCTTGATGGCGACGGCACCGGGTTTGACGTCGGTATAGTATTCCGGTCCGCCGCGTCCACCGGCCTTGAAGGGTGCCGCCGCTGAAAGGATAGGCAGTCCTTCCCACTCGGTACCCTTCATCATGTCGGCGATGTACCAGGTTTGGGCCTGACTGACGATTTGCACCGACGGATCGTCGGCGACAAGTGCGAAATACGAATGCAACGGGGCCGAGGTTTTGCCGACGGGCCGCCGGATATAGGCCAGCGTCGCTTCGTGTTCCTTGGCCACCGAGTCGAGTACTTTCTGCTGGCTTTCGACCAACGGAATTTTCTTGCGCCCGTCGCGCTTGTAGATGGGGCGGGCTTCCGACGTGAAGCCGGCCACGCGCCACGATGCGCCGTCTTTTTCAAGCAGAAGGTCCAGAAGACCCAGATGCGATCCCCAGAACCCGGCCATGACGGCGGGTTTGCCGAATAGCGTTCCCTTGGCGGCGTCGACGCCGGGAAGTTTATCGTATTTCTTGCCGGGGAATGTCAGATGCGCATGTCCCATGACCATGGCGTCGATGCCGTCGACGGCGGCCAGATGCAGGGACGCGTTCTCCATGCCTTCCGAATAATCGGCGGCGTTAAGGCCGGAATGCGAAAGCGCGATGATGACGTCGGCTCCGGCTTCCTTCATTTCCGGTACCCAGGCCTTGGCGGCGGCAACCATATCGCGGGTGTTGGCCTTGCCTTCAAGGTGGCGCTTGTCCCAGTTCATGATTTGCGGCGGCACGAAGCCGATGAAACCAACCTTGATGGCGTGTTCCTTGCCCGCCCCGTCGGTGACGCGCCGGTCCAGAATGACATAAGGTTTCAGGAACAGTTTGTCGGCGCGTGGGTTGGCGCCCAACGGGGCTTTCGCCACATTGGCCGAAACGAACGGGAAGTTGGCCCCGTTCAGCGATTTCATCAGGAAGTCGAGACCGTAGTTGAACTCGTGGTTACCCAGCGTGGACACGTCGAAGTTCAACTGGTTCATGCCCTGAATGATCGGGTGCTTGTCGCCTTCCTTCATGCCGCGTTCATAGGCGATGTAGTCGCCCATGGGATTGCCCTGAAGGAAATCGCCGTTGTCGACCAGAAGCGCATTGGCCGCCTCTTTTCGGATATTGCCGATGATCGTCGCCGTGCGCGCAAGGCCCAGCGTATCGCTTGGCTTGTCCCCGTAATAGTCATAGGGATGCACATGAACGTGCAGATCGGTCGTCTCCATGATGCGAAGGTGGGCCTGATTGGCCGAGGCCATCGCCGAAAAGGGATGCAGCGCAATTAGAGCGCCGGTGGCCGACGCGCCAACCACGAATTGACGGCGCGAAAACGCCGTTGTGAAACGTTTGTCCATGATGTAACTCCCTGCGGGTGTTCCGGGCATCGTTGGCCCGTGAATGCTAAATTCCCAAGCCCGATATCCTGCACCCGGGAACAATCTCAGGGAAGCAAAATTTGCGTGCGGGGCATCCTTAAAGAGAGCTGGTGATGCCTCCGTCGACATAGAGGATATGTCCGTTGACGAAGCTCGATGCTTCCGAACCCAGGAAGATGCAAGCGCCGACCAGTTCGTTGACGTTTCCCCAACGACCGGCAGGGGTGCGCGCGCTGAGCCAGGCGGTGAATTCCTCGTCGGCGACCAGGGCCGAGGTCAGTTCGGTCTTGAAGTAGCCGGGGGCCAGTCCGTTGACCTGCAAGCCGTGTTTCGCCCAATCGGTGGCCATGCCCTTGGTCAGATTGGCGACCGCGCCCTTCGACGCGGTGTAGGGTGCAATGCCCGGACGCGCCAGCGCCGTCTGCACGGAACAGATATTGACGATCTTTCCCGCCTTGCGTTCGATCATGTGTTTGGCCACTGCCTGACCCACGTAGAAGGCGGAATTGATGTTCAGCCGCATCATGAAATCGAAGCGATCGACCGGAAAATCCTCCAGCGGCGTGCGAAACTGCATTCCGGCGTTGTTGACCAGAATATCAATCGGGCCGACGTTTGCCTCGAAACCATCGATGGCCGCGCCGACCTTGTCGGGGTCGGTGACGTCGAACCCGAGTTCATGGATTGTCGCTCCCTCGGCGCGCAGCTTTGCCGCGGCGGATGCCAGGCGGTCGGCATCGATATCATTGAGGATGACTTCGGCTCCGGCGCCCGCAAGGCCGCGGGCCAACTCAAAACCGATACCTTGCCCCGAACCCGTAACGAGAGCCCGGCGGCCTTTAAGGTTGAACATCTCAAGTGAGTTCACGAGGCTTCCTTTCTTCTTGGCGCGATTGCCAAAATACATGTGCGGTGGAAAGACGGTGCCGGTCTCTAACGGTCGGCATACATTCGTGTCAAGGTTCCTTCATTGAGCGGGCTGCGTTTTCGTGGTTGCCAAGGGGCAACCAATCCCCGTACCATTTTCCCCGGAATTCATAACAATCAACCATAAATGATGCCGGAAGGCGGGGAGAAAACTCATGGACAAGATCGTACGTATCGATGTCGGCGCTGCTGGTGGCCCGAAAATCTCCGAAGGCCCGATTGGCGATTACGCCGGACTTGGCGGGCGTGGACTGACCAGCGGCATTGTCGCCGCCGAAGTTCCCGCCGATAGCCACGCGCTTGGCCCGGAAAACAAGCTGGTCATCGCGCCGGGTCTGTTGTCGGGTACGGCGGCAGCGGTTGGCGGACGTCTCTCGGTCGGCTGCAAAAGCCCGCTGACGGGCGGCATCAAGGAAGCCAACTCAGGTGGGCAGGGCGCGCAAATTCTGGCCAAGCTCGGTTACGCCGCCATCGTTCTCGAAGGTGAATATTCGGGCGATGATCTTTATGTGGTGCGCGTCAGCACGGAAGGCGTAAAGATCGAGGCCGATCCGTCGGTCAAAATGGCCACCAACTATCAGATGATGGACAAATTCCTCGGCGAATACGAAGACAAAGGTTGCATGCTTTCCATCGGCCCCGCCGGCGAAATGCGCATGGCCAACTCGACCATCGCCGTCACCGATATGGAGGGACGGCCCACCCGCCATGCCGGGCGTGGCGGCGTCGGCGCGGTCATGGGATCGAAGGGCATCAAGGCAATCATCCTTGACGGTCGCGGCGCGAAAATTCGCAAACCGGCCGATCCCGAAGCCTTCAAGAAGGCCAACAAACTGTGGTCGGAAGGCCTCAGCAGCAATGCCGTTACCGGCGAAGGCCTGCCTGCCTATGGCACCAACGTGCTGACCAACGTGATCAACGAAGCCGGCGCGTATCCGACGCGCAACTTCGCCACCGGCCAGTTCGAAGGGGCGGCCAAGATCAGCGGCGAAACCCAGGCCGAGCTTGAAGTCGCACGTGGCGGCACTGCTACGCATGGCTGTCACAGCGGCTGCATCATCCGTTGTTCGGGCATCTTCAACAACAAGAACGGCGAATTCGTCACCAAGCAGCCTGAATACGAAACGGTCTGGGCGCATGGCGCGGACTGCGGCATCGACGATCTCGACACCATTGCCGAGTTGGATCGCCTGGATGACGACTTCGGTCTCGACACCATCGAAATGGGGGCCACCATCGCGGTCGCCATGGATGCCGGTGTTATCGAGTTTGGCGACGGACCGGGCGCTATCGATCTGGTCAAGCAAACGGGCCAGGGCACGCCCATGGGCCGCATTCTTGGATCCGGAACGGCCAATACGGCAAAGGTGTTCGGCCTTGAACGCGCGCCTTGCGTCAAGGGCCAGGCCATGCCGGCTTACGATCCGCGCGCCATCAAGGGCATCGGTGTTACCTATGCGACGACGACCCAGGGCGCTGACCACACCGCCGGTTACGCCGTGGCCACCAACATTATGAAGGTGGGCGGCGATGTCGATCCCATGGCCATCGAGGGGCAGGCCGAGTTGTCGCAAGCCCTGCAGGTCGCCACGGCGGCGGTTGATGCCACCGGCATGTGCCTGTTTGTGGCCTTTGCCATTCTCGATCAGCCCGAAACCTTCCAGGCGCTGGTTGACCTGCTCAACTCCTGCTACGGGTGGGAGCTGGACGGCGACGGCGTAAATGCCTATGGCCGGAAGATCCTGGACTGCGAGCGGGACTTCAACGCCCGCGCCGGGTTCACGCCGGAAGACGACCGGCTGCCGCGCTACTTCTCGCGCGAGCCGCTGGCCCCGCACAACGTGGTCTTCGACATTCCGGATTCGGAATTGGATAAAGTCCACGCCTAGAGCATGACAATAGAGGGCCGGGCCCGTTCATTCGGGTCCGGCCCGTTCTTGTTCGGAACAATTAGATGGTCATGAATTCGGTTCCCGGCGACGCGCCATCGCGCCGCGTGGTTTTGCGCAATGCCGACTTGCGCAATCTAAAACCGGTGCTTCAGGCAGGCGTCGGCGTACGAGCGCCCTTGCGCCAAAACCTGCGGCGCTTCCTGACCGACGATCTCGGGATTGACCCGGCCTACGTGGAGGATCGCCTGCAAACGGTTTTTCTGGATGGTTCACCGGTCGACGATTTCGATGAGGCGGCGGTGCTGCCGGGATGCACGCTGGCCCTGTCCGGCGCCATGCCGGGGCTGGTCGGCGCGACCATGCGCCGCGGCGGCTATTTTGCCCGCCTGCGCGAGGGCATAGCGTATGACGGCGCGAATGGGGAGGGCGAAAATGCGCCCTCCGAAAAGCCGGTCGTTTTCGTCAAGCTCTTCAACAGGGCGCTTGACGATCTGGCGCGGGTCCTGGCCGTTGGACGGCCCCTGCTGGTGGAATGGCGCTGGCTAAAAGATCTTCCGGCACTGGAAAATTCAGGCGGCGACGAAGCGGACGCGGTCTGGCTGACAATCAATTTTGCTGACTAAAAAGAAAACCCCGCGAAACACAACAGAAGACCTTCTCGCAATTGCACGTTGAGGGCTGTTTTTAGCCAGAAGGAGACATGTAGATATTTTGACTCGCGCCATGTACTTTCATTCGGCACGAACAAAAAATCTGATACGGCAGGGGGGACATAATGAAACATATTTTTTCTTCGTTTCCTGTAGCCGATATCGCGAGACGCTATGGCCTTACCTACTTTGATATTGGTTCCAGGGATGGCTTCCAGGGCGACCTCCACCCCATCGCTTTCGCCGTCGATGTAGTTGGTTTCGAACCTGATCCCGAAGAATTTGAACGCTTGCAGTCCCTCCCGTCAGAGCCGTGGAAATCGCTCACAAATCTGCCTTTCGGTGTCAGCGATCAATCCGGACTGCAAACTCTTTACATTCCAACCGATCCGCAATCAGCCTCTTTGCTGAAACACAACGCGAAGATCGGACGAAAATTTGACAAGACACAGTTTTTCGAAATCGACCGAACCGAGGAAATCGAAACCCTTTGTCTTAAAGACGCCGTTGAAAAAACGATATTCAGATCGATCGATTACCTGAAGATCGATATTGAAGGGGCGGAACTGGCGGTTTTCATGTCTTCTCCAACAGTCATGAAAGACGTGCTGGCAATAAAGGCCGAAATTTCCTTTATCCCGTTTCGTAACAACCAACCGCTGGCCAGTGACGTTGATATCCACCTTACCCAGGCTGGTTTTGAATTGATGGACATCACCGGACCAGCCCATTGGCGCCGCCACGGGTATTTAATACATCCGTTTTACTCTGCCGAAAATCCGCCATATTCAAAAGCCCAGATCGTACAGGCGGATTTTCTTTATTTTCGTGATCCTGATAGTTTGGGTGGGAATATTGCCAAGATTCTCAAGCTATCCTTGATCGCCCTATCGTTTGGCTATTTCGACCATGCTTTGATGATCTTGGAGCGACCAGAGATTGCCGAATTCCTGGCCACTGAGTTTGGAAAAACACCTATCGAGATCGTCGCGCCTCCGTCAAGAGCCTATGGTCGGAAAGCGTTTCTTCACGCGTTCTACCGGCAAGGTCGGAACATGGTCCCCTTCGTTAGATATATCAGAAACCTGTTACACTGATGGACACCCCTAGATTTTGGAAAGTTCTCTTCGGGTCATATGCAGGCATTCAGGACGGGCCTGTGGTATGCCTGTTAGCCAACCGATACAGAAATGATGGCGGCGATTATTTTGCTCACTATTTTTTTGAGGCGCGCGTCATCGTGCTGGAGAGGATTTTCTGAGACTGGAGACACGTTGTCTCCCAACAGAATCAAAAATCGCCGTGCCTTAGTGCTGCGGTGCAGCACCAAAAATGATGTGCGTGCCGTCGCCCTACACGGAAAACACTGATTCGTTTCAAGGGGGGTAGATGGTGCCGCCGAAGTGAATTGAACACTTGACCCCGCCCTTACCAAGAGCCTCTGCGTAGGTCTCACCCAGTCTCATGCGGTCCTGGACTCATGCTTTAAAGGACTGAATTAATTAGACTATTTGATTTTTCTCATCTCTTGGGGTATCTTATAGGGGTATCCGGTATTAGGTGCCTGCGGCACCCCAGCGACACCTCAGACGACTTTTTGATTGGTGACATGAAGAAATGGCACCCCCTTTAAAGCCGGACTTGAATACAACTAAAACGAGTGTTTAAATGATGAGGGATATTAAAAATGGAACACCGACGATTCACAGACATTGGAGTTGAGAAACTATCGCCGCCGAAATCCGGCAGGCTGGTTTTCAACGACAAAGTTGTCCCGCAGCTGCATTTGAGGGTCATGCCGACCGGCACCAAGTCCTGGTCGGTCATTTACAAACTACCACACGAGCCTGTCGATCCTCGAAAGAAGTCGCGACCGACCCACCGACTGACCCTTGGGCATTTTCCGGCCTTGATGGTCGAGGAAGCTCGCGAGGGTGCGAGGGAGACTTTAAAGACAGTGGCCAGGGGAGGAGACCCGGCCTTGGAGAAAATATCTGAGGTCGAGGAAGCCCGAAGGGACCGGAAACGGACTCTGGGTTGGTTGATTGAGCAATACGTCGAGCGCAGCGCCAAGCACCGGATCAAAAACTGGAAGAAGACTCGGAACGTTTTGGAAAATCATTTCGTGGGTCCGATCGGGCATATCCCCATCGCCGAAATCAGCCGTGCCAGTATACGCGAGCGTATTTACGCCATCGGTCGAAATTCCGGGCCGGGGGCTGCCGAGGAGATGGTCCGCAAGATCAAACGGGTCTTCAACTGGGCCGCCGAAGAAGACTACTTCGAGATTAGTCCGCTGCATTCTCTCAAATGCCCAGATGAATTTGGCCCCAAGTCCCGCGATCGGGTTCTAACGGATGATGAGTTGAAAGCCGTCTGGGCGGCGACGGAAGACCTGGGGTATCCGTTCGGGCCCATGTATCAATTGCTGTTGCTAACGGCCTGTCGGCTCCGCGAAATCAGCCAACTCAAATGGTCATGCATCCTTGATGATCGCATTGAGATTCCGGCCGATAGTTATAAGACAAAACGGGTCCACGTGATCCCGCTATCAGATGCTGCCAAGTCTATCATCGATACCCTGCCGCGATTTGCCAAAGGCGAATACGTTTTCTCGACAACGCATGGCCGTCGACCCGTGTCCGGCTTTTCCAAGGCCAAAGCTCGGATCGACGAGTTAACCCAAGTATCGGGCTGGGTGATTCACGACTTCCGCCGCACTGTCCGGACCAGGATGTCGATGCTAAAAACCGCGCCACATATCTCGGAACGGGTCTTAGGGCATGTCGTTCAGGGCATCGAAAAGGTATACGATCACTATGCCTACTTCGATGAAAAAAGGGACGCCCTGGAAACGTGGTCGCGCTACCTGCAAAGCCTGACGGACGGGGTTTCATATAACGTGATTGAGTTGGCCCATGCATGATCGTATCGCCGAGGAGTTCAACATCGAAGACAAGAAGGGCCTATCCCGGGCCATCTTCCAAGCCCATGTGATGTTGTATTGTAGGTCGGCTCCCGACGACCATACACAGGATCGGTTGGATGAGGTCTCAAAAAGCCTAATTGTCGCCCGGAGGGCTCTAAGCAATCCCGTATCTCTCGAGCGTTTAGCCTGAATTATTCACAGCAGCTCAGAAATTAAGCGGTGAGCGTAGACTAACCT
>JABGRG010000126.1 GCA_018648445.1 Rhodospirillales bacterium | reverse complement strand
TTGGAAGCCTTCGTCAAATCATTGGGTGTTGCACTTGAAATTTGAATCCAGCGGGGTGGTTCCGTGACGAAGTATTGACCGTCGAGGATCTGGCCGGACTGAAAGTTCGCTTTCGCGGCCTGGGCGGCCGGGTACTGGAGAAATTGGACGTCGAGACCCGGGAGTTGGGCGATGACGAGGTATTTTCGGCCCTGGAATCCGGCACCATCGACGCGGCGGAGTTTTCCATGCCCTCTGTCGATTTCCAGCTGGGCGTCCATAAGATGGCCAAGCACTACTACTTCCCCGGATGGCACCGGCCCTCGACCCTGTTCGAACTGATGGTCAATCTGGAATTGTGGGAGGCGCTGCCGTCAACCGCAAAAGCACGGGTTGAAACGGTCTGCGGCGACAATATCCGTCATGGGCTGGCCGAAGGGGAGGCAACGCAATTTGCGGCGTTGAAAAACATCTATTCAACGGGAGTCGAAATCCACCGCTGGCCAGCGGAAATTATCGCTGCGCTGGAACAGGCATGGTCTCAGGTGGTCGTGGAACAGTCGAAAAATGACAAGGATTTCAAGCGCGTCTGGAATTCCCTGGCGGCCTTTCGCGAGGACTATTCAATCTGGCGAGAACTGGGCCGCCCGTAACCGCTAATGCTCTAACCTCGGCTTCCTTTAGGGGGATCAATGGGCAATCCGTCCATCTTATTGAGAAGGTAGTCCAGATCATCTGCCTCTAGATCAACGCCGAGATCGCCGTACTGGGTCAGGATCCGTTCGATCATCCGCCGCGAATAGCGCTCACGGTCATGCTCACCGCCGTCGTATTCCGTTTCACGCGCCACATCGACGGCAGCGCGGATAGCGGGGAAATACTTTCTCGCGATCCCGGCCCGCTCCGACACGGCCCGAAGCCCCAATCCGCCGTCATCGTGGATCAATTCGCGCGCGTTGGCGGCTGATATGCCCGCCAGTTCACCAATGGCAGTTTCGAAAAAGGCCAGATCACCAACACACAGGGACCGGATAATAATAGACGGTGTAAGCCTCTTTTTCTTTCGCAGTTGGGTGACCAGTTGAACCAGTTCGTCCCCGCCACTTTCGATCGACAACGAAAGAACCGCGCGTTCCCGAATTTGCATAACGAGATCGGCCATGGCGGCAGGAGCGAGGTCGAGCTTACCCTCGATTTGCGCCCTCATGTTTTCGGAAACCAGCGTCACCAATCGCTCCGAAACCGTAACCGGAAGGCGAGGACGCCGGACCATGGCGTCTTGTATCGAATCCCGATCACCAAGGGTTTCCACGACTTTACCCAATGAACCTTCTGATATCTCTGCTCCCGGATTGGAGACGAGCCGTTTTACCACCTCTTCGTTTTGCGTTTCCACGATCGCCTCGGAAACGGTTTCCGATACGTTGGGACGGCCCGCGATCACGGATTGCTTGTCGGTATCGTGCTGACTGATGATCTCGACCAGATCCTCGTCGGTCAGAACTTCGGACGATTCCAGGATCGGCAATGCCACCGAATTAACGTCCTTCGCCAAAGAAACAGCCACGTCACGCGGCACCAAGGGATTGGATTTGAGATTGTTGGCAAGCGCCTCTCGCACCCTCACCTCGGCATCCTTGACCATTAACCGGAAGATTTCTTCCGCAAGGCCTTTTTCCGCATCGGTAAGAGAACCGCGGTCAAAATCGGCGGCAATTTTCCGTGCCGTTTCCGCCCGCTTTGCAACGGAGGGATCCGACAGCAATTCAGCCACATCACTATGCGAAAGGACATTGGAAACCATGGGCGAACATTACTCCCGCCAAAAAAAGGAAATGACCGGCTCAACCGTTGACGACCTGCAAACACAGGACATGTTCGGCGGTTTCGTCAACGGTAATGGAGATTATAGTGTCATATATCGTCGGCTTCCATTGCCGTGACGAAAAAAAAGGACACACCTTGTCATAACGCCATCAATCGCACATTTGTGAACGCGATAGGTTGATGTCAGCAGTTGTCATGGGAACGGGGCATGTCAATAATGGCGGCCCGGTTTTATTAAACTCGAGAATTTTGGGAAGGATGACGATGATCAAGGCAATTTCATTCGCATTGAGCGGCGCCGTCGCTCTTATCGTGGCCGCCGGTCCAGCACTGGCCGGTGACGCCGAAAAAGGCGAAGCAATCTACAAAAAACGGTGCAAGGCATGCCATGAAATTGCCCCCGGAAAAAACCGCGTCGGCCCGTCGTTGTTTGGCGTTCTCGACCGTCAGGCGGGGACGATGCCGAAATTCAAGTATTCGAAAAGCTACATCGCTGCCGGTGAGGCGGGCCTGACCTGGAGCGAGGAGAAGATTGTCGAGTATCTGGCCAATCCGAAAAAGTACATGCGGAAGGTAACGGGCAACAAGAAGGCCAAATCAAAAATGGTCTTCAAACTGAAAAATGAAACCGAACGCCAGGATGTCACCGCCTATATCGCAACGATCAACTAACTGCTTGCAAATTCAATGAAATTTGACGCCCCGATCCGATGGACCGGGGCGTTTCGTTATTCAGTCGCGAACCACCATCACCGAACAGTTCGCATGGCGTACAACCCTGGCCGCATTGGGGCCTATCAGGTAATCCCCCAACCCCGGTCCATGGGCCGCCATCAGTATGAGATCCGCCCTCACCTTCACAGCCGCATCCAGAATTTCCTTGTAGATGCTTCCGTGGGAAATGATGTGCTGAACGCGAACGCCTTCGGAGATTTCACGCGCCGAAAAGGCGTGAAGATCGTCGTGCGCCTGTTCCAGCATTTTGTCCTCGTAACCGTCCGGAAAAAACTGCGCGACGGCAACGTTCCCGCCGACGTCGGGAACCACGGTAATCACGTGCAGCGTCGCCCCGAAGTTTTTGCAGTTTTCGACGGCTACCGGCAGCGCTTTGCGCCACGAATGCTCGGAATTCAGATCAACCGGCAGCAGAATATGCTTGAACATACCGTCCCCCCTTATCCTTTCGGTTACGTGGCTTCTGCAGCCTTTTGGCGGCGCAACCGCCCCACCTGAAGCAAGATCACAAAGCCCAGAATCAGCAGCATGATCGGATAGACCACTTCCTTTGCCGGCCGCCCGCTTTGCTCGGCATCAACCTCGGTAACAACATCGCCAACCTGAAGGTTCGTATTTGCAGCGATGCTGTTTTCCTGAAGGGCATCGACTATGAAGCGGCCATCCTCGGCAACGATTTTCACGCCGTACAGCCCCAAGTCCGTCGCCGCTCCCAGTTCGGGCGTCACCATCCGATACAATCTGTACCGATCTCCGTATTCGGTCTCGCTGGTGACGTGGATGCGCACGGCGTAACCGGGTCTGCCGGTTACCTCGCCAGCCACGAACTTCTCCAGATCAAGCGACGAAAAAGCCGGATAAACCCTGTCCAGATAGACGTCCGGGCGGAACAGACCGACCATGACGAAACCGAGCAAGATGCCCTCGTACCACTTGTTTCTGACCAGCATGTAGTTCTGCGTCATCGAACTGAAACACAGGATGGCGATCAGCGACACGATGAAAACCATAATTCCGTGCCAGATGCTGGTCACCCCGATCAGCAGCAGTTCCGGATTGAAGATAAACACCACCGGCAAAATCGCCGTGCGGATTTCATAGAAGAACGCCTGAACGCCGGTCTTGATGGGATCGGCCCGCGATATGGCAGCCGCCGCAAAGGCGGCCAGGGCCACCGGCGGCGTCACGTCGGCCATCAGCCCAAAATAAAACACATAAAGATGGATCGCTATCAGCTCCAGCTCCACGCCGGAAGCCGCCCCCACCTCGACCACCCCCTTAGCCAGCAACGAGGCGACGACCAGATAGTTAACGGTCGTCGGCAGCCCCATTCCCAACAGCAGACAAAGAAGCGATGTCATGCCCAGCAAAATGTAAATGTTGCCGCCCGAGACAGCCTCTACCACGCTGATCAACGCGTTGTTCAGGCCGGTCGAACTGACGGAGCCGACGATAATTCCCGCCGTCGCCACGGCCACGGAAATGGCGATCATGTTGCGCGCGCCGCCGACCAGACCGGCGTATACGTCGCTCAACCCTTCCATGAACGCGCCGCCGTAATTCTCGCCGCCGTTTTTATGTTCACCCAGCAACTTTTGACCAATGAGGATGAGCATCATCAGCAAGATCGCATAGAAAACAGAACTGCTTGGCGTCCATCGTTCGACCATCAACAGATAAACCAAAACGAGGATCGGAATAATGAAGTGAATGCCGCTGAGGAAGGTCTTGCGAAGGCGCGGGATTTCGTCGCGCGGCAACCCGGTAAGGCCCAGTTTCAGAGCTTCCAGATGCGAGATATACAACAGCGCGATGTAGCAGATGAAGGCCGGAACGAAGGCGTGCTTGATGACCTCGAAATAGCTGATTCCGACCAGTTCGGCGATGATGAACGCAGCCGCACCCATGATCGGCGGCATGATCTGGCCGTTGACCGATGCCGCCACTTCAATAGCACCCGCCTTCACCGCAGGCATTCCGGTGCGCATCATGACCGGAATGGTAAACGTGCCGGTGGTCACTGTATTGGCGATGGACGATCCGGAAATAAGTCCGGTCATGCCTGACGCCAGGATCGACGCCTTGGCCGGTCCGCCGCGATATTTGCCTACCAGGGCGAAGGACAAATCAAGAAAATACTTGCCCGCGCCCGCCTTATCCAGGATCGCGCCGAACAGAACGAACAGAAAAACAAAGCTGGTCGTCACGTCGATGGGAATGCCGAAAATGGCTTCGCCGCCCAGCCACTGGTACCCGGCAAGGCGCGACAGCGAAACGCCGCGGTGCGAAATGATGTCCGGCATGGATTGGCCGAAAATGGAATAAAGGATAAACAGCGAGGAAACGACCACCAGCGGCAAACCAATGGCCCGCCGTGTCGATTCCAGAAGCAGCAGAATTCCGGTCCAGCCCAAGATCACTTCGAACGGAAATTTGAAGGAATATCCGAAAAGATCGATGTTGTAGAAAAGCAGCGTACCGGCACGGGTGGCAATACCCTCCCATCCCAAAAACATGTACAGCGCACACGAACTGCCAACCAGCGCAAAAAGAATATCGCGCTTGGGAATACGGCCATCGGTCGATTTTTTCGAGGCCGGGAAAATCAGATAAACAAGAAGAAGCCCGAACGCCAAGTGAACACCTCGGGCCGGAACGTCGGTGATAATCGCGAAATTTATCAGGAACGGTATCGGCGAGGCGATCCAAAGCTGAAAAATTGACCATGCAGCGGCGATAAGGCCAATAATCATTGCGGCCTGTGCGCCGTGTTTTCGCCCCGTGGACTCGATGTCTTCCAGAGTTTCTTCTAGGTTGTCCGCCGTTGATTCGGTCGCAGGAGTTACCGCTTCCACCATAAGCCCGATCCCCGTTCCCTGAGTATAGTTCCGGCGCCCCCGCTTTTTCTTCACGGAGGCGCCGGTCGCTTAAACCCCTAAGGGCCTACATCCAGCCTTTTTCCTTGTAATACTTCATGGCGCCGGGATGCAGCGGAGCCGACAGGCCATCCTTGATCATGGTTTTCGGATCGAGGTTGCTAAAGGCCTTGTGCAGGGCGCGGAAGTCATCGAGGTTCTCGAAAACCGCACGCACGACTTCATAAACAACGTCTTCGCTGACGTCGGCGCTGGTCACGAAGGTCGCCTTGACGCCCCAGGTCTTCACGTCAGCCGTGGTCGTCTTGTAGGTACCCTTGGGAATGGTCGCCCAGGCGTAGTACGGACGATCTGCCGTCACCATCTTCTTGGCCAGCGGGCCGTCGAAGTTGGCAATTTTTGCGCCGCAGCCGTCGGTGGCGACAGCCACACCGGCATTCGGAACGCCGACGGTGTAGAATAAGGCGTCGATCTTGCCGTCGCAAAGGGCCTTGGACTGTTCGGTAGAGGTCAATTCAGCCGCCAGAGCGAAGTCGGCCTTGGTCCAGCCCGCTTCCTTCATCAGGAAGTCGGCGGTGCCGCGCTGACCCGAACCCGGATTGCCGATATTGACTTTCTTACCCCTCAGGCCTTCCCAACCATCGACGTCCACGCCCTTACCCGCGATGATCTGGATCGGTTCGGGATGGACTGAGAATACGGCGCGCAAATTTTTGAAGGCGTTGCCTTCAAATTTGCTGGAGCCGTTATAAGCGTGATACTGCCAGTCGGATTGGGCGACGCCGAAGTCCAGCTCGTTTTCCCTGATCTGCCCGATATTGTAGGTCGAGCCACCGGTTGAAGGAGCCGAGCAACGGATGCCGTGTTTGCGACCGGTCTTGCGGCCTTCGGCGGCAGCTTTGTGAATCATACGGCAGATGGCGTTGCCGGTGACGAAGTAGACACCCGTCGGGCCGCCCGTACCGATGGCGATGAAGGTCTTCTTCGCGGCATCGGCGGGTTGCGTACCCATAGCCATCGCGGTCACGCCGAACGCCAAAGCCACACTAGCAAAAAGCAATTTTTTCATAGCAGCAAATCTCCCTGTCATTGAAAGAAACAAATTGGTTTTTTTCCCGGGTAATCGGTTTTGACGTTTGTTCCGCTTCCCCACGCGGAGCCAAAACCAATCCTTGCCATATCGGAATTGTTATCTTCGACGACAACCCCGCATGACGACTACTATAACGTTGAATTAGCCAAAGGCACAACCACGCACGATTATTTTAGTTTTTTGTTGGTTGCAGACCGATTGTTTCGTAAAGATTGACTACGGCAATTCCCGGCGTTTTATGTTATGACCATCGCCGATCGGTGCTGGATCGGCGTCGATGATTTGCAACCCTTGGACAACCAAGAAACTGAGCTTCGGTAGGAAAATGAATTTAAAAGATCACATCGCATCAATTCCCGATTTCCCCAAACCGGGCATCAATTTTTATGATATTTCGCCGCTTCTGGCCCATCCGGACGCCTGGAGCGTCGCTATGAGCCGAATGGCCAAGGCGGTCGCTCCTCATTGCCCGGACATTCTGGCAGGTGTCGAATCGCGCGGATTTCTGGTTGCGGCGCCGCTGGCGCTCAAACTGGGATGCGGGTTCGTCATGGTTCGCAAGCAGGGCAAGCTTCCTGGCAACACAATATCGCACGAATACGCGCTGGAATACGGCACCGACACCATCGAAATTCGGGACAACGCAGTCAAACCGGGCCAGAAAGTCGTTCTGCTGGACGATCTGCTGGCCACCGGTGGAACGCTGGCAGCCTCGGTCGAGCTTTTCAATAAAGTCGGCGCCGAAGTCACAGCCGCGGCATGCATTATTGAACTGACGTTCCTCAAGGGCCGCTCGAAGGTAGACATCCCGATCACGACCCTGATGTCCTACGACGAATAATTTTTTTCATGACCGTCGGAAGAGCCTGGTTTTCCAGCTCTTCCGGCAGGCACCAAAAGCCGTCGATCAGCGACCCGGCGGCAATATTCCCTGTCACAACGCTCAGTTCCAGATGGAAATGGGTGAAGGTATGGCGTACGACGCCGTCGAGCCGCCGCCAATCGGATAGCGCGGGCGCGAACAACACCGCTTCTCCCGTGTCCCACGGTTGCTCGCGCCAATCGGTCGACGGGACTTCGGTCATCCCCCCAAGCAAGCCCGAAAGTGGCCTTCGCCGCAAAATCATGCCGTTCGCGGGACCAATCCCCAAAAATGCGACGCCATATCTGGTGGGCTTGGCGGCCTTTTTCTTTTTGCGGGGGAATTCTTCGGGGTTTCCGCCATCACGGGCTTGGCAGTACATCGCCAAAGGGCAGATATCGCAGATCGGTCCCTTCGGGCGGCAAACGGTTGCGCCCAGATCCATGACCGCCTGCCAAAAATCGCCGGAACGCTCCGGCACGAGGGGCGCCGCTGCCTCGCCCACGCGGGTTTTGAGCACAGGCCCGCTGTCGCCGATCCTGTAGAGCCGGGAGACGACCCGTTCGACGTTTCCGTCCACCGGAACGGATCGGCGGCCAAAGGCGATGGCGGCAATGGCGGCGGCCGTGTAGGGGCCGATGCCGGGCAATTTGCGCAATTCCGGTTCATTGTCGGGAAAGCAACCACCGTACTCGTCTGCTACGATTCGCGCGCATTTATGCAGATTGCGCGCACGCGCATAATAACCGAGCCCCTGCCAGGCATGCAAAACGTCGTCCAACGAGGCCCGCGCCAAGTCAGCAACCGTCGGCCATTTATTGATGAACGAAGCATAATAAGGACCAACCGTGGCCACCGTCGTTTGCTGTGCCATGATCTCGCTAAGCCAGACGCCGTAGGGATCAGGCGGCGGCCCGCCTTTCGACCGCCACGGAAGATCGCGCCCATGTGCGTCGTACCATTCAAGAACGGCGCGGGCCATCTGCGTTGAAGTGTGTCCTTTGTTGTCGCTTGGTTGTTTCATATTGGCCCTGTTCGTACCATATTGGCTGACATGACCAAGGACGCAAATGAGACGCCGAACAAAATACGTTCACGGCGAAGGGCTAGAGCGCCCGAGGCACTGGGCGTTGCCGTCGAAAAAATCACAAAACCGCTGTTTGGCAAGCGTGGACTGGCCGACGGCGCCATCGTTCGCAACTGGCCCGCTATCGTCGGAGCGGCTTTCGCCGGAGGAACGTCGCCGGAGAAACTCTCGTTTCCAAGTGGCGAACGGTCCGGCGGCACCCTGCATCTGCGGGTCGCAAGCGGTGCCATCGCCACTCAAATCCAACATGACGAGCCCGTTATCCTGGAACGGATCAACGGCTATTTCGGGTACCGCGCCGTGGCCCGCATCAGCATGATGCAGGCCCCCATCGCCGCCCCGAAAGATACCGGTTTCAAACCACCGACGGAAATCGACCCCCGGGACGAAAAAGAAATCGCCGAGCGCCTATCGGCCATCGGCGACGACGATCTTCGCGACGCGCTTCAATCCCTTGGTCAATCGGTCAAAGCCAAATCCCGGGAACCTTCAACGGACTGAAGACCGGTGGATAAAACCTGTCTTGTGGAGTCGTAAAAGCCTAACTATAGTCGCCAACATGTTGTGGAAGGGAGAACCAAATTGAGGCAAAGCCTACTAGGTTTAGTGTTTGTTCTTGGAGTCAGCCTTGTCGGAGCCGTTGCTTCAGCAGCCGATGTTGAAGATGTTCTCGGCGAAATGGCCCTGGGCAGCGCGGACGCACATTTGACCATCACCGAGCATTCGTCCCTGACCTGCGGACACTGTGCCACTTTCCACGCTGAAAATCTGCCCAAGATCAAGAAAAACTACATCGATACCGGCAAGGTGCGGCTGGTATTTCGTGATTTTCCCTTGGGCAAACTGGCGCTGATTGCTTCGATGCTGCCCCATTGCGCGGGCCCGGATCGTTACTTCGGCTTCCTTGAAGTTCTGTTCCGCAGCCAGCGCATCTGGGCGGGCAGCAATGATCCGCTGACCGAACTTACCCGTATGGCGCGGATGGGTGGCATGTCCGAGGAAAAGGTTAACGCCTGCTTGGGTAATCAGGCGCTTTTCGATGCCATCCAGAAACGCGCCGCTGCAGACGGCAAGGAGTTCGAAATCGATTCAACGCCGAGCTTCGTCATCGATGGCAAGACGATTTCGGGAAACCTTCCGTACGAGGAATTCCAGAAGGTCATTGATGAGGCCCTGGAAAAAGCGAAATAGTAAGGATCGGGTTCGTTGCGCTTCACCAGACTTCGCCTTACCGGGTTCAAATCCTTCGTTGAACCAACCGAGCTTTTGATCGAGCGCGGGCTGACGGGCATCGTCGGCCCCAACGGTTGCGGCAAGTCGAACTTGGTTGAAGCGTTGCGGTGGGTGATGGGCGAATCGTCGGCCAAGCAGATGCGCGGCGGCGAAATGGACGATGTTATCTTCGGCGGCACCCGCGACCGCCCGGCGCGAAACATGGCCGAGGTCATTCTCGGCATGGACAACGCCGACCGCAACGCGCCCGCCGTATTCAATCACATGGACGATCTGGACGTCAGCCGCCGCATCGAGCGGGGAAGCGGATCGACCTACCGCGTCAACGGCAAAGAAGTGCGCGCCCGCGACGTGCAGCTTCTGTTTGCCGACGCGGCTACGGGTCCACGCTCCAACGCCTTGGTCAGCCAGGGGCGCATTGGCAACATCATCGCCGCTAAACCGACCTCGCGGCGGATCCTGCTGGAAGAAGCAGCGGGCATTACCGGGCTGCACTCGCGACGCCACGAGGCCGAACTTCGACTGCGCGCGGCTGAGACCAATCTGGTCCGCCTGGAAGACGTGCTGGGGGCCATGGAAGTCCAGCACAAGGCCCTGAAAAAGCAGGCCCG
>JABGRG010000125.1 GCA_018648445.1 Rhodospirillales bacterium | reverse complement strand
GTTCCATTGCATACCCAGCATAGCTGAGTGTTGCACTTCGTTTCGGAATCTAGCCAATGTTGCGGCGTGCCATGCGATGGCAAACCTCATGGCCGAGAAGCACAACACGTTTTGGCACGAGTACAATTGTGTCGTTGCCGCCGGTGCATCGGCGGGGATCGGGCTCGACGCACTGCCCCCAATCCGCAAGGCCATTGGGAGCGGGTTCGACAGCAAGACAATCACGCTATCGTGCGGCAAACTCACCACTGGCGTTACTGTGAAGCAGTGGACGTCCATCCTGATGCTTCGCAATTTAAAGTCCCCAGAGACCTACTTCCAAGCGGCGTTCCGTGTCCAATCCCCCTGGTCCATTAAGAACCCTAACGGCGATAATCCGAACGAAGAGGAAATTCTCAAGCCCATTTGCTTCGTGTTCGACTTTGCACCGACCCGTGCCTTGCGGCAACTTTCGGAATACGGCATCGGCCTCTCTCCCAATGAGCCAAACCCGGAAAACGCAGTGAAGGACCTCGTATCCTTTCTGCCGGTGCTGGCCTACGACGGCGCGAACATGACCCAAATCGACGCAGGGGGAATCCTCGATATCGCCATGGCGGGCACTTCGGCCACGCTGCTTGCCCGCAAGTGGGAGAGCGCGCTTTTGGTGAACGTGGACAACGACACGCTGCGGCGCATTATGGACAATCCAGAAGCCATGGCGGCCGTGGAGCGCATCGAAGGTTGGCGGTCGCTCGGCGACAACGTCATCGAGACCATCATCAACAAGAGCGACAAAGTGAAAGACCTCAAGAAGAAGGGCAAGGAACGCGACCTGACCCCGAGTGAGAAGAAAGAACTCACCGCCGAGGAGAAGGAATATAAATCGAAGCGCAAGCTCGTTCAGGAAAAGCTAATCAAGTTTGCAACGCGTATCCCAGCCTTCATGTACCTGACCGATTTCCGGGAAAATACACTGCAAGATGTAATCACCAAACTTGAGCCAGATTTATTTTTTACCGTTACCGGACTGACGGTAGCCGATTTCCATCTGCTCGTACGTCTGAAGGTATTTAACACCGAGCAGATGAATCAGGCTGTGTTTGCATTCCGGCGCTATGAGGATGCTTCGTTGCGCTATACCGGCATTGAGAGCCACGAAGGCCTGACCAATTACGGACTTTACGACACGGTGGTCGCGCGAGAGTCATAGCGCATTAAGCGGTCTACAGTCCTCACCCATTCCTCCTAATTTTCGACAACCTTTCCCAATCTCTCCGAATAGCCAAGGATTCCGCTCTGTGCAAGAATCCATGGCATGAGGAACCTCTTTCAAAAACTTCTTGGCCTTGGCAACACACGCTCGTTTGACGCGGCGGGTGGCGGTCGCCGTTGGGAATCAACCCATACGGTAGACAGCCTGAACGCGACGATCTTGGCCGGTGCAACGACAGCGGCAAGACGCGCCGGATGGTACGCACGGAACAATCCCTGGGTTACAACGGCGGTGGACAGCCTGGTCGGCAACGTGGTCGGCGCGGGCATCAAGCCGCAATCGACCCACCCCGACCGCGCAGTGCGCGAGACCCTGCAGGCCCTTTGGCTACGCTGGACCGATCATGCCGACGCCGGTGGCCTTGCAGACTTCTACGGCCTGCAATCCATGGCCGTCAGGGCGATGGTCGAAAGCGGCGAGAGCTTCGCCAGGCTCCGGGTTATGCCCGAGGCCGGTTCCTCAGTTCCCCTTTCCATTGAGCTTCTGGATCGCGAGCAGGTCCCAACAGACCTGCATCGTGAGATCGGCGGCGGGGCGCGCATTCGTGCTGGCATCGAGTTTAACTCTGCCGGACAGCGCGTTGCCTACCGGGTTTTAACCTCCCGGCCCGGTGACCCGCTTGGTTCTTTTCGCATGGAACCAACCCGCGTCCCCGCCATCGATTTTATTCACCTGTTTAAACCGCTCGCCGCCGGGCAACTGCGCGGTATTACATGGCTGGCACCGGTGCTGTTGCGGCTTCATGAACTGGATCAATTTGAGGATGCCTCCTTAGTTAAAGCCAAGGTCGCGGCCCTGTTCACCGGCTTCATAACCGACCCGGACGGCACCGTGGGCGGTTTGTCCGGCAACAACAACTCCGGCGTTCTCACCGTCGGCATGGAGCCCGGCAGCCTAATCCCGCTCCCTCCCGGTGCCGACATCCGGTTTTCAACTCCAACAGAACATGACGCCTACGCACCCTTCGTCAAAAATCACCTACGCGCCGTCGCCGCTGGCATGGGCCTGCCTTACGAGTTGGTCTCGGGCGATCTTGAAGGTGTTACCTATTCCTCGATCCGCGCCGGGCTGATTGAGTTTCGCCGCCGTGTGGACCAGTTGCAACACAACATCGTCGTCTATCAATTTTGCCGCCCGGTGTGGGAACGCTTTGTCCGCCTTGCCGTTTTGGCAGGAGACCTGCCCGCCCATGACTTCGATCAAAACCCCGCCGCTTATCTCGGCTGTGAGTGGCTACCGCCCAAGTTCGACTATGTGGACCCAAAGAAAGACGTGGAGGCGGAAATTCTCGCCATTGACGCCGGTTTGAAGTCCCGGACACAAGCCATCTCCGAGCGCGGTTATGACGCTGAGAACATCGATGCCGAGATTGCCGCCGATAAGGAGCGCGCCGATGCCCTCGGACTGTGCTTCGGCTCGCGCCGAGCAGATCAACAACAGGAGGCAGCCAATGCCTGATACCATCAGTGTTATCACCCGACGCGCCAGTTTCGCGCCCCAGTCCGTCAACACCGATGCTCGCACCGTCGAAGTAATCTGGTCAACCGGTGCCTCGGTCAAACGCCGAGATTTTGATGGCAACTATGTCGAGCGTCTGAGCCTTGATGTGAAAGCCGTTGACCTGTCCCGATTAATCGGTGCCAGCGTTCTGGATGCCCACCGCCAAACAGCAGTACGTGACGTGCTCGGCACCGTCCGTGATGCCACAGTCACTGGCAAGGAAGGCACCGCCACCATCCAGTTCTCGGCCCGGCCCGAGGTCGAGCCCATCTGGCAAGATGTGACCGCCGGGATACTGCGCCACATCAGCGTTGGATACTCGGTCGAACAATGGGCCGACAGCCTTGAGGACGGCACTCGTGTCCGCACGGCAACCCAATGGACCCCACACGAGATTTCTCTTGTCCCTTCGCCCGCCGATCCGGGCGCAACCGTTCGCATGGAGGAAAATAACATGGAACACCAGAACGCCGCGTCCGAAGATACTCCGGCGCAAACGACCAATAACAATGGCAATGTCGGAACGGATGTTATTCAGACCCGCGTCACCATCAACACGGAGATCCGCTCCATCGCCAACGTGGCAGGATTGGACCAATCCTTCGTCGACGGATTGATCGACCGGCAAGCTGATGCCGACGAGGCCCGCCGCGCTGCCTTCGACGAACTGGCCAAACGTGGCGGTGACAATATTCGCACCGAACAAACACGGGTGGAGATCGTCAGTTCTCACGATGACCCAGAGGTCCGCGCCCGGCAGATGGGCGAAGCTCTCTATAGCCGGATCAATCCCGGCCACGAGCTTTCCGAGCCCGCCCGCCGTTATGCCTATGCAACGCCAGTGGATATGGCAAAGGAACTGCTGTCCCTGCGAGGAGGCCAAACCACGGGCATGTCGCCTGCTTCTCTGATTACGCGCGCCCTGCACACCACGTCTGATTTTCCGATCATCCTTGGCGATACGGTGGGCCGTACCCTGCGGGACGCCTATCAAACAGCCCCTTCCGGCATCCGCCGCCTGGGACGTCAAACCACGGCCAAGGATTTTCGCTCCATCAACAAACTGATGCTGGGTGAAGCTCCCATGCTGGAAAAGCTGAACGAACACGGCGAGATCAAGGCCGGGACCATGACCGAGGCCAAAGAGGCCTACAAGGTCGAGACCTGGGCGCGCAAGATCGGCATCACCCGCCAAGTGCTGGTCAATGATGATCTTGGTGCATTTTCTGATCTTGCTCGCCGTATGGGACAGGCGGCGGCTGAGACCGAGGCGCGCGTTCTGGTCGATCTTCTGGAATCCAACAGTGGCAACGGTCCCAAGATGGACGACACCAAGGTTTTGTTCCATGCCGATCATAGCAACAAAGCTGGCACCGGCGCGGTAATTTCTGACACCACATTGTCTGCGGCCCGCTTAGCCCTTCGCACTCAGAAAGGCCTTTCTGGCGAGCCTATCCGAGTGACGCCTAAATATCTACTGGTGCCGCCTGCCCTGGAAACTGAAGCCGAGAAGTGGTTGGCTACCGTAGCTGCTGCCAAGGCAGCAGACGTCAATCCGTTCTCCGGTAGTCTGTCTCTGGTGATCGAGCCCCGGCTGGCCAGTGCCACCCGCTGGTACATCACAGCCGATCCGTCCGAGATCGACGGCCTTGAGTTTTCCTACCTCGCCGGTGGAGAAGGCCCACAGGTGGAAAGTAAATCCGGCTGGGACGTGGATGGCGTCGAGATCAGGGTCATTCTGGACTACGGCGCTGGTTTCGTCGATCACAGGGGCTGGTTCGCCAACGCGGGCGCATAATGGCAGACCTCGCTCAACTCACCACATGGCGTGATGCGCTTATGGAATCCCGATACAAGGGCGTCCGAACCGTCGAATACGGCGATAAACGCGTCACCTATGGCTCCGATGCTGAAATGGCAAATGCACTGGCTGATCTGGAACGCCGGATCGTCGGTGCGAGCCAAGGCCACGTGTCGGTCATTCGCATTCAATCATCGAAAGGACTTTGACTATGAAGACATTTATTCAGGACGGAAATATTATTACCGTCACGGCAGCGGCCAACATCGCCAGCGGCGACGGCGTGCTTGTCGGCAACATTTTTGGCATATCGGTGCTGGACGCTGTGGCCGGAGATGAGGTCGAGATCGCTACCGTTGGCGTTTACGAACTGCCCAAGCTATCCACCGCCGTCATCGCTCAGGGCGACCGGGTGGCGTGGAACAGCAGCACCGGCAAGGTGGTCGTGCCTGCAACCGGCATGTTCCCCCTTGGTGTTGCGACCCTAGCTGCTGGCAACGGCACGGCAACAATCAAAGTTCGGCTCGACGGGATCGCGACGGTGGCGGCATGATGTATCAAGATGTTAAGGCTCATCTGGAGGCAATTTCTGTTTTGCTGAAAGTCCTAGAAGAAGCCAATAGCCAGGTCGAGGCGTTGCACACATACGGCACCATCATGGTTATATGCAAGGACCTGCGCAATTCAGCCGAAGAATACAACGGCACCCACAACATCAAGCAGGTGATTGAGGAAATAGAGGGGCACGCTGCGGCTATGGCGGATCTCATCCCCACCTGGACCCTGCCCATGACCCAGCACCTTGGTCTTGCCCACAACGCTCTGCGCAAGCTCTCCATGCCGACCTGTTTTAATCAGCCGTAGATCATCGCGCTTGCCGGTCAGCAAGCATCAAGATGAGTCTTTGGTCAACAAATAGAATGCAAGCGCCGCTGCTAAGGATGCCGTTGCAGCAATCAGCCAAGACAGAAATACCGGCCACATTCGCTTTATAATACCTGGCTTCCTCACTGAGAAACTCACAATTACATTTGGAAGAAACCTTTGATGAGCCCATACAATTCCCATCAGCAACCCGAAAACAATGAATGCAAATATTGCCCGTTCAGTAATAGTCTCAACTTCTGGAATAAGGACAAGCATTGCCGCAAAAATTATTTGATTTAATCCGAGCCCAAACTTTCTGAAATTTGTGACTAAACTTTTCTCGTACCGCTGCATGTGCCTCACAAGCGATTCTGATCTTCCTATAGCCCAGGACTCATTAATACTCTGAACAATAACATCGTTTCGACCCTGCGAGTCTAACTCGACAATCACAAGCTTATTAATTCCATGCGCCTCTGGTTCTTGGATGATAAGTTTTAAATATTGGATTTCTGTATCGGCAGGAACATCTTTTTCAAAATCCTCAAAGTAGCGCGTCCTGTCTATGCCAGAAATTTTATATGTTACGATAACTCGCCCAACAGAAAAATCCTTTCGGATCGCATTCGATACACCTCGAACATCCTCCAGGTACAAGCGAACTGCTCCCACTGTTAAGCGGGATGTATGAAATTGTTCAGGAACAGGGGAACCTGCTTGGTCAACCTGATTTGGCCTTCTTAAATCATGAGGAAAAAGCTCAAAAGTTCCAGCGGTTCCGAGTTCAGTGTTCCATTCTCCATGAAGACCTCCCTGTTGCTGTAGCGTTGCATCAACAGTTATCTTTCCAACTTCGACACCGGGAGCAGCCTGCGTTGGCTCGCCCATCAAACTCAATTTTCCGTCTACAAAATTACCGGTCAATTCATAAACCACGATTCCAAAAATAGAATCCATAAATCGTAACGTTCCAGTTACACCATCTTCAGATGGAACCAGTTTTACGAACAGATTCCCCGTATTCGTACCATAAACCCGCCCTGCCCAAAGAGATCCAATATCAGCCATCGTAAAATTACCTAAAAATACTTATAAAACATTTCACGGAAGTTGCATTGCTCATTCTACATAATGTATTTGCAATATATTTTCACACTACACTGTGTATATCACAGTACGACATTATAATAAATACCGCGCAAAACAGTGCCAGTGCTCGCCCGCCTACTTGTTGACGCAGTATTGACATGACTTATTTCGGCGCATTGACCAGGAATCAAAAAGCCCGTAACCATTTGAGGTTACGGGCTTATTTGGTTGCGGGGGTTGGATTTGAACCAACGACCTTCAGGTTATGAGTTAGTTTAGTTGTGTTACGTCCAATTGCGCCTGATTTCGGTAAACATACATAACTTACTGTTTAAACGTACTTATTAAACGTTCACTTTTACCCTTACATACCTTGTCATGCTTCCCAATTCCCGCCCTACTGCTTCCATAGTGCTTCCATATATCATTGAGAAGGAAGAACGGAATTATGCCGAAGCTCACAAAGCGTAGCGTAGAAGCCTTGGAAGTGCGAGACACGGATTACTTCGTTTGGGATAGCGAGCTTGCCTGTTTCGGCGTTCGCGTCATGCGTTCGGGACGGAAGTCCTTCCTCGTCCAATACCGAAGCGGCGGAAGGACGCGGCGCGTCACCATCGCGCCCCACGGCGTCATGACGCCAGAGGAAGCGCGCAAGGAAGCCAAGAAGCTGTTAGGCGACATTGCCAAAGGCGAGAACCCGGCAGAGGACATTCACACCCAACGGCGCGCGCCAACGATTGGCGTCGTCTGTGACCGGTTCATGACCGAATACGTCCCGGTCCATTGCAAGGAAAGCACGGCGAAGGAATACGGGCGTTCGGTCGAACTCTTCATCAAACCCGCCATAGGCGCGCACAAGATTTCCGATATCACCCGGACCGACATCACCAAGGTCCATAACGACATGCGCGAAAAGCCCTATCAAGCGAACCGGACCCTTGGCGTGTTGTCCAAGTTGTTCAATCTGTGTGAGGTCTGGGGACTTCGAGCGGACGGGTCGAACCCGTGCCGTCATGTCAAAAAGTACAAAGAAGAAAAACGCGAACGTTATCTCACCCCGGAAGAAATCGAACGCCTTGGCCAAGTGCTGGCGGAAGCCGAAAATACCGGGTCTGAGATCGGGTCCGCGATCAACGCATACCGGTTACTCCTGTTCACGGGTTGCCGCCTCGGTGAAGTCCAGACCCTCAAGTGGTCCTATATCAAGGGTAACGTTATTGAGCTACCCGACTCAAAGACCGGTAAAAAGAAGATTTACCTCGGTCAAGCGGCCTTGGAATGTCTCGCCAATATCGATCAAATACCGGATAACCCGTATGTTATTACCGGGAAAAACCCGGGTCAGCACCTAAACGACCTGCAACACCCGTGGCGGCGCATCCGGGAAAAAGCCGGTATTACCGACGTTCGCATCCATGATCTTCGCCATACCTTCGCGTCATTCTCGGTCGGTTCCGGGGATACGCTGTACATGACCGGGAAATTACTCGGTCACACCAACGTCCAGACGACGGCCCGCTATGCCCACCTTGCCGATGATCCTATGCGGTCGGCTGCGGAACGGACATCGGGGACTATCGCCGATGCTTTGAATGGGACGGGGTCAATAGAGGACGCACCCGGACCCAAATAATTCGAATGACCGTCACGTATATGTAACGTGATCGTGCCTTGGTTGCCAAAATTCCGTATACGTATACGTAACGTGTTGCACCCTCCTCCAAACAGGACATCGACGGCATGGCGCACAACGACGATTTGATCATCGAACTTCGACACGGTTACCTGTTAACGGACGCCTTCGAACTGCTCGGCATGCGCCTTTACGGCTCTGATTGGACGCGCAATGAACTCGCGGCTGAGACGCGCGCCCATCCTGACGAACGCACACACGCTCACAAAGAACTTCAAATTCGAATTGCCAATGCCGACGAAAACGTTCAAAGCATCGACCGCAACATTTTAAAGGCCTTGGATGCATCGGAAATTGCGGCGCTCAAGGCCAAGCGAGATGAGGCCATCAAACGACGCTCACTTATCCTTGGAAAACAGAACACTGTTTATCCGCCCGATGCTTCCTATATGGCGAACCACGCGGCCTATGAGCGACGTTGCCACGTTAAAGCTGCTTTAATCGAGGCGCTCAGTGAAGGCCGTTTCGACGCCAATCTGTTAAACCTTGGCGGCATCCAATCCCATTGGTGGCGCGCCGGGAGTGGCCACAAATATTATCTCGAAATCAACGTGATGACCTTTCCGGCACTCGACTCTAGGCATCGAAGAGGTTCCGTGCGCATCAATCAGCAAGGGTTCGACGCATGGCTTAAAGGCGTGCAACCGCTCGACTGGTCCAAATCTCGAGATACGAGCGAAGAAGAAAAAGCCGAATTTTGGTTTCGAGAACAACTTCAACAGAACTCTGATCCGGTCAAAAAGGATATCATATTGAACCGGATGGATGAGTTATTTGACCTTTCCGCGCGAAAGAGAATTCGAATCTGGGATACCCTAGCCCCGGCAACTTGGAAAAAATCAGGACGAAAAAAATAGCCGCACTTAGCGTTTTTCAGTGCGGCGAATAAATCCATAACGGCCTATTTTTCAATAGATTCAAACAGTTAAATCACCGCACTTATTGCCCAAAATGTGCGGTGATTAAAAGTATTCGTGGCGTCTATTTCTCCTTTCAAAAATCCGCCAACTTCAGCGCATCGATTCGTTTTGAAGGAGGCGGCAATGTCCCGCGAAAACAAAAGTACCCAAGAGCAATTCGGTTCCGATCATCCGGACCGGCTTGTAAACGAGAAGGAAGCGGCGGTCTTGCTCGGCATGTCTGTTCGCACGCTCCAAAACTGGCGCGTGCGTGGTGGCGGACCCAAGTTCGCAAAGCTGAACGGTGCCGTGCGCTATCGTGTGCGCCATCTCAATGAGTTGATCGACCAGAACACCGTCTCGAACACCTCAGAATTGGGGGCAAGGGCGTGACGCATAGCAGCACGCCTCAAGTCCAACAACCAGTTTTGCCCCGGCAAAGCTTGCCGCGTTGCCGGGGATTTTGGGAGCGGAACTTGGGAACGGCTTCGGCAGGTGCGGACTTCGGATTCTATCCCGCCTCGCACTCCCAACCCGCAACCTGGGGGACGGCGTTAAAGCCGTCCCCTTATTTCTGCGCGGTGTTTGCCGCTAGAACTCCCCCTCCCCGCTTCCAAAACCTAAGCGGCATCGACGCGAAGCGGCGAAACCAACCATTTTCAGGCGCGAGGCGGTTTTTGCAGAGGGGGGTCTTCGTAACACCCCCCTCTGTATTGACGAGGCGTAAAGGAGCGTAAGGAATGGTCAAGTTGCTTTATGCCGGGTTTGACAAACTGGATATCGCCCTAACCGGCGCGTTTCCGCAAGAAACATTGGACGACCTCTTAGAAGCGCGTGAACTGGCGTCAAAGATGCAAAAACCAACTTTGGTTTCCATTGGGCCGGGTAAGGTCCATCCCCACGTGCTGGGGCATGGTTCATCGGGCGGGTATGCCTTCATTCTCGACACCGGCCCGGTAGGCGAAAACATTTTCGTCAAAAACAACGCCAAACCGAACGAGTGGAATCTCCTCATAAAGTTTCGCTCGGCAACGCTTCTCGAATACGGCTTTGAAGGCATCAAAGAACGGTTGTTTCAGCAATTCGACGCCATGGGCGCACACATAACCGGCATGAGCATCAACCGCATCGACTACGCCATGGATTTTCTATGTCCGGGTTTCGAGCTTCATATGAACCGGTTTGTTGCACCATCCGGGTCGACAAAACGGCCCCATTTCGG
>JABGRG010000124.1:6752-10402 GCA_018648445.1 Rhodospirillales bacterium | reverse complement strand
CATGGGCAATGACGGCGGGATGATCGGCCCGATGGTGGACGACGCGGCCGTCACGCCGACCGAGAAATCGGCATCGTAACCCGCGTCCCTCATGGCCTTGATTTCAATAGTGCCCAAGCCGCCCGCATCGGCGACAGCTGCACCCGACATGCCCGCGAATATGATGGAAGCGCCAATGTTCACGTGGCCCAGACCGCCGTGCAGCCAGCCCACACAGGCGGTGGCAAATGCGAAAATACGGTTGGTGATGCCCACAGCATTCATCAGCGTGCCGGCCAGAATAAAGAAGGGAACGGCCAGCAGCGGAAAGCTGTCAACACCGTTGACCATTCGGTGCACGACAACCAGATCAGGCACCTTGCCCGAAATAAGGACAAACAGCAGGGATGCCCCGCCAAGGGCGATGGCCACCGGGGCACCAATAATCAACAAAAAGAAAATGGCGACAAAAAGAAAGGCGATATGATTGCCATCAAAGGCCAGCGCAATGGCGCAAATCGCGGCAATAATAATTAGAAACGGATTGATTTTCTGCCCAAAACGCAAAGACGACACGGCAGGTTCTCCCTATTCGCTGGTAACGTGGCGCGCGTGTTCGAGGCTGATCTTGCTGCCACCTTGCCGTACATGTCGGAAAGCAACCTGCACGGAGCGCACGGCCATGCCCGCAAGGCAAACGCAGATCAGGTAGTACATGGCGCTTTTGGGGAAATCGATTGATACCATCATCTGATGGGTCTTGCCCGCCAGTCTGTAGCAAATCAATGTCAACATCGCAAAGAAACCGATGCGTAGCACATCTATGAAATGGACAAGAATGCGCCCAACCATGGGGGGAATAAAGCGGTAGAGGAATTCCACCATGATGTGCGAATTTTTGCGCACGCACATGATGGACCCGACGAAACCGACCGCTATCAGAAGATAACGGGCGATTTCTTCGGTCCACGCAAGCGAACTGTTCAACACATAGCGGGTGAAGAACTGGAGGAAGATGTCAGCGGCCAAAACCCAGAAGATAAAGAATACAATGTAATCTTCGACACCGAACTTCCGCCACTCTATGGGCGCGTCCATGATCTCGTCAAATTCCATCGTATCGAGAATTTCCTGATCTTGTTCAGACATCTTCCGTCCCTGTTCGCTCGTTTAGATTAGATGCAGCAACCTATTTGAGAGCCTGCAGACGGTCCCAGATTTCAGTCGGCCAGGGCATCTTGTTGGCGGCATAGAACTTGGCAGTCGCAGCCTGCATGGCATCGACGTCAACTTTTTTATTGACGATGTTGCCCTTGCCTTCAAACCAGGCCACCAGGTCCAGTTCTTTCTGCTCGATTTCGGCGGTGCACTTCTGCGAAGCTTCGACGAGGATGCCGCTCAGCATCTTCTGGTCATCGGCGCCCAGACGGTTCCACAGCGGGCCGCCGACGATGGTCAGCAGGCTGTCGGTGATGTGGCCGGTGAGGTTAATGTACTTCTGCACTTCGTAGAATTTTTTCGCCTGAATCGTCGGCATCGGATTTTCCTGCGCGTCGACGACCCCCTGCTGCAGAGCAAGGTAAACTTCGGCGAACGCAATCGGCGTCGGGTTGGCGCCGGTGGCATTCGGGAAGATGGTGTAGGCCGGGGCATTCGGGACGCGGATTTTCAGGTCCTTCATGTCGGCAGGCTTGCTAATCGGCTTTTTCGACGTGACGTGACGCTGACCATAGTAGGTAGCGGTCACAGGCATGTGGCCGGTAACTTTGGTGAAGCTGGCAGACATTTCCTTGAACAGGTCACTGGCGATGAAGTTCTTCCAGTGGCCAACCGACGCGTAAACGTAGGGATAGCCGCTGATGCCCATCGGGCCATAGGAACGACCAGCAAACTGGAAGCCGGTGTAGATGATATCGACGGTGCCCAGCGACAGGCCTTCGTTGATGTCAACTTCCTTGCCCAGCGTCGAGGCCGGGAACACTTCCATTTCATACTTGCCGCCCGAACGGCTTTTCAGCTCGTCGGCAGCCCACAGCGCCCATTTGTGATAGGGCTGGCTGGTTTCATAAACGTGCGCGAACTTCAACGATTCGGCGGCGCTGACGGTGCCGGTGATGAGCATCGCGGTCGCCACTCCGGCGAACCCCAGGATATGACGGAGTTTCATTATTTATCTCCCATGATGATTGTGATGAAGGTAGCAAAATTTCTTGATGTGTCAGCGCGCCGCAAAAAAGCAGCCCGATATGCGCTCTGACGAGAGTCAAACTGCGGAATATGATGGCGGAACCGTTCTCTCATTCTTTGTGCAGCTCTGTTTTTTTTATAACTTCTTATTGGAACGATCCGATTTTTATAAAACGAGCCGAATCATCCCTCCCTGGTCCGTCAACCAGATCGCAGCTAACGGGCGGTGGAAACATTATGGGTAATCACCGGGGTTATCAATATCAATCTTCCCGAATGAAAGGGTCCGGAACGTCATGAAACCAAGAGATTCCCTCGCTTTGAAGGGAAAATTCTCAAGACAAGTCGGGTTCAGTATACAAAACCGCCGCAGAAATTTCAGATCGGAACGGGTGCAAAGGTCATTCATGCCGAAGGATTTACCACTAAGGGCTTTGCGCCATTCCGTGTCAATTTTGAGTTGATTATGCCTTGGCAATACGGTTGAATATTATTCTCGTTTAGTTTTGTTCCGCTATCCAGATGCATAACAGCATTAGGTGGGTTTGTGCCTGAAAAACACCAATTTCGCCAATTGGCAACATGCCTTATGGAAAGGCGTTGCGTGGTGCGCGGCCTGGTTTTCATTGCTGGCGCGGCACTGGGCTTTTCCATTTTGGCGGGATGCGAGGCGGGAACCGACGGACGATCCGCTTCGTTCTATTCACCAGCACGGGTTGAGGGCGTTTCCGGTTCAAACCTTTCGACGGATGAAAATCGCTGGGCTGCCGTCGCTGTTTCCGGAGATTCCGCTTCATGGCGCGGAGCCGGCGGGATTTGGCAACCGCTTTCGTTGGGCGAAATCCTCGAACCCGATACGCAAATAATGTCGGGAACCTCGGGCGTTGTCATGCTTGAACGCGGTGCCGATCTGATGGTTGTCGCGGAAAACACCCAAATTGAACTACCTGCAACGCCCGGAAAAAAGGGCCTCACCGAGATTATTCAATCCATTGGCACCCTTCTCCTTCGCGTGGAAAAGCAACCCGACCGAAAGTTCAAAGTGACCACGCCCTATCTCGTCGCGACCGTCAAGGGAACCGAATTTGACGTCGGAGTTACCGACGAAGGAGCCTCGGTTAGTGTATCCGATGGTGTCGTCGGGGTTTCTCGAGGGGATGACGGCGTTGATGTCGATGTGGTTCCGGGACAAACGGCCTCCGTCGCCGCCAACGCCCCCGTCAGCACTCCACCCGCTGTGGAGCCGACGCCGTCTAAATCGAGATCGACGAAACGCTCATTGCCGCCCAAAGCTAATTCCAGCACGGGAAAAGGGGCAAATAAGGCCGGTGGAAATAATGCGAAGGGCGGCGGAGGTGACAACGGCCGTGGCGACAACAATGACAACGGAAATTCCGGTGGCAACAGCAACGCCGGCGGCAACAGCGGAAACAGCAACGCCGGCGGCAACAGCGGAAACAGCAACGCCGGCGGCAACAGCGGAA
>JABGRG010000124.1:0-6652 GCA_018648445.1 Rhodospirillales bacterium | reverse complement strand
ACAGCAACGCCGGCGGCCAGGGCAAAGGCAAGAAATGACCGAGAAGGGGCCGCGTGAGGTAATTACCGGACGTCCGATTCTCAAAAAAAACGCCTTCCCCTCCTACCCCCCGCCGTCCAGAACCCGTATACCTATAGGCTGCAAATGGGGGAGAAAAAAAATGGGGCTTCGCGGAAGCGGTGCGCTGATCTTCTGGCATGACATTCGAGAAGGTGGCGAGAGCGATTACGAGGCATGGCATTCTCACGAACACATGCGCGAACGGATCGGCGTTCCCGGATTTCTTCGCGGCCGACGCGGCACCGCCCTCAATAATGACGGGCCACGCTATCTTATTCTTTACGAGGTCGAAGAAGCCTCGGTCCTGACCTCGGACCCCTATCTCGCGCGCCTTAACGATCCAACCCCCTGGACCCTTCGCGTCGTCGCCAACTTCATCAACACCAACCGAACGATCAGCCGTGTCTCGGCAAGCGCCGGAGACGGTGTCGGCTCGATCGTTTTAACCATTCGTTTTTCGCCACGGGTGGGCGAGGAGATCGTTTTGCGCGACTGGTTGTCACAGAACGCTTTTCCCGAACTGGCTTCAACGCCGGGGCTTACCGGCGTCCATCTGCTGGAATCCGATGTTCAGGCGAGCGAGACGGACACGGCTGAAAAAAAACTCCGCGATTCTCCCGACGATGTGGCCGATTGGGTTTTGGTGGTCGAAGGTTACAACGAGGAAAACATCAAAGCGGCGCGCGACGGGGTGCTTTCGGTGGACAACCTTTCGGCCCGAGGCGCGGCAGATTCACAATTGGTTGACCTCTTCCAGATCGTGCATTGCGTCAGCTAGCGTCCATTATCTCGCTGACCCGGATTAAAAGCTGCGCCTTGGAAAATGGTTTAGCCAAGAGACCAACCGACTTGTGGTCGATGCCACGGTTGGCGAATTCATCGTACGAATATCCCGACATCAGCAAAAAACGCGTCTCGGGCCAACGTTCGGCAACAATTTCGCTCAGTTCGATGCCGTTAAGCCCCGGCATAATCACGTCCGAAATAACCAGATCTACCGGCTCGCCATTTTCCAGCGACTGAATGGCGGTGGCGCCGTCACACGCTTCAAGCACATCAAGGCCCACCATTCTCAGATATTCCACCGTGACATCGCGAACCAGCGCATCGTCCTCGACGACCAACACTCTCAAGTCTTCTCGAATGGACGGTTTTGGCTCCAGCGTTTTCTCAGCTTGGTCGAACCGCAAATTTGCGGCACGGCGAAGGTGTAACTTAACTGTCGTTCCCTTGCCGATTTCGCTTTCGATATCAATGAAGCCGCCGGACTGATGGACGAAGCCGAATACCATACTAAGGCCCAGGCCGCTCCCCTTCCCCACGTCCTTGGTGGTGTAAAACGGATCAAAAACACGTTCCAGTTCCTTTGGCGGAATACCGCAACCAGAATCCCACATCGACAAGACGACGTACTCGCCGGGTTCGGCACCTTTCGGCACCGCTGGATGTGTTTCGTCGATCACATGGTTTTGCGCGCTGAGGATAACCGAACCGCCGTTGGGCATGGCGTCCCGGGCATTGATAGCAATATTGAGAAGCGCGTTCTCCAATTGATTCCGATCCGCCGTCAGCGGCCACAGATCCGGGCTGATATCCATTTTGAACGAGATATCTTCGCGAAGTCCCCGATTGATCAACGGTTCAATCGCGCCAATGATCTCGGAGAGGTCAATATCCACGGGGCAAAGTTCCTGTTGACGCGAAAAGGCAAGCATTCTTTGGGTTAGTTCGCCAGCTCTTCTTGCGCCTTCCAGCGCCAGATTGCTTACCTTGATCGCTCTCTCGTCAGGCCCGGCAAATTCCTTCAACCAACTGAGATTTCCGATGATAACCGTCAACAAATTGTTGAAATCGTGAGCAATGCCGCCTGCCAATTGCCCAACCGCTTCCATTTTTTGCGCTTGAAGATACTTTTCCTCGACCTTTCTCCGTTCCGTCATTTCCGCACGAAGATTGCGGGTTCGTTCTTCGACCCGACGCTCCAACTCCTCGTTCGCCTTTTGCAGTTCGGCCTGTACGTACTTCCTCTCAAATATCTCCTGTTCAAGAGCGCGGGTGCGTTCCTGGACGCGAAGCTCCAGTTCGTCGCGCGCACCCACAAGTTCTTCCTCTGCCGCCACGCGTTCCGTGATGTCGTGGATAAACAGAAGCGTATAGCCATCTCCGGCCTGATGCGTTGCAACATCGAACCATCCGTTGCTGCGTTGCAGCAATCTTGCTCCGGACCGCTTTCCGAACATTTCCACACGCGTTTGCAGCCAAGCTTCTTCATCGCCAACAGCTTCCAGAATCGCGCCCGTAGCCAATTCGGCACGTAAAACGTCCTCGTAGGTGCTGCCCAGCAGCAACTCACCTCCGGAAATCAGGTGCTTTCGGAACCGCTCGTTACTGAGAACCAGTCGATTTTCGTCGTTAAACAGGGCAACGGCGACCGGAACCGTTTCGACGGCGGCGAGGAACCGTTCCTCGGCCTTGCTCTCGCGCCTGCGGGCGTGCACATGTTCCGTCACATCGACGCCGACGCCCCGGTACCCCAGCAGTTTTCTCTGCCTATCGGAACGCGGCTTGCCGCTGATCCTTACGATCCGTTCGTTTCCCCGGTCGTCCTGGACTTCAATTTGAATATCGCGAAATTGCCCGCCCTTGCGCACGAGTTCATCGACTTCGGCCCAGACGATTTCGTCCTCTTCCCTTGTCGCCAGCGCCAGATAGGATTTTCCGATGAGATCGCCGGGTCGCCTCCCCAAAACATCGTAAACGCGATCTGAAAGGTAAGAAAATACACCCGCTTCGTCGGTTTCCCACAACCAGTCAGAACACGACACCGCGAATTCACGGAACCGTTCTTCGCTCTCCACGAGGGTCTGTTCGGTCAGTTTGATATGGGTGATGTCCTTCGCTGTTCCGATCACCGAGGATTTACCGTCGGGCCTAACCATCTTCTGAGAATTGATGAGGAAATGGAGCCGCTCCCCTTCCTTCGAAAGCAGGTCCAACTCGTAGTTACTTTCCAGGCTTTCCCCCGCGATCCGCTGTTTATAGCGGCCGTTGGAACGTTCATGGGACCCGGGATCGATAATTTTCAGGAAGGACTGGCCAAGCAATTCCTCCATTTCGTATCCCAGAATTTTTGGAAAGGTGTCGCTCAGGAAAACAAACTTCTCGTCCACCACCATAAACACTTCGTCCTGAATGCCATCGATCAAGGTTCGATATTTGCTTTCACTTTCCCGAAGCGCTTTCTCCACCAACGTCTTTTCGGCAATCTCGGCTTCAAGATCCCGAGTTCGTTCCATAACCCTTTGCTCCAGCGTTCCCCTCGCGAGCTGCAATCCGTGTTCGGCCATTTCCTTTTCGGTGACGTCCGACGATATTCCGACGATGCCGACGACGTTTCCGGCCTGATCGCGAATGGGCATCTTGCTGGTCTCGAGGAACATCTCCCTGCCGTCCGCGGTTCGAATGGTATTCCTGACGTTCCGGGTCGGGGTCCCGGTTTCCACAACCCAAGCATCGATTTTGGCCGCTTTCGCCACCTCTTGCGGGTCCGATGAGAAATCGCTGAGTTTCTTGCCAACAACATCGGAGATGTCAGGCAAGTTCCGCATGGAAAGGTAGTTCTTGTTGCAGCCTAGAAACACACCATCGCGATCCTTCCAGAACACGATGTGGGGCGTATGCATGATAACGGCGTCGAGGAACTGGAACGCCTCCGCCGGGACATCCGACGAGACGCCGTCGCCCGCGAATTCATTTCCGGAATATCTTTCCCAGTCTGATCCCGGAGACTGGCCGAGCCATCGACCCAACCGGCTTTTCAATTCCCGGAAAATTAACAGTTTCGCCATTCGGCCTTCCTCCCGTTCGGCATCGGTTTTGGCATTCGGAATTCAATCAAATTGAGTTAGCCGCCGATCGCTTTCGCTTGATCGGCATTCGGCCATCTCGAGTATTTTTCGAACATCTCCGCAAAGTCGGAAGCCACATTCGTGAAAACTTCCAGAATTCGAGGATCGAAATGCGTAGGCTGCGTCCTGCTGTCACCCTCGATAATTATCCTTACCGCGTTTTCGTGGCTCACCGGTGCCCTGTACGGGCGCCGAGAACGAAGCGCGTCATAAACATCGCAAAGCCCAATGATACGCCCTCCTTCTGGAATGTTCTCACCAGCCAGGCCCTGCGGATAACCGCTGCCATCCCACCTTTCGTGATGCGTAAGAGCCAGTTCCGCGGCGGACCGCATGCTTTCACCACCGGATTTGGTGATGATTTGATGGCCAATACTCGAATGAGCCTGCACAAGACGGAATTCCTCATCGGAAAGCGGCCCCTTTTTCAGCGGGATCGCGTCGGGAATGCCGATAATTCCGACATCGTAAAGCAGCGCCCACATTCCCAGCATTTCTGCATCGGTCTCACTCCACCCCAACTTTTTCGCCAGCAAAGTGGAATAGCCGGCGACTCGGCGGTTGTGGGAGCCGACATCCTCGTCACGTTGTTCGGCCGCAGTGGCAAGAGCTTCCACGGTTTCGGTCCGAGCCATATCGACCTGTCGAATCAGCTTTTGAATTCGTTCCGTCCTTTTCTCGACAGACTTTTCCAATTCGTGGCGGATGCGCTCCTGTCGTGCGCGCTCCTTGATGTTGCTTTCGCACTTCTTGAGCACACTAATGGCATGATCGAGATTGAACGGTTTTTGAAGGAAATCGAAGGCACCGAGCCGCAAGGCCCGAACAGCGGAATCAACTCCGCCGAAACCGGTCATGACGATGACCTCCATCTCACGGTCCGGGTCCTTTCGAAATTCAGAGATGACGTCCAGCCCCGATTTGCCCGGCATTTGAATATCGATGAAGCCAATGTCAATCTCGGGGTCCGAATGAAAAACCCTTAGCGCTTCGTCGCCGTCTTCCGCCTCCACGCAGGTGTAGCCGTGGTCGATAAGGCTATATCCGAGTGTTTTACGGACAAGCCTTTCGTCGTCGACAATCAGGATCTTTCTCATCGCTTCTCGATCTCGCCAATCCAATTTTTCCGACCAGTTAAAAGTCTAACGATCCCAGGTTTCTTAACGATGACGCATTCGCGGCGATTCGGTTTCATTCTGTGACCAGCACGTTACAAACGTGAAACAAGCGGCGCACCCACACGGCACTTTTCCTTCAAACGGGGCCTGGTTCCGATTATGGTGACGGTCAGGGAGCAACGTTAAATAAGGAATGCAAGATGGCTATGTCGGACTACTTTTCCCCGTCTGCGGGTGGTGACCACGCCTTCACCTTCGAAGCCACCAAGGAAACCTTTGGCACAGGGGCTCTGGCTGAAATCGGAGCTCATGCGAAGTTCTTGGGAATGACGCGCGTTGCCTTGTATTCCGATCCTCGTGTCGCCAAACTTCCGGCTGTGGCCAACGTGGAGAAATCCCTGCGCGATGTGGGAATCCACGTTGCCGTCTATGACAAGGTGGTGGTCGAACCCACATCGTCTTCACTGGTGACCGCGATCGCTTTTGCCCAAGACGGCGATTACGATGGTTTCGTCAGCGTCGGTGGTGGCTCGGTCATGGATACCTGCAAGGTGGCCAATCTGTATTCCACCTATCCGCCCGAGGATTTTCTCGATTATGTCAATCCACCCATCGGCAAGGGAATGCACGCGCCGGGCGCGCTAAAACCCCACATCGCCTGTCCGACTACTTTTGGAACGGCCAGCGAATGTACCGGTATCGCGATCTTCGACTACGAAGGGATGAACGCCAAGACCGGTATCGCCAGTCCCCGTATCAAGCCAAATATGGGCATCGTCGATCCCGAGACCCTGCGCTCCCTTCCCATACCGGTAGTCGCCGCCAACGGCATGGACGTTTTCAGCCACGCGGTCGAATCGTTGACGGCCCGGCCCTATACCCAGCGCCCCGCACCCGATGATCCGGCCATGCGGCCCCTCAGCCAGGGGGCCAACCCATACAGCGACATCAATTGCATCGAAGCCATTCGCCTGATCGGCGAAAACCTTGAACATGCGGTGACCAATCCCGACGATTTCGAGGTGCGCGAACGGCTCATGTTTGCCGGAATGCTGGCCGGCATCGGGTTTGGCACCGCCGGGTGCAACCTGCCCCATGGCATGTCCTATGCGGTTGCCGGATTGGTCACGGATTATCGTGCGGACGGCTGGCCCCGAGACCATGCTCTGGTTCCTCACGGCTACGCTGTTATCGTCAATTCACCGTCCGTATTCCGGCATATGGGGCCGTCCTGCCCCGAGCGCCATCTCCGCGCGGCTATCGCGCTCGGCGCTGAAACCAAAGGCGTAAACAAGGAACCCGGCGACATCCTCGCCGACAAGGTGATCGCCATGATGCGCACCATCGGCATTCCCAACGGCCTGTCCGGCGTTGGCTACGGCGAAGACGATATTCCCGCCCTGACCGAAAAAGCGTGGCCGCAGAAGCGCGTAATCGACAATTCGTCCAGACCCATCGAAAAGAACGAAATCCGGTCCATGTTCGAACAGGCGATTTCGTACTGGTAAGGCCGGTGCGCCAAAGAAAAGCCCTTGGAACTGTCATCGTTCCAAGGGCCTGATTGGT
>JABGRG010000123.1 GCA_018648445.1 Rhodospirillales bacterium | reverse complement strand
CTTTTTCGGCAACTGGTTTAAGCGCGCCCCAATCAAGGCACCTGCCCGGCAGCATGAAAAAGTTGGCGCCCCGTGCCCCTGCCTTGTCCAAGGCCTCTAATTCCGCATCTGTAACATCCGGGCCGACATTTACGACGGCGCGAGCTGGAAGGCCGATTTCCTGAACCGCGAGGCAGGTGCTGGCGTTATCAAAATCATAGAACGGCGGCAGGACAACGACACATCGTTCTATGCCCAGACTATCCGCTGCGGCCATGTAAGCCGCGCAGGAATGCTCAGGAAAAACATTTTCCTTACCGGGAATAAAAGGGAAACGCCGTTCGGGATAGATGACATGCATATGGCAATCGCAGGTCCCAGGCGGCGCCACAAGCGTGGGTTTGCCCAATCCGCCAGGGATGTCCGCACTTTCTAAAGCCATGTGACTTTCCTCTTTAGCTCGGCGTCGGAGCATCTTTACGCAGCAGGCCTTCGTGCTTCAATTCGGCCCAAAAATCGACGGGTATGGGATGGCGAAACCATGCCAGGTTGTTCTGCAACTGTTTCATATTCCGCGTTCCGGCGCAAAAAGTGGCGACGGCCGGATGCGCCATGGGGAATTGCATGGCCGCAGCCGCCAGGGGTACTTTGTGGGCGCCGCACACGGCTTCGATCTTGCGGACCTTGTCCATGATTTCCGGCGGCGCCGGCGCATAATTGTAGCGCGCACCGTCGACGGCCCCGGCCGCGAGAATGCCTGAATTAAACCCGCCCCCGATCACCACGGCCACATCGCGCTCGGCGCACAAAGGTAGAAATGCATCGAGGGGATCTTGCTCCAGCAACGTGTAACGCCCTGCAAGAAGAAAACAATCGAAGTCGTGTCGCTCAAGCGCATCAATGCAGACGTTCGCTTCGTTGACGCCCACACCAATAGCCTTGATCACGCCTTCATCACGCAGCTTTTCCAGGGCTTTCCAGCAACCGTCCATGGCTTGCTCAAACATTTCCGGATACTGATCGCCATGGGTCATGTAGTCGCAGTCATGAATAAAACAGATATCCATGCGTTCAAGGGCCATGCGTTGGAGCGAGTCTTCGAACGAGCGCATGGTTCCATCATAGCTGTAGTCGAACCGGGCCACGTTGGCCGCACCACCCGCCCAGCGTTCGAAATCGATCTCCGAACGCGGTGCAGCCGTCAAAACACGCCCGACCTTGGAAGCCAAAACATAGTCGTTTCGGTTTTTCCAGCGCAACGAGTGCCCCAAGCGATGCTCTGAAAGGCCATGACCATACATGGGCGCAGTATCGTAAAGGCGGATACCGTTATCCCAGCAATGTTGGATCATGGCGTCGGAGGTTTCTTCTTCGACAAACTCGAAGATATTTCCGATCGGCACGGTGCCATAGGAAAACGCCGTAACGTCGAGATCAGTCTTGCCGAATTTTTGGCTGTCCGCCGGATTCATGACTGTCCTCTCTCCCATGTAATACAGGCAAATGGCGTGAGCCCATCAGAGCTCACGCCGCAGCACTATCTATCGGATCAGTCAACGCCTTCTTGGCCGTACTTCTTGGCAAGGTCATAGCGTTCTTGCCAGTCCTCCGGTAGCGGCCCACCGGTGGCACCGAACCATTCGACGGCCGGAATGCCGGAAAACAGCGCGACATTGCCCCAAGGCCACCATCCGCCCGTGCGCACGAAGAACTTCGCCTTGCGGTAGCCTTCTTCGTGGAACCATTCATTGGGCATGGTGGTCGCGATGGCGTCGGGGAATATTTCCGCTACGCCGTTCTTGACGTTCGGGCCGTATTTGTCGGTTACATCGATCAGGGCGAATTTCTCGACCCACATCTCTTGGCGGATTCCCTTCAAGACCGTGAAGAGGTCAGGAACATTCGGGACAACGGCAAGATCGATCACCCGGTCATCCGGATATTCGATAGGAAAACCGGCATCGGTCACCAGCATGATATCGTCATGTCCCATCATCGCGATGGCTGACGCCAATTCTACATTGAGTATTCCGCCTCTACGCATGTGCCCTGTCCCATTCTGATTAAAAGATGTTTGTTAGGCGCCCTTGACGATCAGCGAAACGATTTCTTCTTGGGTGGTTTCGCTGATTTTGCGGACACCGGCCACGGTCCCGAGATGAAGAACCGCCACCTGATCGCAGACCGCCATAATGTGATTGAGGTTGTGGCTGATCATGATCACACCGATACCCTTGGCGGCCAAGTTGCGCACCACATCCAACACTTCGTCGGCGGCACTTGGGCTCAGCGCCGACGTCGGTTCGTCAAGAATCACGTAGTTACTGCCAAAGCCGATGGTCCGCGCCAAGGCGGATACCTGACGTTGCCCGCCTGACAAACTGCCGAGCGGATTGGCGACATCAATTTGACGCACCGAAAAGGTGCTGACGATTTCGGACGCTCTTTCCTTAATGGCGGAGAATTTCATGAAGCCTGCGGCGTTCGTGAGTTCCCGTCCGACAAAAATATTCGCCATGACGGACATATCTTCGAACAACGCGAGATCCTGATAGAGCATTTCGATCCCGGCCAGATGAGCGTCGTTGGGGCTCGAAAACGCGTGATGCTCCCCGTCGATGGAAATGGTTCCCTCGTCAGAGGCAATGGCGCCAGCGAGAACCTTCATCAAGGTTGATTTTCCGGCGCCGTTATCACCGGCAATACCCATGACTTCACCGGGCTTCACCGACATATTGACATCCACGAGCGCCTGGACCTGGCCGTAACGTTTGGAGATGCCGGCCATTTCGATGCCTGCGGGCGTTACGTCGTCAATGCGGTCTTGTTCTGATGCTTGCACGTTTTCAATCCCACACTAGTGTTCGTTTAAATCCGGGAGCGCCACATAGTGAGCGACGCTCCCGGAACACCGGATCCGATCGCTTAGCGGTCGAGTACGCCGGAATAACGGAAGGCGTAATCGGTTTCCGCCTTGATTTGTTCGGCATTCATCCGATAGTCGACCGCCTTGATGGTTGCGGCGATAACGACCGGAATCTTCTTGCCTTCGGCATGGGCTTTGATGGCTTCGGCAACCGAAACACCCCAGTCGTCGTTGACGCGGAAGGCCGCGACTTTGAGACCACCGGCGATGATCGACTTCAGCTCGTCGCCGCCGCCCCCCCAACCATTGACGATGACCTTATCGACTTTGCCGCGCTCTTCGACGGCCGCAAGTGTTCCAAGAGCAATCGCCGTACTGGCGGAATGGAGCATGGTAATATCCGGGTATTTGCTGAGGATAGCGTTCGCCCCGGTAAAGGCCTTTTCACGATCGCCCTGTGCTTCAAACTCGGTCACGACTTTCATGTCCGAATTTTTCTGCACACAGTCACTAAAGACATTGCTGCGTTGGTCATCGACGAGGCCGGGCAGGTAACGCATAAGGCCGATCGTACCTTTGCCGCCCTTTTCTTTGATAATCCAGTTGCACAGCACTTTTGCGCCGACCGAGTGATCAAACCCGATGTGCGACAACGGCATTTTGTCCGTGCCGACGAGATCGACAAACGGGTTAACGACGTTCATGACCAACGTTGGGATTTTCTGGGAGAGACGTTCCAGATTAGCCTTTTGCGCCTTATATTCCGACGGGCCGATAACCACATAGTCGAAATCCTGCGCCATGACCTGGTCGATTTGCGTTGCTTGTCGGCCATGTTCGTCGGGACGAATCATCAGTTCGGTCACCTTGAAAGGAACTTTCATTTCTTCAAGGCGTTTGACCAACGCGATGTTCAAACGAGCCCAGGCGTCAGAGGTTTCCAAGCTCGGGAACATCATGGCGATCTTAAGGGGCTTGTCGAGCTTCACCGCAATCGGCACACCCGGGCTTTGCACGATCTTGAGGAACTTATCCATCATGGCCGACTGTTCGGGCGCATAGGCATGGAATTCGGGCAACAAGAAGAATCCGCGCTCCTTCGACGCAGCAGTGATCTCACCCGCTGTGGCCGTGGTTGCGGCCAACGCAAACGCGAGAAGCCCACCTGTTACGATACTTAGTTTTCTCATAATAACTACATCCTTCCTAGGGTTACGATCAGAAAAACGTCGATATATCTCGTTCCTTGCTTTTTTTGTTTTTATTGAGTTACTTCACTTTTATTTGAGCTGTTCTATTTTAAGCGTCCACTTTCGCTGTGCGCCGCGAATACAGCCCGATGGTAATCAAAATGACGGTGCCAGCCGCAACGTGCTGCCAGAAAGCTTCGAAGCCCAGCAGAACAACGGCATTGACGATCATCGCCAACAGCACGCTGCCGAGCAGGGTTCCGACGATGGATCCCCGACCGCCGAACAAGTGCGTGCCACCGACGATAACGGCGGCAATGGTGTTCAAGAGAATTGTGACGGCGCCACTGGCCACCACCGCGTCAAGACGCCCGGTGAGAACGATACCGCCGACGGCCGCCAACAAGCCCATGGTCACGTAGGCCCCAATCCGGTAGCGATCGACATTGACGCCCAGCCGACGGGCCGCAGCGGGATTGCCGCCCACCGCGTGGAGCCGATAGCCGACTTTGTGAAACGCGAAAACCGCGTGCCCCAGAATAACCATCACAATGAAGATGATAATCGGCATTGGGATGCCGAAGAATTGGCCGCGACCAAAGAACGTCAGCGATTTTGGGAAGGCAAAGAACACCGCACCGCCCGCGTAAATCAATGCCAAGCCACGGAAGACGAGCTCGGTTGAAAGGGTGACGATGAAATCCGGCATCCTGAGCTTGGTCACGAGGAAGCCGTTAACGAATCCGCAGGCCGCGCCAACCATAAGACAGACCACAATGGCCAACGGCACCGGCAGCCCAAAATCCTTGATCGACGCTGCAAGGGCAACGCTGGATAGGGTCAGAATGGCGCCGATGGACAGATCGATGCCGCGGGACGTAATAACTGCCGTCATCCCGACGCCGAGAATCATGATGATGGATACGTCCAGCGAGATCGCCTTCACGTTGCCGATATTGAAGAAGGCGGGCTCCACCAAAATCATAACGACAGACAGAATGATGATCATAAACAGGGGTGCCTTGAGGGGCACGGCTGTCGGGCCAAGTACGGGTGGAAGCACGCTAAGCCAAGATACCGGACGCGAACCCAACTCTTCTGTCTTATTCATTTTTCCTCCGTTTATGTAAGCCGGGGAAGAGGCGCTCCCTTCAAGCGAACGCGAGACCGGTTTCCATTCCCATTAAACTCTCCCAAATCCCGTTCGTTCTTTGCGAACTATTTTCGGGAAATGACACCTCGTGGGCTGATCGAGGAGCCAGGTTCAACAAGCGCCTCCTTGACCAGACCGCCACAAGGGAGAGGTCGTTCCTATTTTGCGTTCTTAAGCATGTTATAAAAATCAAGGGCTTTGTCGGGCTTTTCGCCTTCGTGCACGACCTTGCCGACGGCTTGAATCATCGCCACCGGGCTATCGGCTTGGAAGATGTTACGGCCCATATCGACGCCGGCCGCGCCTTGATCGATGGCCTTGTAGGCCATGTCGAGGGCTTCGGCCTCGGGCAGTTTTTTGCCGCCCGCAATCACGATCGGAACGGGGCAACCGGCGCACACGCGCTCGAAGCCTTGATCCACATAGTAGGTCTTGACGTAGTGGGCGCCGAGTTCGGCGGCGATCCGGGTCGCCAGACAGAAGTAACGGGCATCGCGTGCCATATCCTTACCAACGCCGGTGACGGCCAAGGTCGGGATGCCGTAGCGGGTTCCCGTATCGATCAGCTTGATCACATTATTGATCGACTGATGCTCGTATTCGGATCCGATGTAAATCTGGGCGGCCATGGCGCTGGCGTTGACGCGAATGGCGTCTTCGATATCCACGGCAACGCTTTCGTTGGACAGCTCCGAGTAAATGGAGTTACCGCCGCTGCAACGCAGGGCGATGGCTTTGTTGGTCGATGCCGGAACGATACTGCGCAAAATCCCGCGGGTGCACATGAGAACGTCGGCATGGTCGAACAACGGCGCGATATTCAAATCAATTCGCTCCAGACCCGTTGTCGGTCCTTGGAAATAGCCGTGGTCAAACGCGAGCATCACGGTCTTGCCGGTTTTCGGATTGAATATCTGCGCCAAACGGTTGCGCAATCCCCAATCCTGTCCACCTGACCCCTTCAGGAAAAAGGGCTCGCTGACCTGCGGCTTACCGATGCCGAAATCTTTGCCATCCTTGATATCGTCTAAATCGGCCATGGTCGTTCTCCACTTCCTTATGATCGTCGTGTTGCGTCGACTGAAATACGGACGCAAAACCGCATATAATTAAAAAAAAGCCGGGGGCCGAAACCCCCAGCCACAGGGAGACTAAAAGTCGTAGTTGTCGATGTTGGCTTTAATGAAGACAGCACGGGCAGGCAGAAGAATATTGCCAACCGTTCGTCAATTTCCATCCTCCATTCCGCTTTTAGCGAACAAATGAACTTGTTACGATCATTTGTACGAACGGTATCCCTTTTAAAACCACCTGTCAATCTTTTCGAACTGCCTCATTTTTTGCTTATTCTTCACTGATGAGTTACAAAACGAGCGTGTGCAACGAAACTTTAGGGCTCTGCCTGTTTTGCCGTAAATTAACTTATTTTGTGATATTACAACATGTTATTCATCAATCTTTTCGGCGAAAGCCGTTTGACCAACCCAATTTTTTCCGACTCTTTAAAACGAACACGCAACAACAGGATTGATATGAACATAATTGTGGTATATTTTCTTTTGTGCATTCCAAGCACATCGCGTCCAACGCCCCCTCCTAGCGAGCGGACGTTGAAAGGCGCATCACAAGGCGGGAGAGCAGCGTGGCGACGTCCGGCAACAAAAGAGAGACCGTCTATTCGGAGGAAGAGCTCCTCGGGCGTGCCGCATGGTATTATTATCATGACGGCCTGACGCAAAACGAGATCGGGGAACGGCTCGGCATTTCGCGCGTCAAGGTATCGCGCATCTTGGAGCGCGGCCGACGATTGGGGCTCATTGAAGTCCGGGTCAATTCCCCCGAAGAAGGCTGTTTCGCGCTGGAAACAGCGCTGGAGAAGGCTTTCGACCTACGCGAGGTCCGCGTCATTCCGGAACTTTCCGGTGCCGATTCGATCGACCGCATTTCCCAATGTGCCGCACAGTTTCTCATGAGCCGGTTGCAAGAAGCTGACCTTCTGGCTGTCGGCTGGGGAGAAATGGTCGTACGCGTCCTTCAACGCCTGACCCGCAAAATGTCAATCCTCGACGCCTCGGTGGTCAGCCTCACCGGTGGCGTATCTGCGTATATGGAAGGCATCGGTAACGGCGCGGCCACCGCGACCGTTCATCTAACTCCGGCGCCGCTGGTGGTGTCGACCCAAGAAATCCGAGACATCCTCAGCAACGAAAAGTCGGTTCAAGACATTCTCGCCATGGCGATAACCGCTAATTTCGCGTTGGTCGGCGTCGGCGCCGCAAATAAGAACGCATCTCTGGTCCGCAGCGGCTACGTCGCCCAGTCCGAGATGGAACTTTATCGGCGTCAAGGTGCGGTCGGCGATATTTTGGGCAACTTCTTCGACATAGACGGCAATGTCGTGGACATGCCGCTTCATGACCGCATCGTCGGCACGAATTTGACGGCATTGCAGGATATTCCGCACGTCATCGGCGCCGCCGTTGGTGACACGAAAATCGAGGCCATTCTCGGCGCATTGCGCGGCAAGCACATCAATACACTGCTCACCGACGAGCCGACGGCAGCGGAACTCATCAAGGGGAGAAACGCCAGATGACAGACACCGCACCTTGCGTCCTCGCCATTGACGCCGGAACCGGCAGCGGCCGCGCGGTTCTCTTCGATCTAGAAGGCAATCAACTCGCTGTCGATCAGCAGGAATGGACCCACCGTAGCGACCCGCGCTTTCCAGCATCCATGGACTTCGAAGTCGGACCCAACTGGGATATCCTTTGCCGGTGCATCCAAAAGGCGCTGAAGGAAAGCGGACGCGCGCCGTCGGCCATCCAAGCCGTGAGCGCGACCAGCATGCGCGAAGGCATCATACTTTACGACGAAAACAAGACGGAACTGTGGGGCTGCGCCAATGTGGATGCGCGTGCGGCACAAGAGGTAACGGACCTCAAGGCCGAATATCCCGGTCTTGAAGAAAAGATCTACGCGCGCACCGGCGAAGCGTTTGCGCTGGGCGCACTGCCGCGGCTGTTGTGGGTCAAACGGCACCTGCCGGACGTCTATGCGCGCACCCAATATATCTCCATGATCAGCGATTGGGTGTTGGCGAAACTGAGCGGCGAGATCGCCTCGGACCCCTCAAACGCCGGAACGACGGGCGTGTTCTCGCTTGAGGATCGTCAGTGGGCGCCGGATATCGCCAAGATGGTTGGGCTCCACGATCATATTTTCCCGCGCACGGTGGAAACCGGTGTGTCCATCGGCGCCGTGACGCGCAAGGCTTCCGAACAAACTGGTCTCGCCGAGGGAACGCCGGTGGTTATGGGCGGCGGCGACGTTCAAATGGGTTGTGTCGGTTTGGGGTGTGTGCTGCCCGGACAGACGGCAATTCTCGGCGGCACCTTCTGGCAGCAAGAAGTCAACCTGGACAAACCATTGACCGATCCAGCCATGATGATCCGCGTCAACCCGGCCGCCGTTCCGGGACTGTGGCAGGCCGAGGCCATCGCCTTTTTCTGTGGCCTCGTCATGCGCTGGTTCCGCGATGCCTTCTGCCAAGAAGAAATCCGCCTTGCCGCCAAGCAGGGCCTCGACGCCTATACGGTCCTTGAAAACATGGCCCGTGACGTGCCGCCGGGATCGAACGGCATCTTGCCAATCTTCTCCGATGCCATGAATTTCGGCAATTGGTATCACGCCGCGCCCTCGCTTTTGAATCTCAGCATTGATCCGAACGTATGCTCCAAAGCGGCCATTTTCCGGTCTCTCCAGGAAAACGCGGCCATCGCCACCGCCGCGAACCTGGAACGCATCCAAGCATTCAGCGGCATCGATCCCGACTATCTGGTCTTCGGTGCCGGTGCCTCAAAGGGCCCCTTGTGGTGTCAGATCCTCGCCGACGTCACCGGCAAACTGGTCAAAGTGCCGGTGGTCAAGGAAGCAACGGCACTGGGCGGGGCCATCGCGGCAGGTGCGGGTGTCGGTATCTACGACGATATCCCGGCGGCGAGTCAAAAGCTGGTGCGTTGGGAAACCGACTATGAACCCGATGCGGCGCGCTATTGGATCTATCAAGACGTCAAGCAACGTTGGCAAGAAGCCTATGCCGCGCAACGCGCCCTCGTCGATGCCGGCGTTACGCAATCCATGTGGAAGGCCCCCGGCCTATAGGTCACGCGTAAGGGTCTTTTCGTCCATATTCAAACGGAGAACAAAAATGTTCCGCACCAATGACAGTGATAACGAATTCCGCTTTGGCGATAACGGTCCGAAGTACCTATGCCGGGGTCCGCGGTCCGACTTCGGTATCGTGGTGCTCAAGCCCGGCCAAGACTTCCAGGCCCATATGCACGAACACATTGAAGAGGCCTTCTATACTGTCGAAGGCGAAGTGCATCTGTACTGCAACGGCGAATTGAATGTCCTGTCGGTCGGCGACTACATCCGTTGCGATCCTGGCGAAGTCCATTACGTGGTCAATAAAGGCAACGTCGATTGGAAAGCCGTCTTCGTCAAATCGCCTTATGATCCGAAAGACGGCGTCAATGTCGACTGGAAGCCCGAAGAAGTCTAGAAAGGGCTTCTAGATGACGCTGGGCCTCCATGTCGGCTCGGCGTTTTTGTGGGATAGGAGCAAATTTTTCGTGATTCACGCAGTCCTCTGGGACGTCGATGGCACCCTGATCGATAGTGAACCGCTGAACAGGCGGTGTTTCCACGATATTTGCGCCGCGTTCGGCCGTCCTGTCCGTGAGGACGAAAAATCGAAACTCTTCGCCCGATCATTCCCGGAAGTGTGGGATATTCTGAGCGAAAATTATACGTTTCCCGTCTCTTACACCGCATGGTGTCAGGCCTTCGTGGATCGTTACAAAAGCCTCTCAAACAACGGCGCCGCGCGCACGGGCGTCATCGAAACGGTGAGACGCCTCACCGCCATGAGGGTGCCGCAAGCGTGTGTCTCCAACAACATGCGAAAACTGACCGAGATTAACCTCGACATTGTTGGCGTTCGTGACGCCATGGCATTTCTCGTGTGCCTCGAAGACGTTAATCGCGGAAAACCCGACCCGGAATCTTACCTGAAGGCTTGCGCACGCCTTAAATTAGAACCGGGTCAGTGTTTGGCGGTTGACGACTCGCCGGTCGGTGTCGCAGCAGCCAAGGCGGCAGGTCTCTATACTGTCGCCTTTCCAGGCACGTCCCAAGACGCGCCTGATTTCGACTTCGCCACGCACGCTCAAATGGTCGTTCACTCGATGGACGCCTTCCCCTGGTCTTTAATGGCCCATGAACACCGCACGAACTGACGGCTCCAACGCCGTGAAATTTGCCGTTTAGCCTACAAGGTCAGCTTTCCCACTGGTATCGTCTGCTTGACCTCTGAGTGTCAATCGGCATTGAACTTTGACCCCCTATCGGCGTCCAATATTGACCCCCCT
>JABGRG010000122.1 GCA_018648445.1 Rhodospirillales bacterium | reverse complement strand
TTCCATTGCATACCCAGCATAGCTGAGTGTTGCACTTCGTTTCGGAATCTAGCATATACAGTTTAGAAGTAGTACTAAAACCAAGCATGGGCACCTTCAAACGCTATATGGAAGGCTTCAATAGCCAACGATAGTGGGCGCTCAAATACTATCAACTAAGGATTTCCCTAGGTGAATAAATACAACTAAAATACTCTGTGATATTTAGTAAATAGCCCCGGAGTATTGACGGATATCCTTTGAGTGAGGTGTGCGCCAATAATTGCACGGCTGGCGTGTCAATACAAACCGGAAACCTACGAAAAAAGACGACGCAAGAACGCGGCAAGGGGGCGGTACAAGTGGCGCGCCCGGCAGGACTCGAACCTGCGACCCCTTGATTAGGAATCAAGTGCTCTATCCAACTGAGCTACGGGCGCGTGGGCCGTGTTATAGCACAAACATGCCGTGGCAAAACACCACGGTAAGACCTCAATCTCTGTTGGCTAAAAAATATCGTCGAACGGCACGGAATAATAAACGCTCACAGTTTCGGTGCCGGGATTGGAGTCATCGAGGCTGGCGTTCGAATAGTGGGAAACTGCCAGACCCAGCCGCGAACGATCATCGAAACGGTAGGCAAATTCAATCTGCGAGCGGAATTCCAGGGGATAACCCAAATCCAAGTCGTCGTCGCCGCCGAAATAGAAATGCGGCGCGATGCTGGGTGTCACCACAAACCGCCGACCGAAAAAGACGTCCATCAGGATGCCGGCACCGATGAACCCGTGGCCGCTGGTAGCTCCGGCGAGTGCGACGAACGGTTTGATTTGCCAGAGTTTGTAGTCCGAGCGGTATTCCAGACGGAACTCGGCACCCTCGTCCTTCTTGCGGTTAAAATCGAAATAACCGACACCGACGGAAATGAAATCAGGATCATCGGCATGGGCGGGGGCGGCCGAATAGGAGGACACGACAAGGGCCGTTGCCGCAACTGCCATTAACCAGGTTTTCGTCATCATCGTTCCTGTTCGTCCCAGTCCGCTGGGCATTTTACGGCAAAAGCGTGGAAATTCAAGGTTGTCGCGGTGGAAGTTGAAATTCGTGCTGGGCGAATTCTCTCTCATCGATAAACGTCTCCGGCCGCCAATTCGCAAACAACCGGGCGAATTCATCTGCCGGTAGCGGTCTGCTGAAATAATATCCCTAAGCGAAATCGCAGCCTCGCTCGCGCAAAAACTCCATCTGCTCGTCGGTTTCGACCCCTTCGGCCACCACTTCAAGCTTGAGGCTGCGCGCCATATTGATGATGGCCTCAACCAGTTTGGCGTCGCCCTCTTCCACGGTGGCGTCTTGAACGAACGATTTGTCGATTTTCAGGCAATCGACCGGAAAACGCCTGAGATAGCTTAGCGACGAATACCCGGTTCCGAAGTCGTCAATGGAAAGACGGACACCGAGGTTCCGAACTTTGGCCAGTGTTTCCGCGATCTCGTCGGTATCGGCCATCAGCAGATTTTCGGTGATTTCCAATTCGACGGCTTCGGGATTCGCGCCGACTTCCGCAATCGCATCGGCAACCGTGTCCAGCAAGGCGCCCCCGCGGAACTGCCTGCTCGACACGTTGATCGAAATTCGTGGCAGCGACATGCCGTCGCGCCGCCATTCGCCAACCTGCCGGCTCGCCGTATGCATAACCCAATCGCCGATCAATCCAATCAGTCCGATTTCCTCGGCCAGCGGGATAAAGACGTCTGGCCCGACCGGCCCCAGTTCGCAATTCGTCCAACGCAAAAGCGCTTCGGCGGCGACGATCTCGCCGCTGCGCAAATTGATCATGGGCTGATAGTGAATACTCAACTCGCCCTTTTCCAGCGCGTGGCGGAGCTGGTTTTCCATGCCCAGGCGAGCGTGGGCCTTCTTGTTAAGTTCGGGGGTAAAATACCAATAATTGTTGCGGCCCGATTCCTTGGCCTGGTACATGGCCGCATCGGCATTGCTCATCAAACCGGCCGGTTCCGTGCCGTCGTCCGGCGATACGGTGATGCCGATGCTCGGCGTCAAAAAAACCTCGCGACCTTCCAAATCAAACGGCGGCTCAAAGGCCTCCATGATTTTTTGGGTGACGGATTCTGTGTCGATGGAACCGTCTTGTCCCATCACGATGACGGCGAACTCGTCGCCGCCCAGGCGCGCAACCGTATCCTCGGCAGGCAGACAGTCCCTAATTCGTTCGCCCGCTTCCCTCAACGCGCGGTCCCCGACGTCGTGACCAAGCGTATCGTTAACCGCCTTGAAGCGGTCGAGATCGATAAACAACAGAGCGACCTTGTCGGAATTGCGCTTGCTGCGGGTAATCGCCTGCGAAAGGCGATCGAACGCCAGAGCACGGTTGGGAAGTTTCGTGACCTCGTCGAAGTTAGCCTGCTGGATCAGGCGTTCTTCATTTTCCTTGCGAACGGTAAGGTCCTCTTTGACCGCGATAAAGTTGGTAATGGATCCTTCCGCATTCTTGACTGGCGAAATCGAGGCATATTCCCAAAACAATTCACCGTCTTTTTTGCGGTTGAGCAGTTCACCGCGCCATTCAAGCCCGGCGGTGATGGTGCGCCACAATTCGCGGATTCGTTCCGGGGGTGTTTTCCCCGATTTGAGAATGCGGGGATTTTCCCCGATGGCTTCATTTGCCGAGTAACCCGTCACCTCGACGAATTTCTCGTTGACGTACTCGATTGTGCCGTCGGTGTCGGTAATCACCACCGAGGCCGGGCTTTGCTCCACGGCTACCGACAATTTTTGCAAATCGTCGACCATGCGCTGGCGATCCGTGATGTCGGCGACCGTCGATTGGATGGCGGGCGAACCCTTCCAGTTGACGACACGGGCCTGGGCTTCCAGCAGTACTTCCGTTCCATCAAGTTTACGGGACCGGATATGGTAACGCGGCGGGGCCGGCAATCCCGCCATCAGGTCTGTCCTGATCTTGTGAACTCGCTCGAGTTCGTCGGGATGGTACAATTGATCGAGGGACTCGATGCCGACGATTTCCTCGGGGCTGTCATAGCCGAAAATGGCGGCATAGGCCTGATTGACGAAAACGGGTTGGCCCAGGCGGTGGATGACGATCCCCATCAACGATCCTTCGATCAAATTGCGGAACCGATCCTCGCTTTCGTCGCGTTCGCGTTGCGCGACCTTCTTGCCGGTAACGTTTGCGGCAACGCCGATAAGACCCGTAACACGTCCGCGGTCGTCTTTGATGGGCGAATAAGTGCAGTCGAACATCTGGCCGCCGATGTCGACCACGGCCCGCGCGATATTCCCTTCCAATGTCTGGCGAATGCAGTGCAGGGCGTCCGGATTATCCTTGTACAATTCGAAAACCGACTGACCAACGACTTCACCCGGTTTCAGACCCAGCGATTTGAGGCCCTTGCCTTCCGATAAGGTGAATATACCGTCGGTATCGAGCGCAAACATAACAATGGGAATATGAGAAACGACCGTGCGCAGACGGCGCTCGGAATCCTGCAGCGCCGACGCCGCGCGTTGCTCGTCGGTGACGTCGCGCGCCGTTCCCAACACGCTGGAAAATGCACCGGTATCGGGGTCAAACACGGGCAACCCGCTGACCTTGAAGGTTCTCGTTGCGCCCAGGAGGTCTTTGGATACGAATGAAACGTCGCGAAACGGCGTCATCAGGTCGATGTCCACCGGGGTGCCGTCTTCAGAGACGAAATCGCCGATATCGGAAAGTTTGCGGCCGACCAGTTCAAGGGGATGGAACCCGAGAATTTCAAAGACCCGGAAGGAAACGTATTTCAGGCGGAAATTTTCGTTCGCCTCCCAAACCCAGTCGGAAACCAAACGCGTAATATCGTTCAGCCGTCGCGTCAAATCGGAGTTGGCCATATCCGGGGTGGAAATGCCACCGTCGGATTCCAGCCTCGTCGACTTTCCGCCGTCTTTGTCCGCCGGTCCGTCAGCCATTGGTTTAGAATGAAACCTCCAGCTCGCGAATCGCCGTCAGGTATTCGGTGTCGCGCTGCCATAGACGCAGAACTTTATAAGCCGCTTCCTGCGACATCTGGTCATAAAGCCCCAACGAGCGTCGAAGGTCGCGTTGCAGGGTCTTTCGCAGATTGGGCCGCGCCTTGCGAGAGAGCGAGAATATCGACGAGAAGATCATCTTGTCCAAGCCGATCGACTTGCACGCAATCGCCAGGCCTTCTCCGCCCGGCTCGAACAGCATCCGCATGACCAATTTTTCGGCCAGTTTGGTCATTCCCGCGAAAACCGAAATGAACATCGCGACCTCGCCCTGCTCAAGGATGGAAAGCAGCAATTCCGGCGTGGCCTCCTTGTTCTTCAGAAGCGAATCCGTTAACTCGGTTCGTTTTTCCGGGGTGCGGCCCTCACTCTCCATGTTTTCGATTTCTTCGAACACCGCCTTTTCCAGAAGATCGTCGACGGTGACCTGATCCAGATCGAACTGTTTGACGATGGTCTGGCGCAACGCCGCGGATACCCACAGGAACATGCGTTTGGCAAGATCTCCTCCCAATTCGCGGCGGCGCAGGATGGGTTCCTGGAAGGTGTTGACGCGCCGCGATTGTTCGACCAGCGTTTCCATGGTGATGCGGGATATCTTGGCGTTCTTGTTTTCCAGAAGGGTGCGCACGACAGCGCCATCGCCATGCTCCACCAAGGCATCGGAAACAAGTTTGCTGACATCCTGGCGGATGGCGATGGCGAGTTGATGTTCGAGCGTCCGGTTGCGAACGACCTCGACCAAATCGCTGTCCTTGATGACGGCGGTTTTGACGAGGACCGGATAGGCGACCTCAATTTCGTCATTGGCCAGCAGATTGATCAGTCCGCCCGGCGCGTCGCTATACCCGGCGACATGGGCGCTGACGCGCTTGCGGACCGACATTTCCACGTCGCGAATGATGGAATGCAGGATGTCGAACATGAGAGATCGTTCGCGGGTCGTCAAAACGCGTGATTCGCCGGAAAAAAGATCCGAAACCGTTTCCGCCAACGCGCTACGCCCCTCGACTGATTTCTGCCGGGCCAGCCTGTAAAGTTCGTCGATATCAACTGTGTTCATTAGGGCAATTCCGATGGCCGGGTTTTACCCAGCCAATTAAATTTGGGCTGTCGGGAGTATATTTAGTCCCGGGATCGGAGGGAAGACATGGAATTAATTGAATTTTCCAGCCGTGACGGCAGTTCGGTATTCCGGGGATTTCAGTAATCATCGAAGTCGCGGCGGCGTTGTTCCAGCAGGCGTTCGCCGATGTCGCACGGCGGCGGCGTTCGGTCGACGCCAATCAGGCGCAGCAGCGGATTGGGCGCGTCGGGCGAACCGGCCGGAAAAAAGTTGGTCCGGCGAATGGCGACGGGCGGTCTCAAACGAAGCGGCGGGCCGATGACAAGGGTGTTGCCTGGCGGTGTGGTTCCCGCGATTTCGAATATCAACTTCCTTTTGATGGCCCGGGCAAAAGCCTCGAACCCCTTGGCCACGACCAGAAATGCCCCGGTTCCGCCAATGACGCAGTGGCGATAATAAAGGTCTAGATTGGCAACCTGCTTGTGGCCGTAGGGGTTTATCCGGTCGTTCACGATGGGCAGACCGTTGACCGTGACCCGTGCCGCCATCGCCGCGTCTCGCGCCATTGTTACCGGCATCCCGTCGTTGTTGGCGCCATCGCCTGAAATGTCGATAACCCGCCGTGTGCCGACAAATCCGTTGTCCTCGAAACGTGGCAAGGTGAATCCGATGACGCCGCTGATCGATGTCCACAGGCCTGTGGTGAGAGGCTCCTCGGCGATGCGCGCGGCGAATCGGTTTGCGCTGTCGGCGCCGTCAATGCGTTGCCAATCGGAAACCACGAACGAATGGTGGCCGCCTGCCCATTCGATGTAGGAAACCGCGATTGCGCCACGAAAGCCGCTGGTGATCGCGCGTACCACTTCGGTGTCTCTCAGGGCTGCCACATAGCCGTCGCGTTGCAGGCGCGCTTCGTCGGGATCGACGCTTCCCGAAACATCAACGGCCAGAACCAGTTCAAGGTCGACCTTTTCCTCGGCGCGCAATTCGGGCGTCGGGAGGAACGGGGCGATCAAGCCCAAAAGCACCAAAACAAAGCGTCGGAAAAATGCCACTCCGCGCTCCTCTTCCGGCGGAAACGGGTTTTGCTTTGTCACAGATGGTGGGTTTGAAACGTGTTTTTAAGAGGCGAAGGCGGGGGGGGGGGCGCTGGCAGCGCCTGGGTCAAACAGTGTCCCAGGTTCGATTGTACTTTTTCAGGAAATTGCGAAGGTCGCGCTCGTAGCCCTGGCAGCGACGATATTGCGAAACCGACATTAACGTGTGGATGGCCAAAATCGGCACAACAACGATAAAACCGATGGAGACTGCCGTTACGACCATCGACGAGGCGGTGGAGGTGGCGAAGGCGGCACTCACGACCAACAGAACCGGCCAAAGGGCAAGCCCGATCAGAACGGCGACCGCCAGTACCTTCGCTGATGAGAAGGCGCTTTTGCGCGAATTCACCATTCGTTTGCGAATGTACTTCTTTTCGTCGCGGGCAAGGATGAGTCGCAGGTTTTCATCCTTGACCGGCTGCTCATAGCCTGACTTTCGCATAAACTGGTACCCCTCGTTCCCCGGCAATCATACTACCGCAGCCGTTCGCGCGGATCAGTGACAGGCATCACAGGGGTGGTAAAAAATTCTTATATATATACTATATGTAGGGTTATTTTGGGGTTTTCTAGTAAATGACCTTTGAAAGGTACAGGCCGCCCGCAGGCGCGGTGGGCCCCGCCGCCGAGCGATCGTGGGCGACAAGGGCGCGGCGGACATCGTCCGTCGACCATTTGTCTTCGCCGACGAGTTTCAGGGTGCCGACGATATTGCGGACCATGTGATGAAGAAATGAGCGTGCCCTGGCGTACACCCGTATTTCGTCGCCGTCGCGCAATACTTCCAGATCATCGAGAGTCTTGATGGGGGATTTGGCCTGGCACATGGCGGCCCGGAAGGACGTGAAATCGTGGCGGCCTATCAACACGGAAGCCGCATGATGCATGGCGGGGGCGTCAAGTGGCGTTGGCACCCACCACACCCGACCGCGATCGACCGTCGGCGGCGCGCGCCGATTGACGATGCGATAAACATATTGGCGTTCCAGCGCGGAAAAGCGGGAATGGAAATCGTCTGGCGCGGCGTGCGCCGACAAAACCGCAATAGGGGCCGGTTTCAGATGGTGATTCAGGGCGTCGCGGATGACATCGGGTTCGGTTTCTTTGGCCAGATCGAAGTGGGCCACCTGTTCCAGCGCATGTACGCCCGCATCCGTTCGGCCCGATGCGAAAACAGTGACCGTCTCGCCGCAGAAGTCGTTAATTGCCATTTCCACGCACTGCTGGATCCCGACGCCGTTGTCCTGGCGTTGCCAACCGACATAATCGGTTCCATCGTACTCGATGATCAGTTTGTAGCGCGGCATGGGGGATTATCCGTCAGATGTTCTTTTAATCCAAGATGCTTCCCGCAAGAATCGAATATCCCCGAAGAAACGCCTGGGCATCAGCCGGAGCCTTGCCTTCGCGTTGAACCCTCGTTAGCCGTAACGCGCCCTCGCCGCAGGCCACACGAAGGTTTTCGTCCATGACCGTGCCGGGTTCGGCAGCCGCGTCGCCATCGCAAACCTCGGCGGCGAGAACCTTGATGCGAACACCTTCGTATTCGAACCAAATTCCCGGCCACGGATGAAACGCGCGCAACCGGCGTTCCAATTGGGAGGCCGGAAGGCTCCAGTCGATACGGCTTTCGGCACGCTCGATCTTGGCTGCGTAGGTCGAGCCGTCGTCGGGCTGCGGAACGGGGGAAATCGTGCCCTTGGCAAGACCGCGCAAGGCTTCGATAGTCAGGCGCGCGCCCATCCCGGCCAAGTCGTCGTGCAGGGCTCCGGCGGTGGTGGTGGCGGTAATCGGCAGACTGCCGGTCAACAGAATCGGACCCGTATCCAACCCTTCGTCGACCTGCATAATGGTAATTCCGGTTTGCGTATCTCCGGCCATGATCGCCCGTTGGATGGGCGCCGCCCCGCGCCAGCGCGGCAACAAGGACGCGTGGACGTTAATGCAGCCCAGACGCGGCGCGTCGAGGACCGCTTTCGGTAAGATCAATCCGTAGGCCGCCGTTACCGCCACGTCCGCGTTCAGCGCCGCAAAGGCAGCTTGTTCGTCGTCGCTTTTCTTGAGGCTTTTTGGGGTGCGAACGGGAATTGAGTGCTGGTTCGCATAGGCGTGTACGGCGCACGGTTGTTCCTTCTGCCCGCGTCCTGCGGGCCGCGGCGGTTGCGCGTAGACGCAAACAATTTCATGCCCGGCGTCAATCAGCGCGGCCAGAAGCGGTACCGAAAAATCGGGGCTGCCCATAAAGATCAAACGCATTCGATCCATTCCGAAATTAATCAATCAACGAAAGATAACGATGTTGGGTGGTAAGGCAACGGCTCATGCGCCATTCCACCGGGCGGCGATCAACGCTTAGTGCCAGACGGTCGATCTGCTGCAAAGGCAGGCCCGGTTCAATGCCCAGATGTTCCGCGTCCGTCGCGTCGGCGGCGACGGCGCTCAAGTATTCTTCGGCCTGATAGATGATGACGCCGTATTTTTCCTCGTATAGCTCGTAAAGGTTGTTGGGAAGGTCTTCCACGGGTACCTTGGCCAAGCCGCTGAACCGTTTTGCCGATACTGCGATGGTTTCGACGATCACCGGTATGGCGGACATTTCCCGCACGCGTTCGATGCAGATCACATTGCTACCGGGTTTCAGGCCAAGCCGCTTTTCTTCGTCGGAAGTGGCGAGCCGCTTGACGCGCGACAAGACCCGGCTGGTCGGAAGCTGGCGCGAGCCGTCGTCGCCGACCAGATGAAAAAAGTGAAAAAGCGCGCGATCCGGGTTGTGGGTGGCGACGAATGTGCCCCGCCCCTGCTGGCGGACAAGAAGGTTCTGCGCGGCCAACTCGTCAAGGGTTTTGCGCACGGTTCCCTGGCTGACGCCATAGCGCGCGGCCAGCTCGAACTCGCTGGGCAATTTGTCGCCGGGGCGCCAATCTCCGTTCACCATTTGCTGGATAAACGAATCCTTGACCTGTTTGTACAGCGGACGGAATCCGATGCCATCGGAAAGGTCGGGCAATTTGGCGTCCCGACTTTTCCCCGTCTTTTTTGCCGTTTCCACCATATCTACGCCACTTGTTGCAAAGTCTTATATAAGACACATGATTTTCGATTGACAGCCGCGCGTCAACCCCAATAGTTTTGATCCTGCATTTAGCCGCAAAACACAGCCAAGGGAGGATACCGTGGCAGCTCCAGATTTTCTGGTTCATGACTCAGCCGACACCGTCGGCGTGGTCGTCGTTGAAACCGTCGAAGCCGGCAATGAATTGACCGGCTGGGTAATGGACAAAGACGAAACCATCACCATTAAAGCGATCGATCCCATTCCGTTGGGGCACAAGATTGCCGTCAGCGACATCAAGAACGGTGACACGATCATCAAATACGACGCCGACATTGGCAAAGCCGTTGCCGACGTCGCCAAGGGTGGGCACGTCCACGTGCAAAACACCAAGACGAAGAGGTGGTAATTATGAGCAAACCAACGTTTTGGGGTTATCGCCGCGAGAACGGCCGGGTCGGCATCCGTAATCATGTCGCTATCCTGCCGCTCGACGATCTGTCCAACGCCGCCTGCGAGGCGGTCGCCAACAACATCAAGGGTACGCTGGCGTTGCCGCACCATTACGGTCGGCTGCAGTTCGGCGAAGACTTGGAACTTCATTTCCGCACCATGATCGGCACCGGCTGCAATCCGAACGTCGCCGCCGTCGTCGTTATTGGTATCGAGCCCAAGTGGACCGCGCGCATCGTTGATGGCATTGCCGCCACCGGCAAGCCGGTTATCGGTTTCGCCATCGAGCAGAACGGCGACATCGCGACCATCGCAGCTGCTTCGTGGAAAGCCAAGGAATACGTGCAGTGGGCCAGTGAACTTCGCCGCGAAGAATGCGGGATCGAAGAGCTTTGGGTCTCGGTCAAGTGCGGTGAATCCGACACCACGTCGGGCCTCGCTTCCAACCCGACCGTCGGCAACATGATTGACAAGTTCGACGCCTGGGGTGCCACCACGTGCTTCGGCGAAACTTCCGAAATCACGGGTGCCGAGCATGTTTGCGCCACCCGCGCTGCGAATCCGGAAACCGCCGAAAAGTTCACGAAAACGTGGAACGCCTACAACGACTTCATCATGGCTGAAAAAACCGACGATCTGTCGGAATCGCAGCCGACCGCCGGTAACATCCTGGGTGGCCTGACGACCATCGAGGAAAAAGCCTTCGGCAACCTTCAGAAGATCGGCAAGAACGCCAAGTACATCGACGTTCTGGAACCGGCCGAAGCCCCGTCCAAGGGTGCGGGTCTGTACTTCATGGACACATCTTCCGCAGCGGCGGAATGTGTGACCTTGCAAGCTGCGGCTGGCTTTGTTGTTCACTTGTTCCCAACGGGCCAAGGCAACATCATCGGCAACCCGATTGAACCTGTGCTGAAGCTCACGGCG
>JABGRG010000121.1 GCA_018648445.1 Rhodospirillales bacterium | reverse complement strand
CCTTCCTTGATGTCGAAGCTATCAAGAATGTCCGGGGCCAGATTGAAATCCCGCTCATAGCCGACAAGGCGGGCATAGCCATAGACGACCATGCGCTTGGTGTCCTTCGATTTGCCCATCAGAACCCGCAGATCGCCGCCGTGGCGTCCCGGTTTCATGCCCGGCGCGCTGAAATCGGCGATTGCCGGCGCTTCGGGGATGCGTTCCTGCACCGGGGGCAGCGTTCCGGCGCTGACGCGATCGGCGAAAAACGGGGTTTCCACAAACGTTCCCGCGTAAGCATGGCTTGCCAGCGTCATGGTGAAAAGCAGTGCGAGAACCATTCGTTTCGTCATTCTTAATTCTCCACCAATTGCGGCGTCGCGTGGGCTCTGACCATGTGCCCGCTGCCGAGGTCCTGAAGTGTGGGCGCGCCCATGGCGTTGGCGCAGAAGGGCTGCGGCCAGGCGTCGGGGTCGGACGCGCGGCCCTCCATCAGGGCCGTGAAATCAAGGCAGCGTTTCGGATCCGGATAGGGAACCGCGGACAACAGCGCCTTGGTGTAGGGATGAACGGGGTTGGCGAACAAAACTTCGCGCGGAGCCACTTCGACGACCCGCCCCGCGCACATGACGGCGATGTCGTCGGCGACGTAGTCAACGACCGCCAGGTTGTGCGAGATGAACAGGTAAGTCAGCCCCAATTCGCTCTGAAGATCCTTTAGAAGATTTAGAATCTGTGCCTGCACCGAAACGTCAAGGGCCGAAACCGGTTCATCGCAAATCAGAAGATCGGGTTTCAGCGCCAACGCCCGCGCAATGCCGATGCGTTGCCTTTGACCACCGGAAAAACTGTGCGGATAGCGATTGAGGAACCGCGGATCAAGCCCCACCAGACGCATCAGTTCGGTGACCATTTCGCGGCGGTAGGCGTCGTCACCGATACCGTGAATGACCAAGGGTTCGCTAAGAATTTCAAACACCGTCATGCGTGGATTCAGCGAACCGAACGGGTCCTGGAATACGTACTGGATTTTGCGCCGCAGGGGGATCATGGCGGATGCGTCGAGACGCGTGAGATCGACTACCTCGCCGTGGTTATCGAAAAGAACCTCGCCTGTGTCCGGGTTCATGGCGCGAAGGATGATCTTGCTTAAAGTCGTTTTGCCGCAGCCGCTTTCGCCGACCAGTCCCAGACATTTTCCGCGCGGAACCTTCAGGCTGACGTCGTCCACCGCCTTGATCGATGTACTTTTGCCGACTTTCAGGAAACCGGATTCCCGGCGCATTTTGAACGTCTTGGAAATGCCCCGCACTTCCAACAGCGGCCTGTCAGCCGTTGATTCGGGCCACGGGTCCTTGGCGCTTAGCAAATGTCCGGCCTGATGCTCGATCTCGCGAATGGGCACCAGCCGTTCGCCATTCTTCATGTCGAAATGCGGGACCGCACGCAACAGGGCCTTGAGGTACGGGTGCAAGGGCCGAAAGAAAAGGTCGTCCAGGGTGCCGCTTTCGACGACCGACCCGTTGTAGGCGACCACCACTTCCTCGGCGATATTGGCGACCACACCCAAATCGTGGGTGATGATCAAAACCGCCATGTTCAATTCGGCCTGGAGGTCTTTGATCAGCTTGAGGATTTGCGCCTGAATGGTCACATCCAGCGCGGTGCTTGGCTCGTCGGCGATCAGTAGAGACGGTCGGCATATGAGCGCCATGGCGATCATGGCGCGTTGGCGCAAACCACCCGACAATTCAAACGTATAGGCGTCAAAGGCCCGGTGAGGATGTGGAAACCCAACCAATTCCAGCATTTCGACGGTTTTCTTGCGCCCCTCCGCGCGTCCGATGGGCCGGTGCAGCAGCAAAGCCTCGCGTATTTGATCGCCGATGGTGTGAAGCGGCGACAGGGACGTCATCGGTTCTTGAAAAATAATGGAAATGGAATCGCCGCGAACGGCGCGAAATTCCCGGGAGTCCGGCGCAAGGCTCGCCAAATCTGTAAATCCGCGCCGCCGTTCGGGCGGCACGACGACGCGGGTCCGTTTCGGGTCGTGAAACAAAATATCGCCGCCGGTAATTTCGGCTGTTCGGGGCAAAATGCCCATGATCGCCTGGGCCGTTACCGATTTTCCCGAACCCGATTCCCCGACCAATGCGACGGTCCCACCCACCGGCACGCGAAAAGAAATGCCGTTGACCGCGTTAACCACGCCAGCCTGGGTATGAAAATCGACATTCAGATCGCGAACGATGAGCAGATCGGTCAAATAGCGGCCTCCCCATCCACACGAACGTTAATCGAAGCGATATTGGCGAGGCTGGCTTCGTCAATATCAATCCCGTTTGCCTTCGCCGCGTCGGTGGCGCGGGCCAGCATATCGGCGAAATCGGAAATCGTCGAATTGACAGCGATGCGGCGGCCGTTTCCGGTCATTTCCAATTGCATCCAGCCGCCCGTTTTGTCGCGTCGGGTGGAGAAGTATTTCAAACGCAGCTTCGAAAGTTCAGACCAGGCGAAATGATGGCGAAACAAGCTGCTGGCCGCGACGCCGTCGTCCGTCGTTTCGATGCGGGTGTAGTGGCGCGCCAGCGTTCGCAGACCGTAAAGCACGAATACGACGATCAAGGCCCAGAAAGCATAGGTGACAAGCGGCTTGCCCGTGATGATGAACAGCGGAACCGTCGAGACACCGACACCCAGTATGGCGCGGATGTAGTCACCAAGAACGGTGTAAAGAGGATAGGTGTGGACGCTCATGTCTCGAATGCTTCCTTCGCTCGTAGCCAGCGTGCCGCCGGATTGTTTTTGGTTTTTTCAAAAAGGGTTTCCATAAAGGTCCAGCCCGCATCGTCACATACCAGATGATGGGTTAAAAGCCCCGTAGGTTCATCGGTGTCCACGGTCGCGTTTCGCCGGGCGGCCAGATGTCCGGTCAATTGCGACAGCGTGGTTTCTTCCCCGGCGAACCCCCGGCCCCCATGCCATGACACGGGATCGACATGGGTGTTGACTTGCCTCAGTCCAGACGCGGGGAAGGCGGATTGTCGGGGCCCGAACGTGGATACCGCGCGAAAGCCGATATCCGCAAGACCGGCAAACAGGCCGCAATCGATGCGGTTCCACGGCGGCACCAGCGCCGGAAAAGCCCGTTCGAAACTTCCCATCCTTTTTGCGCCCTCGATTAACTCAGCCAGCATTTCGTCATTTCCCCGGTGGGGACCGAATTCTGCTTTCTTTTCGCCATCCCGAGCATTATTCGTATGGCGAAATCCGTGTTGAAGAACCGTACAATTTTCGTTTGTGGAAAGGCGAGGAAAAAGGGAACGCTTAATTTCGCCGGGTACAACGGCCAGCGCGACCGGAATTGAGTAAGTTTTGCTCAATGCCGTCAGCCGGTCCAAAGCGGGACTGGGTTCGGTGGCGTCGTCATCGCGCCACCACAGCGTGGCCTCGCGCCCAAGGTTGCGCCATTCGTCCAGTTCCCGTTCGAGTTCCTTCCAGCCGCTCACGACTTCTCCATGCCGGTTGCCTCGAAATATGTAGGTCTTAACAAGCCATGTTCCATAGTTTCTACCCGGATTGGCGACAAAGCGCATGCAACGCCGCCGCCGTTCCGGCCCCGCCGTCGAAGTTCAACCCTTTGGCGCGAGCCGGTACTCCCGCAAGCGCCTCGTCAATTTTCGCGGCAAGTATCTTCGGGCCGAGTTCCGCAGGATCGATCATTTTCAGGCACCCGCGTTCGGCCAGCAATTTCGCGCGGACGGTCTGTTCGCTTTCCTTTCCGCCCGCAAACGGGACCACGATAGCGCGTGCGTGGGCCATCAGGATGTCCATGACCGTGTTGTACCCGGCTTGCGAAATGGAAAGGTGACAGTTGGCCAGCAGCGCCGGAAAATCGTCTCTGTGGCGTTCGATGGTGACGCCTGCGGGCGCGGAATTTTTCATATCCTCGAAGACGTCGTTCGGCAGGTTGGGGCCGCTCAGCACCCGCCACGGGATTTCGGCTGCCGATGACATTGCCCGCGCCGCGATGGCTGCGCGCAACAAGGGTTCGCCGACCGAGCCGCCGCCCGCCGACACGATGACTTCTCCCGCCTCGCTTGTGCGCTCAAAGTCCGCATGGGTTCCATTGACCACATAACCGGTATAGCGGATTTTGTTCTCGATCTCGCGGGCCGCAGGGAAAGTTTGCGCGAAAGGTATCAGTTCGGGATCGCCGTGAACGAGGACGGCATCGAAATACTTGTTGATGATATCGACAATTTCCCGGTTGCGCTCGGGCCGCGCCTTGCTGACCAGAATGTCGCGGACGCTGCACGCGATGCGTGGCGGATTTGCCAATGTGGCGGCCCGTTCCAACAGCGGAAGCAACTCAAACCGAAACTGCCGCCGCCCGAACGGATAAAGTTCCAGAACCATAACGTCCGGGCGTGTTGCGTCGAAACACGCCAGCAGGGCCTCGCGGCGGCGCATTCGCCAGTCTTCGTCGATAGGCTGCCCACGTTCGTCGAGCAAAACCGTGAACCCATCATCTGCAGCCGATACGCAGGGAAGTTGATAAATCTCTGCGTCTCCGAATTCCATTCCCGGCGCCATATGACCACCGATGGCCACGGTTACGTGCGCCCCCGTCGCTGCGCTCGCCCGCGCAATTGCGGCGGCGCGTTTGAGATGACCGATCCCCAGCAGATGTTGAACGTAAATGAGGATACGTCCCGCCATTACGCCCCCGTCAGCGGAATGTTCAGGCGCGAGACCGACGGCATCCCGCCCGTATCCACATCGAACAAATGGGCCGTCCCGTCGAGAAGTTTGACCGGCGGTTTACCCGTCATATCCCAGCCGCTTGCCAGACAATAGATGGTGCGAATGACCCCCGCGTGGACGACGGCGCCTAAGGGCTGTCCACCCTGCGCGGTCGCTTTGATCCAACCGGCGACACGCTTTTGAACGTCCCGCGGGCTTTCGCCGCCGGGGGGGCGGAAATCAAGCCCGCGACGTTCATTGGCGGCCATGTCCTCGCCGTACTCGGCGCGCAATTCGCCGATGATGCGCCCCTCCCATTCCCCCCAGTTCATTTCCGCCAGCAGGGGTTCCGCAATGGGGTCCAGGCCCATAATCCGTGCCGTTTCAATGGCTCGTTTTTTGTTGCTGGAATACCATTTAAACCCGGCAAATTCGTCGGGGATGCGCCATGTGGCAACGAAAACGCGTCCTTCAGCGCTCAACGAAGTGTCAACGCGACCCTGAATTCGCTTCTCGGCATTCCACGCGGTCGGACCATGCCGAATGAAAACAACCCGGGTGGTTGGGATTTGCATGATCAGCCCTTGACGACTTTACTGAGGGCTTTAGCCGCCCCGGCGATGGAGTGATGTTCGCGCACCCGTTCTGCCGCCGCCCGCCTGAATTCCCGGTGCAACGGCGGGTCTTCCAGGATCGAGGTCAGGGCGTCGGCGATTTTCGAAGGTTCGGGGGTGGGCGTCAAAAGCCCGGTGTCGCCGTCGGCGACGATGGAGCCGACGCCGCCGACATCGGCGGCAACCACCGGCAATCCGGCGGCCTGGGCTTCCAAAAGGGCCATGCCGTAGGCTTCGTTGACCGACGGCCACACATAAACATCACACGCCGCGTATATGGCGGGAAGGTCCTCGTTTTCCAGGCTTCCCAGAAAAGTCACGCGTTTATCCAAAGGCTCGAACAGGGCCTTCGTTTCAGCCGCCGCCGGACCGTCGCCAACGATGGCCAGCTGCCACGGAAGTTCGCGAACCCCTTGCAGCGCTTCGGCCAGTATCCGATAGGATGCGAGCTTATCGCCGTCGCGCATCATGGCCACGGTCAACAGCCAGGGCGGAGCGCTGGGAATATGGAATTTGTCGGCAATCTGATTTCGGTGGGACGCGCGTAATTTTATCGCCTGATCGAAGGGTGACGGGTCCAGAAACGCCAAAATCGAATGGTGGCGATCTTCCGAGCGTAAAAGGGGAATGACGCATTCGGCGTCGCTGGGGTTCAGGGTAAACACCCCGTCCGCTTCGGCCAGCGTCGCGGCCACCGCGTCGTGCCCGATTTCCCAGGGGCCGCCTGCCTGTTTCGGCGCGAAGCTGGCTTCCGCCACGAAATAGGGAATGCCCAGGGCTTCACTGATTTGCGGACCAATCCAGTCGGGCGCCTTGTGATACAGGTGATAGGTGAACCACGCTTCAGGCCTTTCGGTCTCCGGCGCATCCAGCAACTTCAGGGCCATACTCGCGCCCAGACGGCTTCCCATGTCGCGAAGACGTTCCTGATTATCGCGATCCCCGTCGGAATCGTAGCTGCGAAATTGGCTGGCCAGATCGACCTGGTGTCCGCCCAGGGTAAGTGCGGCCATCAACGCCCGCGCCATGCGACGATCCCCCGACGGCGTCGGGTGATCCGGGGACTTCATTGGTGCGTAGAATGCGATTCGCATGACTGTTCCTGTACCTCAATCCCAAATGCCGCAGCCAGTTTATTTAGCCCCGCCTCCATCCCGAACCCGGCACGGACGGTTTCCATCCCGGCTTTGCCGAGGCGCTCCCGATCCGTTGGGTCGACGATCAACCCTGCCAGCGTTTCGGCAAGGGATTGGGGTTCCTCCGGTGGCACTAGGATGCCCGTTACGCCGTTCGCGATCAATTCCGGTATTGCCGAAACGTCGGTGGAGACACAGGCCAACCCCTGACTTTGCGCTTCCATAAGGACGTTGGGCAGACCGTCGCGATCACCGTTGGCCGTGATCCGGCAGGGCAAAACAAAAAGATCGGCGGAGCGGTAGTTTTCCAGCACCTCTTCCTGCGGCAGCGCGCCTAGCCAGGAAATCCGGTCGGTCAGGGCGAGGCCGTCGGCCTGCTGTTTAAGGGTTTCCAGGTCCTCTCCACCGCCGATGTGGACGTATCGCCAATGCAGGTCGGGTGGAATTCGGGCCAGTGCCCGTAGAAGCACGTCGAACCCCTTCTTTTCGACCGCACGACCCACCGAAAGCAGAATCGCGGGATTGTCGGCGTCACTTCCGTCACGCCCCGGTCGGGCGTGCGGCGACGGGGCGAAGCGGGTGAAATCGAGGCCGTGATAGGCGAGCGAAACCTTATCCGGATGCGGGGCCAGAGCGGCCAGATGTTCGGCATTGACGCCCGTACAGGTAACCAGCCAATCGCAATCGGCCAGCTTTTCGCGCTTTTCCCATTCCGGCGAGGTCCAGATGTCCTTGGCGTGGGCAGAGCAACTCCAGGGCAATTGTCGAATGATGGAGGCGTAGCGCGCGACCGAGGCCGGCGTATGCATGAAATGAGCGTGAATTCGCGTCGTACCGGGCGGCAGTTCCGTGGCCAGAACCATGGCCTGACCGAACCGGCGAACGCGGTTCGGCGTTGGGTCGCGCACAAGATCGCGAAGCCAGATGCGCACCGCCCGCCCAAAACCCGGCCGTTTTCGCGCCGCCCGCCAACCCCGCAACACGCGGGCCGGTTCATTGCCAAGGTATTCGGGAAGATAATTTACAGGCGCGCGGATCTCATCGTGGACGGGGTGGCGTCGTTTATCGGTGGGATGGCGCAGGGAAATCAGTTCAATTTCCAGGCCGCGCCTTTCCAACGCGTGGATTTCCTGGGCGATAAAGGTCTCCGATAGTCTTGGATAGCCCTTCAGGACGATGGCGACCGGACCGCTCACTTATTTACCAGCGAAAGCGGAGCGGCGCTTGTCGTGCGTTGGTTCAGCCACTGGTCGACCAATCCGTTAACGACGGACAGTCCGTCCAGCATACCGGGAATGTGAACTTCCGAGGGCCGTGATTGATTCGGAAGCTCGCGAAGGGCCTGGGCCATTTCGTGCGGTGCGCATTTGCCGTCGTCGACGAGCATCCGCGCCAGCCCCAGGTCTTCGGCCCGCGCTGCACGGATATACTGTTCCAGGCGCGGGACGGTTCTGGGAACGATAATACTGGGTTTGTCAAAAGACAGGATTTCGCAGAACGTATTATATCCGCCCATGGCGACGACGCCGGCGGCGCCCGCCAAAAGGCTTTCAATATGGGCGTCGAAGGTGATTGCATGAACGTTTTCGAGCCGGGCCTCCCGCTGCATGAAATCGGCTTGCAGATTTGTCCGCATGAAGGGGCCCAAAACCATCAGCGCCGGGTGTGGAATTTGCGGATCGTGTTCGTAGGCCCTTAGCACCCAGTCAATCAGGCTGGCGCCATCGCCGCCGCCGCCGGTGGTGACCAACAGATAGGGTTGACTTCCGATAGCGGGAATTGAAGGTGCGGGCATGGTTGCTTGCGACCAGGTGCGCCGCAGATAACCGGTAAACGTGACCTTTTGTCTAACGGCTTCGGGCACCGGAACACCTTGCAACGGATCGCAGATATCCGGCGGTCCGTAGACCCAGATATGATCGTAAAGGTCGCGCAGGGCCGGAATGGCCTTTTTGCGGTCCCATTCGCGGGCCAGTTTGGCCGGCTCGTCCATGACATCGCGAAGTCCCAAAACCAGTGTCGATCCGCGCGCCTTCAGCATGGTCAGGGTGTCGCGAACCTCGCCGCGAAGGCCAAGGGGTTCCTTGTCTACCAGGAAGATGTCGGGAGCGAAGGCTTCGGCCGTATGGTGGATGATCGACGCGCGCAAAGCCAGCATGTCATTGATGCCAATGTCGAGATTTTGCGACGTGTAATCGCCACGGCGCAATTTGATGACGCCGGGTATGCGCACAAAATCAACGCGTCCGTGAAAGTCGAAGCTGCCGACAATGGGCGAGCCGGAAAGGATCAGGATGGAAAGATCCTTTCGATGCCCGACCAACGAATGAGCGATCGCACGGCAGCGGCGCAAATGGCCGAGACCAAACGAGTCATGACTGTAAATCATGAGACGCGCGTGTTCTTTTTTTCCGCGCAAGAACTTTCCCTCGGTTGCCCCCAATTGATTACCCATAATGGTACACGCCATCGCCCTGGAGAAAAACCATAATTAAATCGTGGAAACGAAGATATGGGGTTTTAAGCGCCTGCCCGCCGCATTATTTTTTCGAAGGCACGAGGATTTGACCGAACGCGCGCTACAAAGTTGAATCTAAGGTAATTTCGCAGACGGGATCGTATGTACCAAAGGACCTGGAGGGACAGAAGCGGGTGGCGTCGGGCACAAGGCTCCGGCGTGGTCGCAACCGCGTCCTCTAACCCCGACGTGGCCATGGTTGCGGCCCTTGTCTGGGAGGAGCATTGCGTCGAGTGTGCGCTTCCGTCGTGCTATTCCACCTGTCCGTTATACGTTCGCCGGGCCGACGGGAAATGCGCGCGGTTTGAATACGGGATTGTCCCAAATTCAGCCGTTTCCGGCCTTTTCCCGTACGGGGCCGACGTTCTCTTCCGCCGATGGGCCAAGCTAGAGGCCTACTGGCCGGGGCGACCGTCGCTGTTCCCGGCCCATAAACTACAGGCCATGGCCCGGCGGGCCGACGTTCTTGAACGCGCCGAGGCCATTGTGCGGGGATTGCCTATTCCGGCTGGCTGGGCGCTTGGCCTCGGCGAAAAACTCCGTAAAACCCGCAAACGTCTGATCCGCCGCAATTTCGCCAACGATGGGACGGATGGCGGGAACACCGACGCGTTTTTCATCCGCTTCTTCTATCCGGGCGAAGGCCGACACCGTCTGCAGCTTGAAATCGACCGCGAAGGCGACGGCGAAACACGCAATCAGACCGTTTTCAGGCGCAGCATGGATGTTTCCCACGGTTGGAACGAGGCGAGCATCCCGGCTGCCGAGTTGCCGGAGGTACCCGGAAAAATCCGTATCTGGCCCGACAATGATGCACCGCTTCGCTTGATATTTACGTGGCTCGACGTTGTCGCGTTCAAGAAATTGCTCGTTTCACCGCAAGAACCGGCCGCCAAGGTGAAGTGCGTCGCCTGGGATCTGGACGGAACGCTGTGGGATGGCATCATCGGCGAGGATGGGCCGGACGGGGTGGTTCCAAGACCGGCGGCGATGGAAATGATCCGGCAATTGGATGCGCGCGGAATACTGCAAACCATCGCCAGCAAAAACGATTTCGACCGCGCATGGCCGAAAATCGTCGAACTGGGATTGGCCGACTATTTTCTTTACCCGGCGATCCATTGGGGGCCGAAAAGCGGGAGCATCCGCACGATTGCGGACGAGCTTGATATCAACGTCGATACCTTCGCCTTTATCGACGACTCGGCTTTCGAGCGCGGCGAGGTGGGCCGAACCTTGCCGCAGGTCAGGACGGTCGACGCCAACGCAATGGACGATCTGCTTGCGGGTGCCGAATTTGACGTTCCGGTTACCGAAACCAGCCGGACCCGCCGCCAAAGCTATCTCGCCCAGGCCCGGCGCAAAAGGATTTCGGCGTCGTGGGACGGGGATATCAACGACTTCCTGAGAAGCTGCAACATGGTGATGCGGATTGGGGCGGTGTCGGCTGACCGGATTGCGCGTTGCCTTGAGCTTTTGCAACGTAGCAATCAGTTCAATCTTTCAGCCACGCGCTACGCCGAACCCGAATTCCGGGCCCTTCTCGAGGACGCGCAGGTCGAGTGTTTCGCCTTCGATGTTGCCGACGATTACGGCGATTACGGCGTGGTCGGATTTGCCGCCGTTCGTTTGGGTGAAGACGGGCCCGCACTGATCGATTTTGTCATGTCGTGCCGGGTGGCGAGAAAACGAATCGAAGAAGCGTT
>JABGRG010000237.1 GCA_018648445.1 Rhodospirillales bacterium | reverse complement strand
ATGTTCACCATTGGCGGTGCTTAAGCGACAGCATGTGGACCCCGGTACCGGCGGTCCAGGTGATGGCGTGGCGACTGCTTAAACGCCTTGAGGGGGAATCCTGGGCGCGCGACCAGCTCGACATGCTGTATCTCGTTGACGAGACTCAAGGTTGGGCGCAGGCCCTTGAAGAAGACACCCCGGATGAAGGCGACGCCAAGCACATCGACAGCAACGGCGCGGTCCTCAATTCCGGTGACACAGTCACGCTGATCAAGGACTTGAATGTCAAAGGGGCTGGGTTCACTGCCAAGCGCGGCACCGCAGTGCGCGGCATATCGCTGGTGATGGACAATCCCTTACATATAGAAGGCCGCGTCAACGGCCAGCAAATCGTTATCCTGACGGAATTCATTCGGAAAACCGCTTAAATCCCCGCTGCTGAATAGACAGGACCAAATATGCCAAGCCAACTTTTTCAGCCGATCCGCCTTCGCGACCTGGAACTGACAAACCGCATTATCGTCGCGCCCATGTGCCAGTACAGCGCGATTGATGGGAACATGACCGACTGGCACCTGGTGCATCTCGGTCAATACGCTATTTCCGGCGCGGGCCTGGTGTTTGTCGAGGCGACGGGCGTTGAGGCGGCGGGGCGAATTACACCCGGTTGCACGGGTTTGTATTCCGACGCCAACGAGGCCGCCATGGGGCGCGTCATAGAATTCTTCCGTGATTACGGCAACGCGCGGATCGGCATTCAGCTCGGCCACGCCGGCCGCAAGGGATCGGCGGAATTGCCGTGGCGCGGCGGAACAGCCCTTGCCGACGACGACGCCCGGTGGTGGCAGACGTCCGCCCCGTCAGCGCGTCCCTATGGTGACGGCTGGCAGACGCCGACGGCGCTGGATGATGCGGGGCTGGCGCGCATCAAACAGGGCTTCGTTGATGCCGCGACACGGGCCGTTCGCCTTGGCTTCGAGGTAATCGAGGTTCATTGCGCCCATGGATACCTGCTGCACGAGTTCCTCTCGCCGTTGAGCAACCAGCGCGACGATGCCTACGGCGGCAGTCTGGAAAACCGCATTCGTTTCCCGCTGGAGGTTTTCGACGCGGTTCGTAACGTGTGCCCCGACGGTATGCCCGTCGGCGTTCGCGTTTCCGCCACCGATTGGGTCGAAGGCGGCTGGGATCTGCAGGGGACGATATCTTTTTCGCAAGAATTGGCAAAACGCGACTGCGACTTTATCGACGTCTCCAGCGGCGGCAACTCGCCCGACCAGCAGATTATCGCCGGTCCCGGCTACCAAACAGGCTTTGCCGCCGCCGTGCGCCAAGCCACGCAAATGCCGACTATCGCCGTCGGCCAGATCACCGATCCCCACCAGGCGGAAACCATCGTCGCATCGGGGCAGGCCGACATGGTGGCGCTGGCGCGCGGCATGCTCTTTGAGCCGCACTGGCCCTGGCACGCGGCAGAAGCGTTGGGCGCCGAGGCCCCTTTTCCACCGCAATATATGCGCGCCCACCCGTCGTTGCAGGGTGAACCGAGTCCGGGAAACCCGCCGTCGGCTAAAAAGTGAGGGGCGGTAAAGGCGGGCCTGATGGTGGAGCCGAGGGGAATCGAACCGTCCCGCGCTGGCGCGGGCAAAAATAGAATCAGGGGTTCGATGGCTGTGAAGGAAGGCCTGATGGTGGAGCCGAGGGGAATCGAACCGTCCCGCGCTGGCGCGGGCAAAAATAGAATCAGGGGTTCGATGGCTGTGAAGGAAGGCTTGATGGTGGAGCCGAGGGGAATCGAACC